>LJVB01000001.1 GCA_001304215.1 Acidithiobacillales bacterium SM1_46 | reverse complement strand
TCCGGCGGCTCCTGGGGAGCTGCGGTGGTGCGTGACGATGGTGGGTTCGGATGGCAAGAGTTTCGATTTGTGGGTGGATGGGCCGGACTCGAAGCTCGAGTCGGGTCGTACCGATCCGGTGACAGGGGAGCCGATTTACCTGATTCCGCAGTCGCGCACGTTCATTCCGGGCCGGCTGGCTGACAATCCGTTTTTGGCGCGCACGAATTACGCGGCGCAGCTCGATGCGTTGCAGGAGCCGTTGCGATCGGCGATTCGTGACGGCAATTTCATGGCGGCGCGGCAGGACGAGCCGGATCAGCTCATTTCGACGGCGTGGATTCATGCGGCGCAGAATCGCTGGCGCGAGTGCAATGGTCAGCCGCCGCGTGGGGTGCCGATGTGCGCGATTGGTGTGGACGCGGCGCGCTCCAAGGATGAGACGGTGCTGGCGCCGAGATATGACGGTTTTTATCCCGATCTGATTTGTGTGCCGGGGGTGGAGACGCCGCACGGTCGCGATGTGGCGGCGCTGGTGTTGAAGTACCGCAAGCATGGCGCGTTGCCGGTGATTGACTGCGGTGAGATGAACGGTGCGGAGGCGTTTGCGCATCTTGAGGAGAACGGGGTGCGCTGTATCCGGCATGTGGGCATGGACAAGTCATCGGCGCGCACCAAGGAGAAGATGCTCAAGTTTTTCAACAAGCGCGCCGAGGTGTACTGGAAATTCATGGAGGCGCTCGATCCTGAGCAGGATGGTGGTTCGCCGATCATGTTGCCGGACGATCAGAAGCTCGTTGCGGATCTCACGGCGTTGTCGTGGGAGCTGACGCCGAACGGTATCAAGGTGACGTCGAAGCGTGACGTTGTGGAGATGCTCGGTCGTTCGCCGGATCGTGGCGATGCGGTGGTGCAGTCGTGGAGTGCGGGTGACAAGGCGATTACGCACCTCGGCGAATGGCGCAGCGATCAACGCGGGGGTATCATCGGCAAAAATCGGCGGCCGGCCGTGAACATGGGGCCACGGAGGGCTCGCGTAAGGAGGCACTGATGTCAGGACTAAAAAACACCGGCAAGCGGTTGGTCAATTTCTCGCTCGGCAAGGGCTACAAGACCAACAAGGAGCGGCGCATGGAGAAGGAAGCCAAGCAGCAGGCCGCACTCGACAAGATCTACCAGTCAGCGGAGATGCCGGATGACGAGTACATTCGCCGCAACGAGCGGCGCAAGGCCGCCAAGCGTCGCGGCTCTCGCACCTCCAACATTCTTACCGAAGCCGATGAGACACTCGGATGATGCGACCCAAGGATCTCATTGCTCGTGGCGAGCAGCTTTTCAAGGAGCGAAAGGCCATCACGACGCTGTGGCAGGAGATCGCGGAGAATTTCTACCCGCAGCGCGCGGATTTCACGATTCGGCGTTACGTGGGCGAGGAGTTCGCCGAGCATCTCTACTCATCGTATCCAATCCTGGTTCACCGGGATTTGAGCAATTCCTTCGCCGCCATGTTGCGGCCGCGCAAGAAAGAGTGGTTTCAGATCATCGTCGATGATTACGACGAGCTGCCGATCCCCGGCAAGATCTGGCTCGACGAGGCTGGCAAGCGAATGCGTCGCGCGATGTACGATCGCAAGTCGCAATTCGTGCGCGCGACGGCCGAGGGTGACGCGGATTTCGCGGCGTTCGGGCAGTGTTGCATCACGCGCGATGTGAACTGGCACACCGAGTCGCCGCATCTTCTTTATCGGTGCTGGCATCTCAGGGACGTAGCCTGGGCCGAGCGCGCTGACCAGCAGGTCGGCGAGGTTTACATCAAGTGGCAGCCGCGCATCAAGGAGCTGAAAGCGATGTTCGGTGCTGGCGCGATGCACCCTAACATCGACAAGGTCAAGAAGGACCAGAATCTCAGCAAGGTCGATTGCATGAGGCTCGCGGTGACGAGTGACGTCTACGCGGGGCAGATGGATCAGGGTGCCGGTTATCCGTGGATGATCGTGTACCTCGATGTGCAGAACAGCCACATCATCAATGAGCATCCGGCGTGGAGCTCGGGTGTGACGTTGCCGCGCTGGCAGACGGTATCGGGCTCGCAGTATGCGTATTCGCCGGCGGCCGTGGCCGGTTTGCCGGACGCGCGTTTGCTGCAGGCGATGAGCCTGACGCTGCTCGAGGCTGGCGAGATGAGTGTGCGCCCGCCGATGATTGCGACGCAGGATGCGATTCGCGGTGACATTCAGCTCTACTCGGGCGGCATCACATGGGCTGATGTCGAGTACGACGAGCGCAAGGGTGACGTATTGCGGCCGATCACGCAGGACCGGCGCGGACTGCCGCAGGGCTACAACGAGCGCGACAATCAGATGGCGATGCTCGCTGAGGCGTTTTACATCAACAAGCTAACGCTGCCGCCGCCGGAGGGCGACATGACAGCGTTCGAGGTCGGTCAGCGCGTGGAGGAGTATGTCAGGGCAGCCTTACCACTATTCGAGCCGATGGAACACGAGTACAACGGCCAACTTTGCGAAGATACCTTCGACACCCTCCTACGCGCTGGCGTTTTTGGATCCGTGCAGGACATGCCGCGCGAGCTCCAAGGACGCGAAATTCACTTCCGGTTCGAGTCGCCATTGCACGAGGCGATCGAGCGCAAGGACGCATCGACGTTCATGGAGTCAGCGGAGCTGATTCGGGTGGCGCTCGAGATGGATCCGACTGCGCTGGCGCATTACGACAGCGGTTCGGCCCTGCGCGCGGCGCTCGAGGGCATCGGTGTGAAGCACAAGCACATCCGTACCGAGCGCGCGGCCCAGGAGATCATTCGCTCGAATGCCGAGCAGGCTCGTGCCGAGGAGGAGGCCGAGCTGGCCAAGACGCAGGCCACGGCGGCGAATCAGTTTGCGGCTGCGCAGGAGAAAGTAGCGTAGCGTGGCGATTCAGGAGAAGATCGAGGACTGCCGGCCGCACAAGGATCCACTTGAGCGGCCGGATTACACGGAAGCCGAGATACAGGCGCTACGTGCTTGCTGGCGTGGCGAGGCCACGGAAAGGCAGCAGCGCATGTGTCTCGATTACCTGATTCGGGCATCGGGCACTCACGATGTGAGTTACCGGCCCGGAGATTCACACGCGACGGCGTTTGCCGAGGGCAAGCGATTCGTCGGCACGACGCTGGTATGGATGCTGAAAGCGGCCCCGACACGGACGGACCCCGACAAAATAAGTACAAGGAATCCTGACAATGAGTGACCCCGCAGAGAACCTCGACAACCCGATCAACGACGACTGGAAATCCGATTTTGCTGGCGACGACGCCGAGAAGCTCGAGCTGGTCAAGGACTTCGATTCACCGGCGGCGCTGCTCGACGAGTTCTCGAAGATGCGCTCGCACGACTGGCGTTCGGACTTTGCTGGCGACGACGAGAAATTTATGGAGCAGTTGCAGCGGTTCAAGTCTCCGGGCGATTTCGCGAACAGCTACCGCGAGGCGCAGCAGAAGATCCGCTCGGGCGAATTGAACCAGCCGCCGGAGACTGGCCTGCCGAAGCCGCCGGAGGGCATCGAGGAGGAGAAGCTGGCCGACTGGCGCAAGGAGCATGGCCTGCCGACCGAGGCCAAGGGCTATCTCGAGAACCTGCCCGATGGGCTGGTGATCGGTGACGACGATCGCGAGATCTTCGAGGACTTCGCCGGCGAGCTCCTGGCCAACAACATGCCGCCGGAGGCCGCGCATGTGGCGCTCGGCTGGTACAACAAGTTCATGGAGCAGTCGCAGGACGATCTTGTCGAGATCGACCGCGAGCACAATCAGGCGTTGCAGCAGGAGCTCCGCGAGGAGTGGGGCAAGGACTACAAGGCGAACATCAATCTTGCCACGGCACTCGTGAAAAAGACGTTCGGCGAGGAGGCGGCCGAGCGGTTCCTGAATGCGCGCGACCCCGATGGCGTGAGCATTTTCAACGTCAAGGAGATCATGGAGGGGTGGGTGCAGCTCGCCCGTACCGTGGATCCGCTGAGCGCGATCGTGCCGAGCGGCGGCGATGCGCAAAAGGCGCTGAATGACGAGATCGCGGATCTCGAGAAGTACATGCGCGACAAGCGCAGCGAGTACAACAAGGATACCGAGGCGCAGGAGCGCCTGCGTTATCTGTACGATCTGAGGCTAAAAGCCGAGTCAAAATAGGAGGTTAGGGATGAGCTCGTTGCTGAAAAAGGCCGTGAACAAGGCGCGTTACGGCACCATTCAGGGATCCATGCGCTACACCGGGATTCGCCCGCCATCGGGCACCCAGGGCAGCAATGTGACGGCTCGAGACCGCGCCGATGACGAGGGTGGCCAGCCGCCGCGTCGTCCCGGCAGGCCCCGGCGCGTCCGGCGCATGGGAGGCGGCGTCACGCCGTTGTCACCGTGAGCGGGCTTCTCGGAGCCAAGGCGCCTCCGGGTCCGGTATCGCGGCAGATTCAGCTCCACCGCAAGCTGATGGGCCGTGGTGAGGACAAGGGCGAGGCGGCCGGATTCAAGACCACTCAAGGCCAGCGGGCTCGCCGGCGTGGCAAGAAGAAAGTGGACATCAAGGACGTCAACGTACCGGATCGCTACCTATGAGCGAAACGGCAGGGATGGTGACATACGTGCCTTTCAGGAAAACAGGACGCAACGCCTACCGCTCACCGAGTGGTCGCAAGTTCACAAAGCGACAGGTCGCGATGTACTACGCTACCGGCGGCTTCCGCAAGGGAGTTGACCGGAAAAAGAAACGAGCGTAAATTCCGAGCTGAACCACATCGCCGGCCAACCCGCACTCGCGGCCCCGGCATTCCGGCCCCTGCCGGCAGAGCAAGGCCCTCGTCCTGAGCCAACCCTTGTGAAGCCACACGCAGGCTAACCCGACCAGTGGAAAAGGACTTTTCATTGTTTGGAGGATGCCTCAATGGCTGAAACTGCTTTTCAGATTCAATACCGGCAAGAGTTCATTGCGGGTTTCGAGCAGCTACAGTCGCTCCTGCGTTCCTCGACGACCACCGAATCGGTCATCAAGGGCAATCAGGCGACTTTCCTCGTAGCTGATTCCGGCAACGCTACGGCCAAGACGCGCGGCGTCAACGGCCTGATCCCGGCTCGCGGCGATAACCTGTCGCAGCCCGTTGCAACGCTGGTCGAGTGGCACGATCTCGTGCGCAAGACCGATTTCAACATCTTTGCCTCGCAGGGCAACCAGCGCGCCATCATGCAAAAGACGACGATGGGTGTCATCAATCGCAAGATTGACCAAGACATCATCGCCGAACTGGCAACGGGTACGCAGAACCTCGGTGTTGCGGCCACGGCCGACACGCTCCGCACCCTGCGCGCAAAGACGATCCTGGGCAACAACGAGGTGCCGTGGGATGGCTGGATCACCGCTCTGGTGACGCCCGGTTACGAGGCGTACATGATGGGCGAGAACGATTTTGCCAGCCGCGACTACACCATGAACGGCCCGTTCGATGCCGCCGATCCGGCATGGAAGGACCAGCCGGTCACGTACCGCTGGCTCGGCATGAACTGGATCGTTCACCCGCGTCTCCCCGGTCAGGGCACGGCGGCTGAAACGTGCTTCTTCTTCCACAAGTCGGCGATCGGCCATGCCTACAACGCCGACGACATGGAAATGCGGGTAGGTTACGACGAGGAGCAGGACTACTCCTGGGCCCGTTGCTCGATCTACATGGGCTCACAGGTCTTGCAGAACAGCGGCATCGTGCTCAGCGCGCATGACTCGTCTGCACTGGCCGCAGCGTAAGGAGGTAACGAGTAATGGCTTACAAGTCTGCATCTCTGAACCAAATCACTCCTCGCGTCGGCACGGCAGAAGGTGCTCCGGGCGATCCGTCCGGTCTCGGCTCGGCGATCCACACGTATCGCTCCGACGATCCGGTTGCGACGGTAATCGCAGCCGCCTATGTCGATGACGGCTACGACAAGGGTGTTCGTGTCGGTGACACGGTTATCGTCATTGACGACAACCTCGGCACCATTGATCTCTGCCTCGTCACGGTGGTCGATATTTCGACCAATCCCGCCGGCGATGTCACGATGATTAACGGCACGTAATTGCCGTAGAGGGTAAAACTGCGCGACAATCGAAGGGCGGCTCCGGCTTGGGGTCGCCCTTTCGTTTATTCGGAGAAACCAATGCCCAAAGAAGCTACCGCTAAAAAGACGCCCGCCAAAGAGGCCAAGGAGCCGGAGGTCACGCAGGAGCCCGCAAAGGAAGCGGCACCGGAGGCGCCCGCGAAATCAGCACCAGTAACGCAGTCGCGATTCGGCCTGCAGGCCGAGTTCAATACGCCGTGGCGCGTGAACGTCGAGCTCGGCACGACGCCGGAGGAGACCCTCGACGAGAAATACTGGCAGCACATCTCGCAGCACTTTCGCCCAGGAGACACGATCGTTGTCATGCCGGATGACATGAGCTGGAAGCAAGTGCTGCATGTCGTCGCGTCAGGTCGGAACTACACGATCGTCGAGCAGGAGGAGTTCTACCAGTACAAGTCAGCGATGGTGGCATCCGTGGATGCACCGAGCGAGTACGACATCGAGTTTGCCGGCTCGCATTACAAGTGGCGTGTGCGCCTCGGCGACCGCGTACTCAAAGACGGCTTTGAGACGCGGCCACTGGCTGCACGATGGGCCGCGAACCACCAAGCGGCTACCGAGCGGTGAGCCGATCTAGGATTGAACAGTAGCGCAGGGATGCGCTGGCCCTTTGGAGGACTGATATGCCGACGAAACTGACGCTTTACAATGGTGCCCTCAGCATCATTGGTGAGCGCAAGCTCGCAGATCTCACCGAAAACCGTGAGCCGCGCTACAAGCTCGACGACATATGGGACAACGATCTTGTCCGGCGTGTCCTGCAGATGGGGCAGTGGAATTTCGCCAAGCGCACGGTCGAATTGGGGTCGTCGCCATCGGTGACACCCTCGTTCGGCTACCAGTACGCATTCGACAAGCCAGCCGATTTCGTGCGCACGATCATGGTGGCGCACGATCAATACTTCAACATCCCGATCACGCGCTACTCGGACGAGGGAGCGTGGATATTCTGCGATCAGGAGACGATCTACTTCGCCTACGTCTCGGATGACACTCAGTGGGGTTCCGACTTCACCTTGTGGCCGCCGAATTTCACGGAGATGGTCGAGCACTATCTCGCCTACAAGGTGGCGCCGCGCATCACCGGCATGGACTTCAATGAGCGCGAGCTCGAGCGCAAGTGGAAAACATGGCTGGCCGAGGCCAAGGCTACCGATGCGATGGAGTCGCCGGCGAAGTTCCCGCCGAAAGGCGGTTGGGCGCGTAGCCGGCAAGGGTTCCGTGGAGGCAGTCGCGATCGCGGCAACCGTGGCCAGCTCATAGGCTGATGGCCAAGCAAGATAAAATGCTGCTCGCCTTCAACCGAGGGGTGGTGTCCTCGAGGGGGCTGGCGCGCGTAGATCTCGAGCGCATGGCGATGTCGGCCGAGATCCAAAAGAATTTCGTGCCCAGGGTACTCGGCTCCATGATGCTGCGCCCCGGCACCGCCTACATCGGAAGCTGCTACGAGGATCTCAACCGAGTGCGTCAGCTTCCGTTCGTGTTCGGCGTCGATGACACGGCACTGGTCGAGCTCAATTCCGGCGGTGTCGCGCGGATCCGTATTGACGATCAGCTCCTCGAGCGCGTTGCGGTCTCGACGACGATCACCAATGGCGGTTTTGGCAGCGGCCTGACCGGATGGATCGACGCCTCGGATCCCGGTGCGTTCGCGTGGAATGATGGCGGCATCAACGCGATCCTGCGCGGCAACGGCACCAATTACGCGCGTATCCGGCAGCAGGTTACGGTGGCCGTGCCTGACCAGTTTGTCGCGCACGGTATCAGGATCTCATGCGGCACTGGCACGGTGTTCCGTGTCGGCTCGAGCGCCGGCGACGATGACTACATCCCCGAGCAGATTCTTAACGGCGGCACCTACGACTTTGAGTTCACTCCGGGCGGCGATTTCTGGATCGAGCTGGCGAACGGCAAGGACTACAACGTCTTTGTCAACGACATCAACATCTCCGGCGCTGGTCCGGTGCTGTTCTTCCACCCGTACTCGAGCGATCAGGACATCCTCAACGTGCGCTATGACCAGTCCGGCGACGTCATGTACCTCGCCTGCAAGGACACGGATCAGCGCAAAATCGAGCGCCGCTTCAATTCCCGATCCTGGGGCATCGTCACCTACCGGCCGGAAAACGGGCCGTTCAAGGTGCAGAACACCGGCCCGATTGCGATGTCAGTGTCAGCGATTCAGGGCGATGCGGACTGGTCGCTCAGCTTCGAGCAGGCGCCAGTCATCCTGACCGCTACCGCGCCTTACTTCGAGGCGCCGCAACATCACGGCGCCCTGTTCCGTCTCGAGAGCTCCGGTCAGGTGGTGACTGAATCAATCACCTCACCGCCGTCCGATGAGTGGACCAATCCGATCCGCGTCACCGGCAGCGAGGAGGCGCGCCGCTTCGGCATCATCATCGAGGGCACGTTCACGGCGACGGTGACGCTGCAGTTCGCGTTCACCGAGGATGGTCCGTGGAATGACCAAGGCACCACATGGACTGCACCGACAGACACCAGCTTCCTCGATGGTCAGGACGGTCAGATCATCTATTACCGCATCGGCGTCAAGGTGGCCGATTACACCAGCGGCACGGTCACGGTCACGCTGAACTATTCCGGCGGCTCGATTCAGGGCATTTGCAGGGTCTACGAGGTGACGAGCTCGACCACGGCGAAAGTGCGAGTCCTGCAGCCGTTCGGCAACTTGCTGCCGACAAAGGACTGGTGGGAGGGCGAGTGGTCGAATCAATCCGGCTGGCCGTCAGCCGTGGCGATTCACGAGGGCCGGCTCGCGTGGGGCGGCAACGAGAAGCTCATCCTGTCGGAGTCCGATAATTTCGAGTCCTTCGATGACCAGCTCGAGGGCGACGCGCGCACGATCTCGAGAACCATTGGCCAGGGCCCGATCCGCGACATCAACTGGTTGTTGTCAATGGCGCGCCTGCTCATCGGCACGACTGACAATTCACACAACGTCGCCGCGATGCGCATGGACGGCAATAACCCACTGTCGGCGAGATCCTCGAATTTCGATGAGCCGCTGACGGTCTCGAATTTCAACATCAAGACGATCAGCTCAAAGGCGGTATTTGTCGATCGCACCGAGCAGCGTCTTTACGAGCTCCTGTATGACATCGACGTTCAGGACTACAAGAGCGTCGATCTGTCGGTCTACGCGCCGGACTTCAACGTCGCCGGCATCACGCACATTGCCGTGCAGATGAAACCTGATGTGCGCATTCATTGCGTCCGTGAGGACGGCACTGTCGGGATGCTGGTCTACGACAGGCTCGAAAATGTGATCTGCTGGATCGACATTGAGATGGGGCTCTATAACTCCGTGCCGAATGGGTGGGTCGAGGATGTTTGTGTGCTCCCCGGCAGGGAGGAGGATCAGGTCTATTACACGGTGATCCGCAACACCGGACCCTCCGGCTTGGGCGAGGAGCGTTATCTCGAGAAGTGGGCGCTCGAGTCCGAGGCCATTGGCGGTGCGATCAACAAGTGCGTCGATTCGCATGTCGTCTACGATGGCGCGCCGACATCACTGCTCACCGGCCTCGATCATCTACAGGGCCTCACGGTGAGCATATGGGCTGACGGCGCCGACAAGGGCACGGCTCAGGTGACGATCTTCGGTACTCCGGGCGAGCTCGATCTCTCCGGTCTCGCTGGTGCGCCATTCTCTCAGGTCGTTGTCGGCCTGCCTTACACGGCGCAGTTCAAGTCAACCAAGCTCGGCGACATCAATGGCCTGAGCTTGCTCGAGGAAAAGAAAATCAATCGGATCGGCTTCATTGCTGAAAACCTGCACCACCAGGGTTTGCAGTACGGACCCGATTTCAACAACCTCTACGATCTGCCAGCGGTCGAGGACGCTCAGGTAACGCCTGCGGACACGATCTATGGTCGGTATCACGAGGGGCAGTTCGGTTTTGGTGGTGAGTGGGATTCGGATTCGAGAATATGCCTGCAAGCGCAGTCGCCGAGGCCGTGTACGATTCTGGCGGCATTAGCCGAGATGGAGTCGATCGAGAAACGCGGCCGGAGATAACGTGGCGTCTCGCCACGGCTGATGATGTTCGGGACTACTACGGCAAGATCCCGAACACGCTGCGCGCCTATGCCGTGTTCATGGACGGCAAGGTCGAGGGACTGGTAGGCGTCTCCCGCGAGCGCGACTACGGCATCTATTTTTCGGATCACTCGGAGAAGCTGCGCCCCTACCTGAATTCGATTACAGTTATGCGCGCAATCAGGGCGAGCCTGGATCTCGTCGATCAGTACCGGGGGCCGGTCATGTCAATTGCTACGGACGCCGAGGCTTGCAGATTGCTGCATCGCCTCGGTTTCACACACCTACATGGAGCGTGGTACGGATGGCTCAACTAGCGATAGTGGCAGCGGTCGTCGCCGGTGCCGGTCAAGCCTACAAGGCGTATCAGACCAAGAAGCTCAAGGATCAGGAGGCCAAGGGCTACCGCGAGGCGGCTACTCGTCGCATGGCGGCGGCGACCCGCGAAGCCGGCGAGGAGGAGCGCAATCGCAAGCGCATTCATTCGCGCGCCATTGCGGTCAGTGCAGCCTCCGGTGCTGGCGTCGATGATCCGAGCATTGTCGCGCTGCTCGGCGATCTCAATGCCGAGGGCGAATACCGCGTAATGTCGCGGCTATGGGCCGGCCAGAATGATGCCGAGGGCCTGCAGTTCCGTGCTGAGGCGGCCGAGCGTGAGGGCAAGACAGCAATCAAGATCGGCGTCGTCAATACGATCACGGCGGCCATGTCCACGTATTCAGCATTCGGCGGCAGCTTCGGCGGCGGTGGTGGTGGTGGCGCAAGCGGCTACAGCGTGACGACATCGCAACCGGGAGGCATGGAAATTCCGGGTTACGGTTACACCTCGACAGGAGCGATGAACGCATGACCGCGCAAAAGAATTTCCGCTCCGATAGCTTCGTCTCTGGCCTCGCCATCAAGGCGCCATGCCAGCATCTCGCGACGACACCGATCACGCTGAGCGGAGAATACTTCCCGTACAGCGTCGGCGATCGAGTTCTGGTCACGGCTCAGGCCGATCCGATTCAGAATGGCATATGGGTGTGCGAGACGTCAGCATGGCAGCGCGCCGGCGACTTCGACGGCAATCGGGATCTTGTCGGCGGCACACTGGTTCCTGTCGATGACGGTGCCGGCGCACTGGTGCTCTACCAGCTCGACGGTGCAATTGCGGAGATCCTCGAGCCGGACGTCGATGCGCTGACGTTCACGCTGTATCTGGTGGGGTCAGGCGGCGGTGGCGGCGACGATCTGCAGGCAGTGACAACGGTCGGCAACACGACCGATCAGGGCATCGTCATTCAGACCGGCGCCTCGCTGATTATTCAGACGCCGGACAATCTCGACACGATCACGTTCCGCGTCAATGACACCGAGCAGCCGTTTCCGTTCCTCGAGGTGCTCGGCAGCGCAGCGGTCGAGGTCATGCGGTTCAACGAGCCATTCTGGTCAACTGGCAACGGTATCTTTATCAGCGGCGTCGGCACTCGGCGGTTCGCCTTCTACGGCTATGGCGACGCGATTGAAGGCAGCATCGCACAGGACGGCAGCAGCAACATCACGGTCACGGCGCTCGGTGATTTCGAGATCATCACCGGCGGCAACATCAATCTGAACAGCTACCCGATCCTCGATTTCACCATCAAGCAGCAAACGGTCATAGCGAACGGCGGTGGCATCACCATCAACTACGCACTCGGTCAGTCGGTGTGGCTCATCGTCAATCAGGACATTCCGAGCATCACATTCAGCAATCTGCCGATTTCCGGCGAGCTGGCGCAGATGGAGATTGAGGTGCTGATGAACGGCCCGCAGCGCACGATCACATGGCCGGTATCGTTCGAGTGGCCAGGAGGCAATGCACTGCCGGATCCGGCGCCGAATGACACGGCGTTACTCGCAATTCGCTCTCGTGACGGAGGTTCGACATGGCTCGCCACATTTGCCGAGGCATTTGCGTGAAGCTATTGCTCGGATCAGTGCTTGGCGGCGCGGCTGCTCCTACTGGTGGTTACACCGGCTTTGTCGAGGGCACACCGATCGCGCTGCCGGTCGGCAGTTTTGTCGGCAATGCTGAGCGCACGGTTGCAGCGCCGCCACGATCTGTCGGCGACATTATGATCGCTATTGCCGCAAACGGGCCGAATGTTCCTGGCATGGGTTCGGTCACGCTGCGCACACCGACATTTCAGATCTGGTCAAGCACTGGCGGCGTCCTGAATTTCAATTCGCTGCAGAGTCGATTCAACCTCGGTATTTTTCCGCGCATTGCGACCGGAGACTCAGAAGATAACTGCCTGATATTCGGTCAGGGATCGCCGTCGATCCTGCATGTCATCGTGCTTACCGGCAATCAGTATGCTGGCGCGCTCAGCGGCATCACGGTTGACAACGAGAATTCACAGAATACGTCCGACAGCGCATTGTTCCGCGAAAATATGCCGGGGGCTGCACTTTGGACATTCAAGATCGCGGCGTCCATCAAGGACAATACTGCCGACGACACGGTCGATGTGGTTGGTGTCGATAGTGGCGCGACGTTTATGCGCGGCATCAATACAGGTCTCAATTTCAATTCGATGTCGATGGGCATTGCTTACAGGATCGAGCCTGCCGTATTCGATCCCGGTGTCGGTAATTTCTCAGAATCAGGTGGGCTGACGGCATTCTCGACATCGGTATCCGCAACATTCAGGAGTGGTGACAGCTAATGGCAAGGCTACCGACAGTTGAGGACTACGGCGCACGGCCAAGCCTGCGCTCGAATCGCATCGACTTACCCGACAAGAGCGGCGTCGAGCTGGCTGACGCGCTGAATCGTTCGATTGCCACGTTCGTCAACATGGCAGCCGAGAAAAAGCAAAAGAATGATCGGCTGCAATACGCGCTGGCGAAAAACGCACTCATCGACGCCGAGCTCGAGGAGCGCGAGGCGCTCAAGGACGATCCCGATACCGAGACGCATGATCGTCGCTATCGGGAGGCCACTGCTCGCCGGCGAGAGGAGGTCTTTGGTCGGTACGCAATGGACCCGAGCGATCAGGAGCTACTGACCGCTGAGTCCGAGGTCATCTTCGAGCGTGGCGCAGTCTCCGTAAATGACCGCGCGCGTGAGGTGCGCAACGAAAAACGTCTCGTCGAGCTCGATGGCAACCTGCGTCGCAATGCCGAGCGCATTCGGCTGGCTGACCCGAACACCGCCAATGATCTGATGTTTACGACGCTCGATCAGGTGGACGCGGCCGTTGAGCAAACTGGCCTCGATCCGCTCGAGGCCGAGAAGATGAAACAGGGTTTCGTGCAGGAGGTCGCCCAGGACCGGCTCACGGTCATGGATCCCGAGGTGCGCGTCAAGGAGCTCGAGCGATCGCTGATGACGCGGCGCACCGATGGGCCGATCACGCAGGAGGACATTCGCGAGGGCAAGGGCTCTGGTTCGATTGCTGACTTCCTGCCGGCAGACACGGTCAAGAAGATGCTCGATGCGACCAAGGAGGAGCTGAAAACCGAGAACGTCAAAGGCGACGTCTACGACATCATCGACACGGTCACGCGCATGTATGGCGAGACCGATGCCGCGAGCCTGTCGCTGCGCAAGCGCAAGGCGCGCGAGATGCTCGATCGTAATGATCCTGATTACGCGCAAAAGCGTGACTTCCTCGAGATGGAGCTGACGCAGCGCAACAACGAGGACAAGGCTGTCGATGAGATGGCGCGCGACGAGATCGTCACCACACTGTCGCAGGCCATCGAGGGCGGTGCGAGCTACGGTCAGCTCGACTCCGGCTTGCTGTCGCTACTCGATGTGCCGACCAAGAATCAGCTCCGGGTGTACGCCGAGCGGTGGCAGGACAATGACGGCTTCGCCGAATCCACGAATGAGGATATGTATTACGCATGGACCCGGATGCCGCAGGGTCAGCGCGCCAAGCTGAATATCAACACGCCGGAGTGGAAAACGCAGTTCACGCGCGAGGACTGGAACAGGCTCGCGACTGAGCAAAAGGTCATTCAGGACGCGCAGGCGACCGGCAAGGATCCGAACATCTATCGCGGCGATCCCGATGACGAGGTGCTGCGCGGACTGCTGGTCGGTCCCTCCGGCATGTTCAAGCGGGTGCCGCCTCCGGGCACCGCCGAATACGAGCGGTATCTGCGCATCGACACCGAGGTCAACAAGCGTCTCGTGGACGAGTCGCTGCGCAAGTACAACCAGACTGGCTCCGGCTACCTGTCGCCGCAGGAGGTCCGCGAGATCACTGCGCAGACCGTGGCTGAGCGCGTATTCGTGCGCGAGATCGGCACCGATCCCGAGCGCGTCGCAGCCGGTCTCACCGAGGACGAGAAAAAGAAAGCCTACATCCCGATCGAAAAGGCTCAGGCTCAGATCGTGGATACCGATGGCCAGGGCCGTCCGCTGTCGTTCGCCGACTACGCTCGCAATCTGGCCGAGTCGGCCGGCAAGGAAATCGACGACAAGGACATCGAGGAGGCGTACTACTACTACGTCACCGGCGACACTGCCGCCGCCAAGTCTCGGATCCTCGGCATAGGTGACTACTGATGCCCGAGAGCTACCTCCCCGAGCTCCGCGACTACTCCGAGGTCAAGCGGGAGGAGGAGCAGCGCCAGCGGCTCGCGGCCGGTAACGCGGTCAACGTCGAGCCGAACCGCGCCTCGAGGATCCTCGAGCTCGGTGGGCAGACTGGTTTGCCGCTCGAGGTCATCGACGCTGACTTCGACAATATCAGTCAGCTCGTCGAGATGCGGAAGTTCGACCCCGATCAGTACCGCGACAGCAATCCGAAGTGGCTCGAGTTTGCGGCCGACAATCCGTATCACCTTTCCGTGCTCAAGGCCGACAAGGAGAACCTCACGCGCATGGAGCGCGCCTTTCGGCCGATTCAGCAGGCGTGGCATCACTCGTGGGCAATGCAGGAGCTCGGCGAGATTGGCGCCCGCCAGCAGGAAGGTGTGTTTCTTCCCGGTGACGAGGAGCGCATCAAGGAGCTCAAGAAGTATAGCGTTGACCACGATTTCGACACCTCCGGCATTCACTCGCTGGTCGTTGCGCTGACCAAGCAATCGGCGAATTTCATTGGCGCGTGGGAGTCGGGCGCGAAAGGCGCAATGGTCGGCGGCACTGTGGGCGCCACGACTGGCGCCATCACTGGCGGCACGATCTTTCCGGTCGTCGGCGCGGGCCCCGGCATGTTGGCCGGCTGGTCAAGCGGCCTGACGATCGGCTTCGGTGCCGGCGCATTCAGCTACTCAGAGACGCAGGAGGGCGGTCATGCCTACCTAGAATATCGAGAGATGGGTTTCAGTCACGAGGACGCAGCCTGGGCCGCGACCATTGTCGGCAATCTCGGCGGTGCGGCCGAAGCCCTTGGCGGCGGCGTATTGCTGTCAAAGCTGCCGGGGATCAGGGAGATCAAAGGTCAGCTCGCCAAGGAGGTCGTTGCAGACGCGCTCAAGCGCAAGACGTTCCGCGACGCCGTGTGGCAGGGCACCAAGGATTTCGGCATCGGCATGACGTCCGAGATCGCGACTGAGATCTTTCAGGAGTCGGTGACGATGGCCGGCGGTGAGGCCCTCAAGTACATGAACGATCGCGACGACTACCTGACCCGCGAGCAGGTTATCGAGCGCATCGGCGCCATTGCAGCCGAGACCATGAAAAGCACGGTGCTGCTTGCCGGCGCCGGCGGCACCACCACCATCATCCGTGACGGCATGAAAGCGCGCCGCGCGAAACAGATGGAGCTCGTGTATCAGGCACTCGGCGACTCGGCCGAAGCGTCACGGCTGCGGCAGGAGGTGCCGAAAACCTATCAGGACTTCGTCAGCCGCGTGACGGCCGATGGCGATGTGCAATCGCTGCATGTCGATGTCGAGCAGTTCGATCAATACTGGCAGGAGAAGGGCCACGATCCTGACGAGGTGGCGGCGCATCTCAACGTCAAGAAGGAAGATATTGAGCTGGCGCGCGAACGCGGCGGCACGGTTGAGATCCCGATAAACGACTACGCCACGAAAATAGCTGGAACCGAGCATCACCAGTTTTTCCAGAAGCACATCACCAGCGACCCCGAGACGCAGATGTCGGCGCACGAGGCCGATCTCTACGATAAAAACAAGCCAGCCATGATCTCCGAGCTCGAGGAGCTGGCGGCGAAGATCCTCGATCCTGAGCAGGATGTCGATGAGCAGATCATCAACGATGTCGTGAACCAGCTTGTCGCCACGGATGCGTTCGACCCGCAGACGGCCAGGACAACGGCCGAGATCATGCGCGGCATTCCGAATCTGGCGCGTCGCGCCGGCGAGGATCCGATGCAGCTCTACAAGCAATTCTTTGGTGGAGTGCGTCGGGTTCTCGCTGACGCACATACCGACAAGGACATCGACGCCTATGTAGATCCGTACATCAACATGCTGCGGGAGGGCACCGGCCCCAAGGAGCAAGACTTGTTCGGCACCAGACTGAGCGAGTTCCTGCGCAAAGCTGGCGGTGTCATGGACGAGGGTGGCGAATTGTCGGCTATGGACGCCGGTAAGGCGATCAGGGGGCTGGTGAAGCGGGACGGCATGACATTGGCCACGGCAGCGGAAAAGGCCGCTGAGGCGGGCTACATTGCGTCACGCGACGAGAACCTGCTCGTGGAGGCCATACGGGACGAGATCGGCGGTAAGCCCGTTCTCGGGCCTGACGCTGACCCGCAGGCGATGGAGATGCAGCGGCGTCTCGATGAGCTCGAGGCGCTCATTGGCGAGGCCGGCCTCGATCTGAACACCATGACCAATGCGGAGGTGCGTGAGGCACTCGATGCGCTCGACACCTTCGATCAGATGGACGATCTCAGCTTTCAGCAGCTCGTCGAGCTGGTTGGCCTGCTCGACTCCGTGGATACGATGCAGGACGAGCAATACGGTGTGGACCACCTCGTGCAGCAGGTAATGGACCACATGCCCGATATTTGGGAGCGGCAGGACTTTGGCGATTTAACATTTACTGATAGAGTTCGCGTCAGGGAAACGGGCAAGGTGGCTGAATTGAAAGTTGCTGCACAACGGAGATTTGACGCAGCAGTTGAGCGTCGAAACTTGCTCAAAAAGCTGCGAGATTGCGTAAGTGGCTGAAAAGACTATCTCTCTGCGGGAGCTCGATGAGCTCGAGGAAGATGGCGCTGAGGTCGAATACGAGCGCGAAATCACCAAGATCGAGCAGTTCGACCAGCTTGTCGATAAACTTGACAGGCTCATCGCAGCCCAGGAGGAGCGCGCCCGCGCCGATCTTGCCCGCTCACAGACTCAGCTCGAGGTGCTGGCAACCCTGCAAGCACTGATTCGTGACAAGCGACTGAATAATGCAGTCGTGAATGTTGACCTGACTCCCCTCCGCTCCGTGCTAGAGGAAATTCAGGCGGCCCAGGAGCATCGCTCTCGGGTCGCCTATTTTTTCGATGTGAAGCGGGACGGCAGGGGCTACATAGATTCAATCACTGCTCAGCCAAGAGGCGAGACACTAAACTAGGGGTTCAAGGATGACCGTTTACTACAACGTGACCTACAGCAACCGCGCCGGCGGTAGCTTTGTGGAGGAGGGAGCCTTTGTCACATGGAATGCTGGCGCCGACTCCGGTTTCATCGTCTCCGACATTCCGGGCGTTCCGACGACGACCGGCAAGCTGGCCATTGCCATCATCGACGGCTCAATCCCGCCGGATGCCGCCGACACGCTGACGCAGGGAGCTGTGACGGCTGACGTCGATACCTCGAATCTCCTGCTCTATCCCGCGTACCTGCGCGATGACGTTTCGGTCACAGACACGGCCGGCGACATCGACATCGCGTGGACCGGCCCCGCCATCGGGGCAACGCACAGTTTCCTGTTCGACGGACAGACGTCGAACGTGGTTGCCGGCGAGATCCTCACGTTCTCCGGCGGCCAGCAGGCCGAAGTCATCACGGTAGTCTCTGACGCTGGCGCGACCGGCGAGCTCGACGTCCGCTTCATCACCGAGATCGACACCTTTGGCCTGCCGGTCAACAACGACACATTCACTGGCGACATCGCTGGTGACGGCACGGTCAACGGTGAGGTGCATCCTCGCGGCTACACGCCGCTCGAGCTGCATCGCTTCCTGTCGGATCTCAACGATGACGAGACCATCGCGGGTGACGACGATCTTTCGATGATCGACCCGACCGCGACGGATCGGCAGACCGACCAGATCATCCGACTGCTTGGCTTGGTGACGATCAACGATACGGTCGCGCAGCATATGTACGGCGGCTCGGTGGAGCAGGGCTCGGGCAACACGCGCACCCTGTACTCGGGCCTTGGCGTACAGGTGACGACGCCGCTGACGACGACGCGGCCGATCCTCATTCAAGAGGACGCGATCATCACCGACTACTGGAACAACGCCTACTTCCCCGATTCGGTATCCGGCAAGGTCCGAATTCTGGTCAAGACGATCGAGAATGGCGTCGCTATCGACGGCCAGCGCATCAAGGGCAAGCTGCTCGAATATGGCGAGTCCTACTTCGAGGGCTTCACGACAGTCGGCACCGCCGAAACGTCGCTCGCCCTGTTCTCCTCGGGCGACTCGAACAACAACACGGCAGCCGGCACGGTTGCAGGCGCGCCGTACAACACGATTGTTGTCACCGAGGGCTACCAGACGCTCGACTTCAACGAGGGTTCGGGCCCGACACCTTTCGGCCTGTCGATCGACTTCGGCTCAGCGAGTGCGCTGCAGACTTACGAGCGCACCAAGTACATTCAGCGCCGTGGCACGGCCGAGACGCTGTTCGGTCGCAACGCTCAGCTATTCACCGGCTTCAATCGCAACTTTGCGTATGACGGCGAGACCGCCAATCTGACCGAGCCCGAGGTTCTGGCCTACGGCACCGAGATCCCGTACACCGGCGGCAGCGGCACACTGGTCACTGAGGGCGAGGTGGTCGAGGGTGCCGGCGGTGCTCGAGGTCGCGTCATCTACGTCGATGATACGGCTGGCACTGGCACGATCATCGTTGCCGACCCGTTCGGGCAGTTCAACAACACCGAGGCGATCACGACGCTGCGCGGTGCTGGCGAATGGACGGCTACGACCGGCACGGTAGTCAACAACACGGCCAGCGGTCAGATCCTCCTGCTCGCACTCGACGACCAGGGTACGACCGGCAACGTCTACGGGCAGCAGCTCACCGGCGTTGTGCCGCTCGACAATCAGACGCTTTTCGGCAAGACGTCCGGCAATCAGATCGACGTCAACGGTGCAGTCGCTACGCGAACGATCAACAACCAGTTCGTCGGCAACTTCACCGGCACAAACTTCCAGACCAATTTCGGTATTGCCATCGACCCGAGCGACGCGATCGCCGGCGACAGCTTCCCGAACCTGCTCGAAGTCACGATTCAGCCGCCGGACAATCGCTCTGGCACAGTCACAAACCTTGTCATCGGCGACCGCATCTCGGTTTATCCGTGGGACGGTGCCTCGCTCGACGTCAACGGCGATGCCGAGCCCAACTTCGACGAGATGACGATTACCGCCGGCGTGACTGGCGGCGTATCGACGACCGTTGTGGTAGGCGCAGGCAACATCCCGAACAACACGCCGGCGGCCGGCTTCCTGCGGCTCGAGCGTGACTCCGATGGCAACTACGATCTGCTCGAGTACAGCTCCTACACCAACACGACCGGCACGTTCACGCTGGTAGGCACGGCTCCGAATACAGCGACCATCGGCAATAACCTGATGCGCGCGCTGATTGACAAGGAGCACGTTTCTGGCAGCGGCAACGAAAGCTACACCGCTACGTGGACTAACCCTGGCGAGCAGGTAGCCGTCACGGTGCGTCGTGGAGGCTCGCCGAATCCGATCAAGACGTTCAAGACGACGACCACTTTTGGCCCGTTCTCCGTCTCGACGATTCGGACACCGGATGAGTGATTGTTGTTGGCGTATGGGAGTCTGGTTTCACCGATGAGCAGCTATTCGTCGAGTGGCGCATGTGGAAACAGACGATCGCCGCCTACCAGATTAAGGATTGGCGCATGGTCGGAAATGTACCGGGGTGCGGCGCGTATCGAGAATTCGACAGGATTGCAGATGCGATAGCCGACATCGACGAGGAGCGCAGGATCTTTCTGATTCCCGGCGCTCGGGAGACGATTGACGAGATCCAGCCGGTGAAAAATCCGGCTGTGATCTTCGGCAATTACGATGAGAACCTCCGTCGCTACGTGACGCCGGCCGCACAGGCCGCGCGCATCTCAACACCGCAGGACACAGATATGTTTGCCGCAGCATGTCTGCCGCTGGTGCTCGATAGGGTGTGTCGATGAGCACGGATCTCCGCACTGAAATCAACGACTGCGAAGATGTCTCAGTTACATTTTCGACATCCGGCGGCGCACTCGCTGATGAGCCTCTGGCCGGTCAGTTTTACGAGGGTACTCAGGCTGTCAGGGCGCAGCACTCGAACAACGACGACGAGCTCTACACGACGACCGACTCCGGTGGCACTGGCCTGAATATAGATCTCAGTGACGCCACGGCCTACGTGCTTCTCAAGGACGCATTGCCGCAGACATTTGCGAATCGTGGGGTGCAGATCCTTCTTGGCGACGGCACCGATCGCATCGGCTATTCCGTTGGTGGCAACGATGCACAGGGAATGCCTGTTGGTCCGTTCTTCAACGTCTATAAGCTCGATGTTTCAGAGATCGTCGCAGCGCCGGGAACAAACTTTGCGGTCTATGCCGGTAGCGAGGCGAACCTCGACCAGACGGCTGTAACTCAATTCGGTATCGGCACATTCCACAACGCCAAGGCCCAGGGTAACGTCGCGAACCTAGCCCTCGATCGCATGACGTATCACGCCAATGGCAGCTATGCGTTGCGCATCAATGGCGGCACGGTCGGCACTCCCGAGACGATGGCCGATGTGCAGGGCGACGATGTCACAAACGGGTGGGGCATGGTCGCCAATCCAGTCGGCGAATCGTATTGGTTCTTTGCGCCTACTGAGTGGGGTGAGCCGACAGCCAATGCTGATGCGTATTTTTCAGCCGCAAATGAGCAGTGGTTTTGGGTTGGCGATAACGCTGGCGGCCGCGCTGTAGGTGCGACGCACTTTCCGTTTCGGGTTGTCGGCAATGCCACTGACACGATCAGCTTCGTGCTCGACAACGTGGTCATCGTCAATACCGGGACGCGCGCTCAGTTCGATATGTCGAGCGCCGATGTCAATACGCTGCAGCTCGATTCAGTCACGTTCACCGATCTAGGTGCTATCACTTTCCCGGCGAACACCGCGAGCAAGTACGCCAATGACTGCATTTTCAATAACTGCGATCAGGTGTATTTCGAGGATCTCACTTGCAATCGGCTGACGTTCAACGGCTCGAATGATGCCAATGGTGCGATTCTGTGGGATGGCAATTCCGATCCCTCCGCGCAAGACAACATCACGCTGAATTCCGATGGCACTGGCTACGGTATTCAGATCAACCTCAACACGGCCAGCCTGACGACATTCAATATCGACGGCTATGAGGTAAATGGTTACGAGACGACCAGTGGCGGTTCCACGGGAAACACGGTCTTTTTCATCGACAATGCCTTGGATGGCGATGTCACCATCAACATCACAAACGGCGTCGGCACTTTCAGCTACGAGGTAGCCGGCGGCTATACAGGCACGGTCACGATCAACCAGACGGTGACGGTCACAATCACGGTGCTCGATACTGAGGGTAGCCCGATCGAGGGTGCCAAGGTGTTCCTCGAGACGACTCCGGGCGGTGTCGATGTCATCACCTACGGCATCACCAATGCGAGCGGTCAGGTATCAGCGAGCTATGCCGGCTCGACGCCGCAGGCGGTCACTGGTTACGTGCGCAAGGGCACGGCATCGCCGGTCTACAAGGCGGCCAACATCAACGACACCATCGGCGCGGGAGGGCTTGCTGCGACGATTACCCTGGTGAGTGACGAGTAATGGCTATCAGTGTCGATCCGATCACCGGCGAGATCTTCGTTCCTCGCGCGGACATGCCGATCATTCAGGCATCGCCGGAGGTTCGGCAGCTCGACACAGTGCAGTTCTGGCGAGATCTCAAGGATTGGGAAAAGTCGGTCGATGGAATTCCGTGGCCTGACACGCAGCAAAACTTTCCGTCCTACACGATTTCCGGCTTCACCTACGCTCAGGCGTTCCTGATTATCCCGCCGTATTTCGTCAGGTTTGAGGACGGTCAGTACGGTGTCGCCCTGCAGGGCACCAACAACAACATCCTCGATGTCGCAGCCTCGAATCAGGTGCGCATCCTGTCGCAGAATTCCGGCGGCTTGATTGAGGGTCGGATCTCTGATGCGGACATCGCCAACATCTTCAACTACGTCATCGAGAACAACGAGACGTTCGCTGAGCAGATGAGGCTGATTCGTGCTGATGCCGCCGGCCGCGTGGTACAGGCTGGTGACGGCAGCTATGCGATCAGGGATGCCGCTGACAGCAAGAATCGAATCGAGGGCGATGACGCGGTCAACGGTGGCCGTGACATCACCAACACGGACGGCACATGAGTAGCCACTATGAAAGCTCTCATTACGGTGCAAGCCACTACCTGTCGAGCCACTTCGGCAGGACTGGTGTCACGCCGCCGGTGCCGCCGATCACGCCTGAGCCTACCTACCCGCCGGGGATGGGGGAGGCTGAGCAGCTCAGGCATAGGCGTATATTGCAAGAGGACGAGCTGCTCATCGCACTGGTGACGGCGTTCCTTGATGTGAAGGACAACGATGGCGGTTAGGGACTGCATACGCAAACTCGAGGCGGCTGGCTACAAGGTCAGTGACCGCGACAAGCGGTTGCTCGAGCAGTGGGTCCGCGACGGCCTAAGCGATACGCAGGCCGTCAATCGGATGCTGGCAATGGCTGAGTTCGATGTCGTTGACATCGCCAGTCGTGCGCGCGATCGCGGTGCCGAGATCCGCAAGCGTCCTGATGTCCTGGGCGAGATCCGCGAGTACCGGGAGGGCCAGCTCAAGCAATTGCGCAAAGATCTCGCTGCCGTGCAAAAGGAGTCCCGCGAGCTCGACATTCAGTACGGCGATATTCAGTGGATCAAGGACACGGTGAAGCACTGGACGCCGCTGAATCCTGATACCGAGCGAGGCGCGCCGATCGTCGGTGCCGGCCCGTTCGAGGGCATGGATCCTCCGGTAGATCTCAACGATGATCTCGCGCTGCAGAATCGCCTGAGCGCCATGCTGTTCGCCAATCCCGATATGTGGACAAAGGGGCAGATGGCCGGCGGCCTGCTCCGTGGCAATAGCCCGCGCGAGCTGTTCAACAACTTCCGCAAGATGGAGGAGCAGCAGCGGAAGATCAGGGATCGACTGCGCGAGCTGCGTCCGCAGGAGGCGGCGCTGGTCGATCAGATCGACGAGATGACCGGCCAGCGGCCGAACCAGTTTTACCAGTCCACGGATCTCGGTTTTTACTCGGCCGTCGAGGTAGCGGTGCGCACCATGCCGATGCCGAAGGGTGACGCAAAGACGGTCCTGGGCTGGTTGCAGAAGCAACCGGGAGTCACGGCCGATGAGATCACTTGGCTGCAGATCCCCGAGTACCTCGATCTCATGGAGAACGTCACGCGCGAGGAGCTGCTCGATTACGTGCGCGCCAATGGCGTTGTCGTTGAGGAAATTCAGCAGGGCGGTGGTCAGCAGATTCAGCCGAGCCTTGATGCGCAGCCGGCACCATACGATTTCGCGGCTGAGAAATGGGAGGTCGATTTCGATGACGTCATGGACGGTCGCATCGAGATATGGGATGTAACCGAGCGCGAGACTGGCCACGTTTTTGAGGTGCTGGTCGATCACGACGCCGGCAACGTCGCGGTTCGCAATGAGCAGGATGGCGAGTTTCTGCCGATCGACGCACCGATCAACAAGCAAGACTTCGACGATGCGATGGCCGCCATCGAGAAGCATTACCTCGGTCTCGATCCTGCCGGCACATTCGATGCGCCGGCTTCAATCAACGAGGACCAGACGCTCGGCGGCGGTCGTAACTATCGCGAGATCATCCTCAAGCTGCCCGAGGTGCAGGAAGCGCAGATTCTCTACACCGGCGAATTCAAGGGCGCCGGCATGGGATCAGCCGAGCTGCGTAATGCAGTCGTGCAAAAGGCGCTGAGCCGCAAGATCGAGATGCGACTGGTTGAGGCCAGCGACGGCTACGAGCGATGGATGTTCAATGGCCTGCTCGAGAAGGACGTCGATTGGTTCATGCGGGCAATGGGCGACTACGGTCTGCGGTTCGAGTTCAAGCGCGAATACTCAATGACCGACGCGGAAGTGAATCCGGTCGGGATGCAGCAGAATTACGATTTCAGCCACTTCGACTATCCGAACATCATGGGATGGGCGAGGGTCAAGGACCGCATCGGCCCGAACGGCGAGAAGATCCTGTTCATCGAGGAGATTCAATCGGATCTCCACCAGCGCGGTCGCAAGCGTGGCTACCGTGAGGGCATCCCGCCGGCGCCGAATTTCGTCGTCGGTCAGGATGAGTTTCAGTGGATCGCCCTGGACCCCAAGACTGGTGAGCAGATCTATTACGGCACGAATCAAAGCGGCCAGCCGAGCAAGATGTCAGTCGGCAAAGGTGCGGTCGCTGACCAGTTCGAGGCTGAGGTCTACCTGCAGCGACTCATTCACGGCAAGCACAAGGAGATGGTCGATGCGCAGATCGACGCCGTGCCTGATGCGCCATTCAAGAACAACAAGTGGGTCGATCTCGTTCTGAAACGCATGGTCAGGCTGGCAGCCGAGCAAGGCTACGATCAGGTCGCATGGACGACTGGCGAGACTCAGGTCATTCGCAATTCGCTGGCTACCTACGCCGACGAGGTGCAGTACAACTGGGTCAAAGAGGAGCTCAAGGTCTACTCGAAGGACAGCGAGGGACGCATAGGGCTCAACTTCTCGGAGACGGTGCCGCGCGCCAAGCTGGCAACGTATGTCGGATCCGAGATGGCTCAGATGCTTGAAACCGAGCAGCGCAAGCGTTTCGAGAACAATCTCGAGCGCGGCACCATTCAGGTAATGACCGGCCGGGAATACCTCGAGCAGACCGGCGGCATGATTCGCTTCCCCGAGATGGATAAGGGTGAGCCGGCGGCGGCTGATATTGGGCAGCAGCTATGGGGTGATCCGGCACGGCCGTTCCTCGATGCCTATGTCGTTGTGCAGCACGGCGACACGATTCAGCGCAACCAAGCCATGCACGATCTGATGGTGTTCGCTGACAAAGATAAGGCCATGCGTGAGGCCGAGCATCACTTCAACTACCAGTATCCTGTGACGCTGACCGGCGATGATATGCAGGTCAAGGGCTGGCCGATGCGCAACTTCTACGACAAGACGGTGCCGCAGCAGCTCCGCAAGATTGTCAAGAAGCTCGACCGCGACGCGAAAGTGCGACTCAACGGCCAGCAGGTACGCACCAAGGATGGCGAGCCATTCCGGCTCGACACGGTCTTGGATCACGCGCGCTACAAGAACACGAATGGCCAGTGGTCTCGGACCACGACCAAGGTGCCGCAGTATTACATCCTCGATCGTGACGGCCGCCGGCGCGCTGGTCCGTTCGATACCAGTGACGTCGCTCAGGCGAAGCTCGACGAGTACAACGGCGAGCAAGAGATCGTTCATGTCATGGATCTGACCAACAAGATCCGCAACAACGTAATGAACGGTCAGCAGCTCTTTCAGGGCAAGCGCGGCTCGATCACGTTCAACAATGCCCGCCAGGGTGTCATCCGTCTCTACGAGTCGCACAACCTATCGACGTTCATTCACGAGGCCGGCCATCTCTATCTCGAGATCATGGGATCGCTGGCGTCGAGGGCTGACTCGCCGCAGCAGATCAAGGATGACTGGCAGACGATCCTCGATTATCTCGGCGTTGACAGCTATCACGAGATCACGCGCGAGCACCATGAGAAGTGGGCCGAGTCATTCGAGGCTTACACGATGGAGGGCAAGGCACCGAGCATCAAGCTGCGGGATGCCTTCAACGCATTCCGCTCATGGCTGCTCAACGTGTACCGCACCATTCGCGGCGGCCCCAAGGCGCAGGTACTCACGCCGGAGATCCGTGGCGTCATGGACCGGATGCTGGCGAGCGATGAGGAAATCGCGATCGCCGAGAATCATCAAGAGTACGCCTCGCTGTTTATGACGCAGGAGGAGTCCGGCATGTCGCCGGAAGCCTACGCGGTGTATCGCAATGAGCTGGTGCGCGCCCACAACGAGGGCGTCGAGAAGGAACACCAGACGGTGCTGCAGGCGCTCAAGCGTGAGTCGATGGCATGGTGGAAGCACGAGCGCGAAAAGGTGCGCGCCGAGGTCGAGACCGAAGCTCACGAGATGCGCGTCTACAAGGCGCTGTTTATGCTGCAGCGCGGGACGCAGCCGGATGGCAGTGCGCCGACGATGTCGCCGTTCAAGATCAACAAGCAATCGCTGCTCGATCTGCTCGGCCCTGACCAGACGTTTCTCAACCAGCTCCCGAGGCCGTGGGTGTACGCGGCCAAGGGTGGCGTCGATGTGAATGAGGCGGCCAGGATCTTCGGCTACCGGGATGCTCACGCCATGATGAACGAGCTGGCCAGTGCTCCGAAGATGACCGATTGGATCGAGGCTGAGACCGATGTCCGTATGCGGCAGCGGTATCCCGACCCGCTGCATGACGGCACACTGTCTGAGACGGCCCTCAAGGCGGTCCACAACGAGCGCAGGGCGAATGTACTGATGACCGAGCTGCGGCAGCTACGGGCCCTGCAGCGTCGCGACAGGGGCATTGTGAGGGCTACCGAGCGCCGTATTGCCCGCGAGGAGCGTCAGGCCAAGGCGGCGAACCGTGGCATCCTGCCGAAGCGGGCCGAGCTGGCAGCGATCAAGGCCGGCGCCAAGGAAGCCATAGGCCGGCGTCGTGTGCGTGAGGTGAAGCCGCATATCTACCTCGCAGCCGAGCGCAAGGCGGCACGGCAGGCATTCGAGGCAGCGACCCGCAAGGATTGGGAGGCGGCCTACAACTTCAAGCGGCAGCAGATCATCAATCACGAGATGTATCGTGCAGCCGTGCGCGCCGAGGCCGAGATGACCAAGGCGCGGAACTATCTCGCGAAATTCGAGAAGCCTCGCAAGCGGCAGCAGATGGGCAAGGCTGGTTTCCTCGATCAGATCGACGCGGTCCTCGAGGGCGTAGATCTGCGCAAGAAGTCGCTGTCTCAGGTCGATCGCGAGGAGCGTCTCAAGGATCTCCGCGACATGGTCGAGGACGGTCGCATGATCGTGACGCCGGAGACGCTGGCGAAGATTGTCGATGAGACGGTCAACTGGCAGCAGCTCACGGTCGAGGAGATGCGCGGCCTGCGGGATGTCGTCAAGCAGCTTGAGCACATGGCCAAGCAGGCCGAGATGAACAATTACCTCGTCAACGGCGAGACGCTGAATCTCGATGATGTGGCTGTGGAGCTCGAGGCATCGGTGCTCGAGAACAATACCGAGATCGCGCTGCACGGTGGCCACAAGACCAAGAAACAGGGCGTCGTCAAGGCGAAGGATCAGGCGATCACCAACTGGTTGCGGCCGAGCTCGATCGCGAGGGTGCTCGACAAGGCTGGCTTTGGGGCCGTGTCGCGCTACATCATCGTGCCGCTCAGGCGGGCCTACTCCGAGCGATTGATTCCGGCGCTGCACAAGGCGCAGGAGGATGTGTCAGGGATCTACCTCAAGCACTACAGCACCAAGGATCTCGCCAAGCTCCACAAGAAAAACATCACGATCGAGTCGCAGGGCGTCACTTACAGCAAGGCTGATGCAATCGCGGTGGCGCTCAATTGGGGCAACGAGGGCAATCGCCGCGCGCTCCTGGGCGGCGTACTCGACAACGGTCAGCTTGCGTATCCCGAGCCTGTAGCGCGCCAGCTTCTCGCGCAGCTCAGCGAGAAGGATTGGGCATTCGTGCAGGATGTGTGGGATTACATCGACACCTACTGGAAGGATCTCAGCGAGGCCGAGCAGCGCCGGCGTGGCATTGCGCCATCAAAGGTCGAGGGTCAGCCGTTTCAGATACGCACCGCCGATGGCAAACAGATCACTGTGCGCGGCGGCTACTACCCGCTGATGTACGATCACGAGCTGTCGGATCGCGTCAAACAGGACAGCCTCGAGGACATCTACAAGAAGCTCGGCACTGGCGTCTACGTGTCAGCGAGCACTCGTGCCGGCGCTACGCACGAGCGCACACGCCAGCAAGGTCTTGTTGTCAGGCTCGATCTCAATGTCATCGACATCCACTTGCGCGAGATCATTCGCGACATCGCAATCGGCGATGAGGTCAATTTCGTCAAGCGGATCCTGAATGACCGCAGGTTCCGCTCCGCGATGAAACGCACCGGCAACAATGAGGCGCTCAAGTCGCTGAACCTGTGGCTGACTGATGCAGCCGTGGGTGAGATGCCGGCGCAGAATATCTACCAGAAGGGCGCGCGGTGGATCCGTGGCGGCTTCACCAAGTCACGGCTTGGCCTGAACCTGCTCGTCACGGCGCTGCAGTGGACCGGCTTTTTCCAGTCGATCGCGTTTGTCGGCACCAAGGGCATGATGATGGGTGTCGGCAAATTCATGCAGAACCCCGCGAAATGGTGGAACTACGTCAGCGAGAGCAGTGACTTCATTCGGACTCGCTACGATGTAGGCGCATGGCACAAGGATGTGCAGGACGTCGATGCGCACCTCAATGCGTGGTTCGGGGCAGCCCCGACGATCGCCAAGGAGACCATGACGCGGATCAGCTACGGTCTATTCCTGCCGATCAAGTACGCGCAGAAGGTGGTCGATGTCATTACGTGGCTCGGTGCTTACGAGAAAGCGCGCAATGTCGATGGCGAGAATCACCAGCAGTCAGTGCTCATGGCTGATGCGGCCGTCGAGGGCGCGCAGACTTCCGGCTTTTTCACGGATCGCTCGAACATCGAGCGCGGCACCCTGAGCGAGAACACGCGGCAGGCTGAGTACATCCGAATCTGGACGACGCTCATTGGCTACATGCTGGCCAAGGGCAACATCGCCTACGAGAAAACTAAGAACACGAATTTCAGGAAGCCGTCGCAGATCTTGTACTGGTCGATGGACATGATCTTGCTGTTCACGGTTGAGGGCATTGCCAGCTATCTGCTCTACGGCAGGCTGCCGGAGGAGGATGACGAGGGCGACGAGCTCAAGCGGTGGGCGAAATGGACGGCGGCCGCCACGGCAGACTCGATAGTCAGCGGCATCCCGTTCGTGCGCGAGATCCCGAGTCAGCGGTATGGCAGCGGCAGCACTCCAATCGGTGCATTCGCCAAGGATCTGTTCAACGTGTGGGTGCAGGCCGAGCAGGGTGAGGCCGACGAGGCTCTGCGCAAGGCCCTGGTCAATGCGGTTGGCACGGCCACTCACTTGCCGTCATCGCAGACCAATCGGGTGCTCGATGCAATTTGGGACGAGGACGACACGGAGCTATTGGAGTACATTACAGGCCCCAAGGATGATTAAACATGGCAGTCAGCAACTCCACGGATAGGTTCAACGGGATCATCGCCAGCAAGGCGATCAAGGTGCCATGCAAGCGCGCGGCGACGACCAACATCGCCAGCCTGAGCGGCCCGCTGTTTCTCGATTTCTACAACTTCAATGACGGCGACCGCGTCCTGCTCACGGCGCAGACCAATCCTGTCGAGAACGGCATATGGGAGGTCAACACCTCGAGCGCATGGAGTCGTGCGCCGGATTGGGATGGCTCTCGCGACATCACCCTGAACACACTGGTCACGGCTGAGCGCAGCTCGGGTGTGCCGGTCATGTACCGTGTCTCGTCGCCGGCCACGGATCCGATCGTTGTTGGCTCGACGCCAGTCCTGCTCGATTTCTATTTCGATCCTGACAATCCGGCTGCCGCCGATCTGCAGACAGTTACGGATGTTGGCAACACGACCACCAATCCTATTCAGATCACAAATGGCTCGGCGCTGATTCTCACCGAGGGCACTGGTCGCACTCTGACGATGGAGGCGACCACCAATCCGATCAACTTCACGGTGTCTGGTGCTGCGTCAGGTATTCAGTTCCTTGGTGCTGCCACTGAGTATTTCTTCTCGAACGATGTGCGCGTAGCCGGCAACGTCACAGCGCAGCAAAACGGCATCTTCGTCGGCTTCAATAGCACTGGCGCCGAGTCCATTCAGATGTCACACAATGACACTGACGGAATAATCTCTGCGTCTCTCGGCTACCTCCGCTTGCAGCCAGCAACCGCAGTCATCATTCCAGATGGCAGCTCATCGCAGGCCGGCATAGGTTTCGATGGCGAGGAAGGCATGGGCATGTATCGGCACCAGCCGAACATGATTGCATGGACCGTCGCCAGCGCGAGACGCATGTCGCTATCGCTTGGCGGTCTCATCGTTCACGACAACTTCATGTCAGTGAACGATGGCACTCAGTCGATCTACCTGAATAGTGACGATCTTGGGTCGGCCATTCTCGGCACGACTGGCCGCACAAACCTGCAGGTCAATGGCGTCGGTCTCGATTACTTCACGCTGCGCGAGCCCAATTTCAGGATGCTCGAGAAAGCGGCAGCACCGGCAGATCAAGCGGGTTTCGGTCAGGTGTGGGTTCGGAATGATGTGCCGAATACGCTCATGTTCACCGACGATGATGGCAATGACTATGTGGTAGGTGGTCAAGCCTTCGGTGATCCGCTGATTGTCACGCGCCTTATTGCCGGAGACCCAGGAACAGAATCGACCGGCATCTCGATCGACGGTGTCAATTACCTGGGCTCAGCCAAGGTCTCGGATCTTGGTGGCACCAATCTCGCGCAGTTTATCCTGCACCGGCATTCGACGACGATTGCTCCTGTCATCGTTTCGGCTCGATCGAACAGTGACGACGCGACTCATGCGCTGGTCACTGACGGTCAATCGCTGTTGTGGATTACGGCAACGGGTTGGGATGGTGCGGCTTATCAGCGAGCAGCCGAGATCGAGCTCGAGGTCGATGGCACTGCGGCGCTCAACGATATGCCGGGGCGCGTCATCTTCTCGACGACTCCGGCTGGCGCGAAAGTGCCTGTCGAACGTATGCGCATCTCGAGCGAGGGTAGCCTTTATCTGAGCGAGATTGCTGCGGCAGACACCGACATTGTCGGCAAAGGTCAGCTATGGGTGAACAGCGCCGATGCGGGCTTGCTGTACTTCACCGACGAGGCCGGTAACGATTACTCGCTGACGGCCGGCGGCGGCGGCGGCTTCGACAGTTTCAACTACGTCTACGACTCAACCACGACGATCAATGATCCTGGTCCCGGTAACATCCGGTTCAACAATGCCGGAGGACCGGGTTCGTCACAACAATTTGCTATCGACACGACTGATAGTGACGGCACCGATCTTTACCAGTGGATGCTCGACTGTTGGGGACCGACAAACGGTGCAGTCAACGGCATCCTGTTCCGCATCGTCAAGGCAGACGATCCGACTGTCTACGCCTACGGCTCGATCAACGAGACGGCCACCATCAGCGCAGGCTACGTTGCTGCCTACATCAACTGGACTGAAACCAACGGCACCTTCACGAATGGCGATGCCTGCAAGGTCCAGATCACTCCGCAGCCTTACGTCGCGCCGCCAACAACGGCCTTCGGTATTTATGTCGGTCGCGAGGATATTGGTGGCCAGCCGCTCAACGGTGTGCTGCAGTCGAGCCTTATCACGCACCCGCTGAATGTTGGCACCGCAACACTGAACTTCATTCAAGGCGGCACCTACTCGATCACGATGAACGCGGGTTCGGTGACAACCAGTGGCGCTGCCATCTGTCGCCACAACGCCAGCAACCGGCACGAGTGGTACGGCTCTGGAAACATTCTGCCCCGGCTGCAAGTCACTGAGACCAGTGTCGTCATCGGTCATGGCAACGACGCCGGCAACGGCGCCCCGCAGCTTTACTTGCGTGAGCGCACCAGCTTGACGGCTCCGGGCACTGGATGGGGCGGCCTCGCTGTTCTCAACAGCACTCCGAATCAACTGTGGTTCATCGACGATGCCAATAACACCTACAACCTGACGAATCCGGGGGCAGCGGCAACGGTGATTTCGGCCGGCTGGTCCACTGGCTCAGGCGGCTCGTTCACGGTGGGCGCCAATGCGCCGTTCTTCTACACGGAGCAGGCCGCTAACGATACTCCTGCCGCCGGTCAGGGACAGGTATGGGTGCGGAATGACACGCCGAACACCCTGATGTTCACCGACGATGCTGGTGGCGATCACCCTCTCTCGATCATATTCACCAGCACCGAGAACGGCTTGGCACCGGCATCCGGTGGCGGTACGACTAACTTCCTGCGCGCCGATGGCACATGGGCAGCACCTCCGGGCGGCGGCATTACGCAGCTCACCGGAGACGTAACCGCAGGCCCAGGGTCAGGGTCTCAGGCGGCCACGATTGCGAACGACGCAGTCACCTACGCCAAGATGCAAAATGTCGTCGGCAACAATGTCCTGCTCGGTAACAATGCAGGCGCCGGCGGCATCGTCGATGAGCTGACTGGCACCGAGGTCACGGCGCTACTCGATCAGTTCACGACTACGCTGCAGGGACTCGTGCCGGGATCAGGCGGTGGCACGACAAACTTCCTGAGAGCTGATGGCACATGGGCTGCGCCGGCAGCCGGCGGCTCGATCGGCGGCTCGATCACCGACAATCAGATCGCTGTCGGTGCGGCAGCGGCCAATGACATCGAGGGCAGCGCCAACTTCACCTACGATGGCACGACGCTCGCGATTGCGACTGGCATCCTGCCGTCAGCACCGGCGATCGAGGTGTCGAACACTCGGCCTGTAATCGTTCTCGATGAGAGTGATGCGACGGCAGACAATGGTCGCTGGTATCTCCATGCGTCAGCGGAAACCTTCGAGATTGTAGCGATCAATGACGCTAACACGGTGAGCGATCCGGCAATCACGATCAATCGCACTGGCGCGGCAATCGACAATCTCATATTCGGTGCGCCGCTGCAGGCTCCGACCGGAAGCGCAGCAGCTCCGGGCATCGTGTTCTCGAGCGCGACAACGACCGGCTTCTACAACGTCACGACCAACACGATCGGCTTTGCCGGTGGCGGCGTGGCGCTGTGGCAGGCGAACAACAATGCGATGACGTTCCTGACCGGCAAAGATCTCATCATGGAGGACAACTCCGAGATCCAGCTCGGCACCGCAGGAGCGGACGGCAGGATCTACTCCGATGGCACGAATGTAATCATTCAGCACTTGGTCGGGGGCGGCGACATCCTGCTCAACACGGCGACGTCAGGGCTGGTTGCCATTCAGGAGGGCGGCAGCACCAAGTTCGAGGTCAATCACGGATCTGACCGAGTCATCATCAACGACTACACGCTCTATCTCGAGGAGCGCGCGGCGGCGCAAGGCGACACGGCCGCTTACGGTCAGCTATGGGTGCGCAACGATACGCCGAACAGCTTGATGTTCACGGACGATGCCGGCAATGACATCGTCCTGGCCAGCCAAGGTAATCCCGCCGGCATCCAAGGCGACTTCAATACTGGCTCGCTGACGCTGACCGGCACGACATTTGCTGGTGCTCTGAACCTTGGTCTGCCGGTCTCGAGCACGTTCATGCTCTACATCGTCTTTGATTGTCAGGCGCCCTCGGCCGATGACGTCAAGATTCAGTTCGCCACGAATGCTGGCACGGTGGTCAACGGCATGGTGACGGAAAGCAACACGAATACGTCGCAGCCAATATGGGCTACTGCAGCTCAGGTTGTCACCAACTCGGTAGTCATTCCGACCAATGGCGGCGCGAATTCGCAGGGCTCAGGCACCTATGTCACGATCATGGCGCTGGTCAAGACGGACGCCAATCCGCACACGTTCTCGCTGCGAGCAGCCAAGAACGGCACCAGCGGCGGCAACGGCTTCTTCCGCATCCATGCCGGCATGATGGCCATTCAGATCCCGTAGGAGGGAGCATGAAATTCAGAATCGTCTACAACGCATGGTGGATGCGACGCGGGTGGGGCATGGTGTTCTGGTCGTGGATGTGGTTTGGCCTCAAGGAGTCCGAGGTCAGCGATCGGCACTACCGGCACGAGCTGCAGCATTGCTATCAGGTGAAGCGCAAGGGGCGGCTATGGTTTCTGATTTCCTACGCGCTCTTGTGGCTGCGGCACGGAGCATTTTGGGGCGGCTATCGCAATCATCCCTACGAGGTCGAAGCCCGCCAGCACCAAGACAATCCGCTGACAGCGGAGGAAATCGCATGGCGGGAGCGCCGGAGGATAACGCTATGAACGTGACCGCATTCGACATCGCACAGCGATTCACCGGGATTCAGGAGGTCGGTGGCAGCGTCGATAACCCGCAGATCCTCGCCATGCTCAAGCTCGACAACTCGTGGCCTGAGAATGACGAGGTGCCGTGGTGCTCGGCCTTCGTGAACTACATCGCGTGGCTGCTCCGGCTGCCGAGATCCAAGGATCTGCGGGCCCGCTCATGGCTCAGTGTCGGCAAGGGCATCACGCTCGAGCAGGCCGAGCCCGGATTCGACATCGTGATTCTCAAGCGCGGGCAGGGAGACCAGCCGGGGCCGGAGGTCATCGACGCTCCTGGGCATGTGGGTTTCTACGCCGGCAGGAGCGACGCTCTCATTGAGGTGCTAGGCGGCAACCAAAGCGACACGGTCAAGGTTTCGCGATATGCTTCGAGCCGACTTCTCGGTGTGCGGAGACTGCTATGAGGGATTGGATTTCGGACAGGTGGGCGCGGCTCAAGGTGTGGAGTCGCCGGCAGTGGCAGCGGTTCAAGGCGTGGATCTACAGCATTCTGGTGGGCCTCGGCCTGATTACCGGCGTTGCCCTGGCTGACAATGACGTCAATCTTTCGTGGACCAATGCGACGCAGTACGAGGATGGCACCGCCATGCCGGTCGAGGAGATCGAGGAGACGGTGCTCTACAAGCAATCGTTCCCGCTCGACGGCACTGGCATGTCGGATCCTCGCAGCTACACGGAGCTCGCGCGGGTGCCGCCTTCGGTAACTACTTACTTGGACGCGAACCAGCCGAACGGGGTGCATTGCTACGTGGCGACACACATTGCGACCAATGGCGAGGAGTCGCAGCAATCGAACGAGTCCTGCAAGACGATAGATGTCCGGCTTCCGGGCGCTCCGCAGGGCCTCAGTGCCAACTGACAAGGAGGTATGGCAATGGCAGTAAAACGACCGGGATTCAACAACGCGAGCGGCTCGCGCAATCGGCGCGTCAATCGCTACGCGAACGCAGGCGACAATCGTCCTGACCGCCGGCACAAGGTAGTGGCCGGCACCACGATCGGCTTCAATACAGTGCCGACGCCGGACGAGGTCACGGATTCGGCAAACGGTCTCGGCGGCTACGAGGTCGGCGAGTACATCGGGGTCGAGGGATCCACCGGCAACGATGGTGTGCTCAGTGTGCAGACCGTTGCGGCCGGTGCCCTTGGCGTGAATGAGGCGCTGACGCTCGAGGGGGCAGGCGCAGCAGTCAGGCTGGCGTCGCTCAACAACGAAATCGTCAACCGCTTCTCATAGGGGCGCCCCGGAGGAGAACAGCGTCAGGGGCTTGCCGGCGAGGTTTTTGCTGTTTCTCTCGCCGGACCCTTTTTTGACAAGGAGGTCAATGTGCCTAAGAAGCCATCAAGTACGATCACCGCAGCTACGCTGGCCGGCATGGGAATGGCGGCCATATGGGCGCTCGTCGATAACTTCACTGCCGTCTCGGTATCGCCGACCGTGGTCAGCACCACGACGACATTCATTTCGGCGCTGGTCGGCTACATGAAACGCGAGCTGGTACTCAAGCCGGAGGATCTCGGTTGAAAAAGTGGCTCATCATCCTCGGCGGGGCATTGCTGGCGGCGGCGCTGGCGATCCTGGGTCGGGACTCGAGGGCGCTCAGGCGCACCGAGGAGCAGCGTGACGAGATCCTGCAGACCGGCATCGACGAGAATAGCGCCAAGGCCCGCAAGCTGGCTGCCAAGGCTGAGAAGCGCAAGGCTGACGCGCAGGCGGCAGTCGATGAAACCGTGAGGAGGCTCGATGCTCTCGATGAAAAGGACAACGACATGGGCGATCTGCTTTCTGATTGGCAGTCTGAGCGGGTGCGCCAGCGATCCGGTTGAGCTCCCGCCGTGGGATCTTGAATACGCGACGGTCGAGGTCGCCAAGCCTGTCAGGCTGCCTGAGATGCCCTCTCCCGTATCCTCGACCGAGGAGACGGTGACATTCAGCAAGGATGGCTTCGAGGCGCTGGTGCGATACACGGTGGTTGCTGGCGGCAATTACGAGGCTGCCGAAGCGAACGCCGAGGCCCTCGAGGATCTCAGCAAGGCGTATAACCATCTCATCGACGCCGGCCAGCTACAGCAGCAGTTCACTCAGGTACGCGAGGAGCAGCTCGAGCGCGAGCGGCGCGATCACTTCATGGATAACTGGTTTCATCGGGGCTTGATAGCCCTCGGATTATTGGTGGCCCTATGACTCTCAAGACAAAGGTTCGGCTCTACTACGCGCTGGTATGGGCGGTATTCATCCTGTGGTTCGCCTTCGGGTGGAACATCGCCGAGGCCGGCGGCAACAAAAACGACGAGGTCGATGTCGATGTCAACGTGGATACGCCTGTCGATGTTGACGTCACCGGCGGCGACGTCAACGTGCCGGTGGATGTTACGACTGGTCCTGTATCGGTGCAGGGCGGTGACGTCAGCACTAACATGCAGTTCGACTCCAAGGCGCTCGGCATTGCGAATAGCCTGGGCGATGTCGATATTGCTGACTGCCTCGGCTCGACGCAGTGGTCAACGCCGGTGTTCGGACGGCAGGGTCTCGTGCTGAATCAGGTGTGCATGGCTGAGTTTTACCTGACGGCTGGCAAGTACAAGCTGGCGGCCATGTCGCTGTGCAACGTCAAAGAGATCCTCAAGGAATTCGAGAGCGAGGAGGAGTGTGAGGAGGCTCACGACTTCACGCCGGTCGCGCCGGCCCCGGAGCCCGCCAGCGAGATCCTCGAGCAACGAATGCAGATCGAGGAGTATCACGAGGAGGACATCGAGCAGGTGCAAATGCAGCAGCAGCAGCTCGTCGCCCGCATCGAGGCCCTCGAGAAACGGCCGGAGCCAGCCCCGCGAGTAGTCCGGGCGCCGGCCCCGGAGCCCAAGCCGGCATTCTCGGAGGAGCAAAAGCGCGCTGCTTGGGCTGCTCTCATGGGTGGCAGTGAGGACGAGGACGATGAGTGAGGAGATAACCGTAAAGGACGCCGCCAAGGCGATCGCTACCAGCAAGGCGCTGCTCGCGTCGATCATTGCCGCATTCACGCTCATGTCAGCGGTCGGCATCGCGATCCTCGAGTGGCGCGTGAGCGTCAATGTAGCTGAGGCGCTGGCTGCCCAGGATCTCGGCACCGATGCCAAGATCGTCGCTATGGATTCAGCGATCGCCGACAACAAGCGCACCGGCTCTGAGAATGCCGAGGACATCGAGCAAAATCGAGAGCGTGTCGAGGCTGCCTTCGCCGCGCTGTTGGGGAGGCAGAATGACCCCTGAGTTATGGACCGCCATCATCGGGCAGACCATTGTGATCGTGCTTGCGATCATCGGTGGGCTGCGCCACACCGAGAAGCGCATCACCAAGATCGAGACCAAGGTCGAGGGTCTCGAGCAGCAGGTTCAGGCGGTTCCGGGGATCTCGCGCGCGGTCGCTCGTCTCGAGGGTAGGGCTCAGGCCCAAGCCAAATAAAAAGGGCGCCTTTCGGCGCCCTCTCCCTGCACTTTTCACTAGCCGCAGCAGGCTCGGCTTACGCGAGGTGTCAGCCTCTCAGCCGACCGGGGGTTGTTTTAGATTCCAGACGTCATCGCTACCCCTAATGCGACGTCTCTGGTTCTGCGGAGGGAGGAGCCGCAGGCTCAGGGGGGAACACATCGGATTCCGGCGCCCTGGGGGCATCGTTCCATGCCTTGCTCGCCCGCGTCAATGTCTCCTGCGGATCCTGCGTGTAGTTATTGCGAAACTCTACGGACCAGTCGCCGCAGCAGCTACCCATTGCGCGACCGTACTTGGCGCGCTCCGGCATCTCGATCAGCAGGCCATCGGGAAACTGCCCGCATGGACACATCTTGATCGGCGGCTGCTCGAGTTTCGGTGGCTGTTGCTGCAATGGGATTGTGGGTGGTCTTGAGCTCATAGCTTCTCCTTGTCGTTAGGCCAGTCCGGCCAGTTCATAGCACTCGAGCATGAATTCCTGACAGCGGTGCTCCATTTGCTCGATCAGCTTGTTGTCTCTCGGCACCGCGACTCGGTGGATCTTCTGCACGAGGCCGCCTTCGAGGTTGTCGCCGATGTAGTAGTTGATGAACCACCAGTAGGAGAACCCGGTCAGCATCATGTGGCCTTGCACTTGGTGCCGGTTTTCGGCGGGGCAAGCTCGCGTGGTGCCTTTGTGCTGCTCGGCAATCTCCCGGTACTTCTTGTAGTTCTTGAACAGCGCGCGGCATTTTACCTCACCGCCGGCATCGTAGTTGGGAAGATGCAGGAGGTCAGGCGAGCCGGCGAGCCAGTCGAATTTCTCCGAGATCAGGAACACGTTGTGCTCAACATCGACATCGTACTTGAACTCGTAGCCGGCGATCGCACGAGGCTCGTGCTCCCTGCCGTGCTGAGCCCACTCGGGGTTCTCCTCGACATGCTTGTGACCGAGGAGCTCGAGGACTTTCTCATGCCGATATTTCTGATACCGTTTCGTTGTCGGCTTGGCCATTACATCGGCGAGGCGGGAGCAGGTAATCCGATTTCTGCGGAGGTCTAACCACTCATCGGATCCCTGCTCAACGGTGACTATGCGGCAGTCCATTACGACTCGTCCGCGTCACTCTTGCTCGCCTTCGCCTGTGGCTTCTTATCGGCCGGTTTCTTGTCCTGCCCCGCTTGCTGCTTCTGCGCGGCTTCACGCTTCGCTTGGTTGCGGAGCAGATTGATCGCTGCGTCAGCCTGACCAGCGGGGATGTCGCGTACCTGCGTGATCGGCACATCGCTGGTGCTGAATACCTTGGCCAGCATCCGGTCAACGACACGGTCGCCATCGTCGCCGAACAGATTTTGAGCCTCGACCAGAATGTCATCGGCTTCCTTCGGCGAGATCCGGTCATACTGACTCGGGTCTTTCATGGCTGCCTGCGCATCGTCATCGGCCTGAGCCACGGCGCAGATCGCCGACAGCATGTAGCGGCGCATGTAGGTGAGCGTCGAGCCGATGCCCTGGGGGTTGGGCTTCTCGCAGTACATCTGCCACTCGGTCGAGATCGACTGGCCTGACTGGTGCGTCAGCATGGTAATCAGGCGCACGTAATTCGAGGTCGGTGTGCCGTCATCGTTGTAAGCCTGCACCGGAAGCTGCACGACAGCGAGCCCGTTCTTGGCCAGCGGCTCGCGCACGACATCGAGCACGGCAGCGAGGTTCGCGTACTTGCTGTTGAGAAACTCGTTTTCCGTGTTCTTCTCGGCGTTCCTGATTTCAGTCTGCGCCTTGGCGAGTGCGGTGTAGAGCTCCTTGCAATCGTCGGCCTCGGTGAGCGCGGCGTGGCTGTTCAGTCGTTGCTCGACAAGGCTCTCGATCAGATCCTTGAAAAACTCCTGCGTCATGCGGATCGGCAGGTCAGGTGCTTCGGTGTATTGGTCATTCATTGCGGTCTCCTCGCGTTGCTTTTGCTACTCGTCCATCACCGCCGCACGTTTTGCACGGCAGCCAGTTGACGTTGTCGGAAAGTGGATCGGCGCCGTGACCCTTGCACTCGGGGCAGCGGTCAGTGGTGTCGATCTCGTGTTGCCGGTGGCGCTCGTAAGCATCATCCTCGTCCTCCTGACCGAACCAGCGATCCCAGGATTCAGCGGCGTCCTCCGGTGTCTGTGGGCCGTCAGATATACGGCACGGCATTTTCGGATCCATTTTTTTCCTCGCGTAAGTATTGCTTGTCAGTACAAGTGTCAGTACATTATGCCTATGAAAAAGAGAACAGACAAGGTCCAGTTTCGGCTCACCGCACAAGAGCTCCGGGCCCTCAAGCTGCTCGCGGCGCGCGCCGGCCTATCGCTGTCGGCGTACCTCCGCGAGTCCATCCGTAACGACGCCAAAGACAAGGGGATTCCGATATGAAAATCCAGAATAGGTCGGTTGACTACAACACGCCGGGGCTCTATTGGGACGGCACAACGCTGTGGGCCGTGGGCACTGACGGCATGGGCTACATGATCGGCAATGACCGCTCGGCATTTACTTACCTCGAGAGCGACGACGAGACGCCGGCGCCGACTGAACCGCGCCTCAGCGTGACCGACATCATTGCCCTGGCTGGTGCATTCAAGCGATGAAAGATCCCGACAAGATGAGCATGTCCGAGCTGCGCCGTGTGGCCAAGGCCGCCAAGCGCGTACTCAAATGCAGCGGCTACGGTGGTTGGGATCTGCAGGATGCTTACGCGAAGCTGCGGCGCGAATTCGAGGACGAGGAGGACCGCCGTGCCGCTACACGTTCCTGACTGGTGCGAGAAGCACCGCGTACAGTTGCGCGGCTATCCGATTGGCGACAAGCAAAACGGCGCATTCCATTTCAGGGAGCGAGGGTTGAGTGTGATCGTGTCGGTTGGCGCGGGGTGGGAACACGCCTCCGTCAGCCGGCGCTCAAAGATGCCGAGCTATGACGACATGACATGGATCGCCTGCACGTTTTGGGGCGATGACGACTGCCTTATGCAGCTCCACGTTCCGCTCAAGGACCATGTCAACAATTTCAATTACTGCCTGCACTGGTGGCGGCCGCTCGATCAGGAGATCCCGAGGCCGCCGCAGTTCTTGGTGTGAGGAGGACGCATGAAAATCTTTTGGTGGGGTGACGTCGATGATCTCTACGCACAATTGCCGACGCTGCATTTCACGCAGCCGGAAACGATGACGGTCATGGTCGAGTATGGCGACAAGGCCGGCAAGCTCAAGGAGCTGATTGGTGCCGGCTACATCGAGGTCAGCCGGCGCACGGCGTTCACGATGGGGATGCCGGCATGATTGATCGAAGTGACGAAAAGCCCCGCTTTGTGATCGCGCAGCCGGCGCCGACGCACATTGCATTCATGGCGCAGGGCGAGGAGGTCGGCCGAATGTACCTCGAGGATCCGCTGCGGTTCGAGGGGCGCGCGGATTGCGCGGCGCAAGTGTTCTTCAACCATGTGGTGAATCACCACTTGCAGATCCGCGAACTCCTGATGCGATACATCCGGCATGTCGGAAACTGCGAGGGTGTTGACTTCATCTCGCGCCCAGGTGATCGGCGCGGCAGCAACGAATTCACCGACGACCAGTGGGCAAAGCTCGAAGCTCTTGCGAGGGAAGCGTGGAACACGTAGATTCGACAGCTCGGCATTTTCAGGTGCCGAAAATTTTAGGCCCCCGGAGTAACCAGCTCCGAGGGCCTCGGGAATCGGGTAGTCGATTACCGGCGCACACGGATTGTAACGCAAAATCCGCGTGTCGCCCTACCGGCGCCGCTTCCTGCGGTGCTAATTCCACACTCGACCGGAACTCGAGCAGGCAAAAATCTCGGGGAGGTCCGACCGGCCGACCAGTGATCCGAGTGGCCATAAGGGCAACGGCAGCGACCAAAGGCGAGCCTAGTAGCCTGTCACCCGACAGGGCCAAAGGCCGGTAGATATGCCCGCGAATCACGAATTGTTCCTCGAGCGGCTCGACGCCAGTCAAACGGCGGTGTGGTGGGTCGCGCATTACCTGTGGCAGCGCGGCCATACCGTGAAGCTGCCGCCATACGAGCGGGCACCCACTTACGAGGAGCGGGGAGGCTACAGCGACAACGGGGATCTCTACGTGGACGCCGGCGACGATGCCGGCTGGCACCGCTGCGAGGTCAAGCGGCTTGGCTACCCGTTTACGTGCCGCAAGGACTGGCCGCACAAGACATACATGGTTTGCTCGACATCGTCATTTGATCGAGCGACCGAGAAACCTGACTGGTATTTCCACCTCAATCCCGACATGACGCACTTTGGCTTTGTGGATGTCGGCAAGACGGTGGACCAGTGGCAAAAGCAAACTGCAAAGGACAGCAATTTCGGCGGTCTCGAGCAGGAGGTGTACGTGGTCAATCCCGACCGCGTTCGATTCATGGAGCTGAGGTTTGATAATGGCTAAGAAAAAACAAGCGAAAGCAATGACGTTCCGGCAGCGCCTTCGGGCTGACTGTGCTGACCGGCTCGAGAAGATCTGCGAGGCAGTGCGGCTCAACGCCATCAATGCCGTGCAGGCATCGGACTCGGCAATCAATCCGTATGACGTCATGCGGCTGATTACCGGGGGGCAGACAAAGACGCTGCGCGAGCGGCTGATTACCGAGCTGGCCAATGAGATCGAGGCCGAGCTCGAGCAGATCTACAACCGGCAGATCGGTCTCGACTTGGAGGACGGCAATGGCGTCGAAAAAACCGAAGATTGAGTCGCTGCCGGTCGAGTCAATCGAGGCCACTGCGGCGACGCAGGTACGCAAGCGTCTCGACAAGGACACCATCGAGCAGTATCGGGAGGATCTCGAGAATGGCGACCAGTTCCCGGCGATCATCGTGTTCCGCGAGAAAAACAGCAAGCGCACGGTGCTGGCTGATGGCTTCCATCGCCTGCTCGCACACATTCACGCCGAGAAGGAAACCATCGACTGCGAGATCCACGAGGGCGACATTCACGCGGCGCTGCAATATGCCCTGGGTGCCAATGCGCAGCACGGCCTGAGACGCACGAAACAGGACAAGCGCAACGCGGTGGAGCTGGCCCTCAAGGATCCTGAGATCTCGTCTCTCGAGCGTCAGGAGATCGCTGACTTGTGCCGTGTGCATGTGCGCACGGTCTACAAGATTCAGCGGGAGCTGAATATCGGCGACGAGCCGGCGACCGAGAAACCCAAGAAGCCGGAAAAGGCCAAGCCCGAGGACAATCGACCCTCGGCCAAGCCGGAGCCGACGCAGGAGGAGGTCGAGCTCGAGGAGCTGCGACAAGCCTGCTCGCTCATCAAGGCGTTTCCCTATGGTGGCGAGGACTCCACCAAGCTCGAGCTCACGCCTGACGATGTCGCGGATCTCGAATACGTGAGCACTTGGACGGCGGCGGCCGTGATCGTGGCGAGGAAAAAGTGAAGATCGAGACGCGCGAGTATCAGGCGAGCGATGTTGACTATGCGATGGGGCATGGCGTCAACGACCGCGTGATCCACTGTGCGCCGACCGGCTCAGGCAAGACGATCATCCAATGCCTGATAGCAAAGCGGGAAATGGATCGCGGCAATTCGACCGCGATCCTGACCCCGCGCAATGAGATCTTCACGCAGACGCACGGCGCAGCCGCCTCGATCTGCGGGGCGAACAACGTCTCGACGATGCGCGCCAAGCGTCAGGGCGAATACTGGAATCCAATGAATCCGGTGCATGTCATATCCTGGCCGACGCTCATCGCCCGAGTCCGCAAAGACAAAGACTTCTGGTTCCCGAGGGTCGATCGCGTCCTCGTCGATGAGTGTCACCTTTCGATGGCACCGAAGATCCTCGAGATCCTCAACCACTACGAGCTCAAAGCCCGCGTCGATGGCTACACGGCCACGCCGGCACGGCAGACTGGCCGAGGCTTGGGCTACTACTTCACCGAGATCAAAAACGTGGTCTCGGTGCGCCAGCTCATCAAGGAGGGATACCTCGCGCCGGTCGAATACTATGGCGCTGACGCGCCGGATCTCACCGGCATTAAGATCAGGAAGGGCGACTATGAGGTCGGCAAGTTATCGAAAGCCTGCGTCGAGCTGGTGGGCGACGCGATCGACAATTGGCTCAGGCTGGCATCCGACCGACACACCATCACGTTCGCCGTTGACATCCGACACTGCGAGGCCCTCGCCGACCGCTTCAATCGGGTCGGCATCAAGGCCGAGGCGCTGCACACCGGACTGTCGCAGGGCGACCGCGACAGAGTCGTGGCTGCGTTCAAGGCCCAAAAAATTCAGGTGCTCGTCAACGTAGGCATAGCGTCATACGGATTCGACGCACCCTCGGTTCGCTGCGTCCAGGTATGCCGGCCGACCAAAAGCATCGTGTTGCACTTGCAGATGATTGGTCGAGGCATGAGGCCCAAGCCTGACGGTGGCGAGTGCATGGTCCTCGATCATGCCGGCAACGTGCCGCGCCTCGGCATGGCTGACGATCTGTTCCGCTGGCGCCTCGATGATGGCAAGAAAGCCTGCGATAACTGGTCGCGTCATCCGAAATCGGGCGAGGCCGAGGAGTCCAAGCAATACGAGTGTCAGGAGTGCCGGCACATATTCAGCCGCCAGCGGATCTGCCCGAAATGTGGCTGGCAAGTACCGTTCTCGAAGCGTGACATCGAGGCCAAGGACGCGGATCTGGTGCCGATCGGCAGGAACACGGCCAAGCCGCTGCCGCCCGACTGGCCGAGCTATGAGGTGTTCTACGCCATGCTTCGGCACTACGCTCAGGAGAAGGGCCGCAAGCCCATGTGGGCCGTGTTTACGTTCGAGAAAAAGGCCAAGTGCCGGCCGCCGCACGAATGGAATAATCACGCGCTGGTGCCGCCGTCGCCGCGCGTACTCAACTACATCAGGAGCCGAGAGATTGCCTTCTATAAAGCCAAGCAACGAGCATAACCCTGGGCGCCAGCAACGGCGCCTGATATTCCTCGCCGACCGAATGGCCTTGCTGTTATTGGAGCTGGTGCGCCGAGACTTTGACTTTGGCAAATTTTGCTTCGAGGAATTCTACGAGGGGGAGATCCCCGACCATCACCGCAAGAGCAGGGACTACGAGATCTGCCTCGATTTTGTCCGCATGATGCTGAGGAAACACGATGAAAAAGAAAGGGCCGAGAGTCAGGAATCCACGGCGCAAGCCGGATCGCTACCAGAACATCGAAAAGCACAAGCATCCTGACGGCACGGTCTGCGACTCGAAGCGGGAGCTCAAGCGATACGAGGAGCTGCTACTCATGCAGCGCGCCGGCGTGATCCGAGATCTCACGGTGCATCCCCGGTATGCCATCACCATCGGCGGCACACCGATCAAGATTCGCTCGGCTGGCTACCCGAACGGCCGGCACCTCACCTACGTCGCTGACTTCGAGTATCACGATCTCGAGCGATCCAAGCTGGTCATCGAGGATGTGAAAATGCAAAGCGGCTTCCGCACGGAAGTCTACAAGATCAAGAAAGCACTCATGGAGGCGATGGGCTATGCCATTACCGAGTATTGAGGCCAAGCGCCGGCAGCTACAGCGCCGAGGCTGGTCGCCGAAGCGGATCGAGCAGTACCTCAAGGACTGGAAATGGAAGATCCACCCACCACTCGAAACGCGCGGCAATGCCCGCCGGCCCAAGGCGGTCGGCAAGGGGAGCCTGCCTCATGGTAGGTAAAACCGCGCCGATCAAGGTCTCGCACCGCCAGCGATTCAAGATCATCAAGGAGGCCATTGGCTGTCTGCCTTGCGCCTGTGTCGGCTACCTCGATGTGCATACGAGCATCGAGCATGTCACCGATGCGGGGCGCCGCCTTGAGGGCGAACACGATGCGACGATAGGGCTATGCGCATGGCACCACTTCGGCACTTGTCACCCTGGAAGAACTCGGCAGTGGATGTCCGGCGAATTCGGGCCTAGCCTTGCTTGGGGCCGGCGAGTGTTCGAGGAGCACTTCGGCGACGAGGTCACGGTGCTGCTACCCTTGCAGGATCTCGTCATCGGCTGGTACTTGGAGTCGCCGTGGCCTGACTATACAATGCCCCGGAACATTGCCCGCAAGCTGCGAATAGAATGGATCGAGCTGAATCATGCCTACACTACACGGTCGAGCGAAGCGTAAAGAAAAATCCGCTGTTTCCCCGCCTCGCCTTGATTTGTGGAGATTTCATCAGAATTCGGGACCGGAACTCGGTGCCGGAGAGGTTTGATCGCCTATGTCAAAGATGGGTCGAGGACCAGCCGCCAAGATAGACGCGCCTCGCGATCTGCCGAGCGGCATTCCCTGGGTGCAATGGCGGGTCGAGAATGAGGACGAGATCGCGCGGTTCCTTGAGGGCTTCGAGGTCCGTATGCGGCCGGCTCCGGGGAATCAATTACTGATTCAAGGCCGCTATCATCGCTGGTCGCTACAACTCAGCCCCGGCGACTGCCTCGTGCTACAGCCTGCCTCGGCTGAGTACCCGCGCGAGCGGCTCGGGCTCGTCCGTGTGCCCGAGTCCGCAAAGTTCCGCGAGTCAGAGAACCCCGAGGACTTCCGCTTCTAGCGTGAATTGCACGGCGTAGGGAAAGCGGCGGTCGCCGGCGATCCACATGCGAATAGCCCGCTCCGAGCAGCCAAGTATTTCCTCGGCCACTTGGCGCTGAGTCTTGCCAGTGCTGGCGATTAGCTGGCGCAGGTACTCAGGATCGGGATTGTATTCGGCCGGATTGGGTTTCACCGCGCCTCCCTTGCGGCCTGCCGCCTTGCCATATATTCGAGCACCGGGACCGGCAGACTACGCCACTCGACGGCCAGCGCGTCGAGCAGGTATTGCCGGCCCTCGGCGGCCGTCTCGGAGTATTCCGAGTCCGGCGGCCATAGGCAGCTAATGGTTTCGATGGCGTCTACTCGGCGCCGGTCAAGCTCGCGACGGTCGTCGCAGTGGTGGCAACAATTGCTCATGGCTCGCCTCCTGGGTAAGTAAGCATGAAATCGTCAAGCGCGTCATCGGTGACGCCTGCCTCGCGATCCTCCTTGTCTCGCTGCTCGATGGCCGCATACCAGCCCTGCACGAATGCGTCCTGCTGTACGCAATGCAGCGGGTCAACGTCGCCCTCGTAGCAGTCGCAGCAAATTGGTTCGCCAGTGGCGGCGGCGAACACCTCAAAAATCGGGTCGCCGCACTTCTCGCATAGTCTCGTCATTGGTTCGCCCTCCGGTGCTTGGCCTGTCCTGGGCCGTGGAAGTGGTGACGCTCGCCCGAGGTGAACACGACTGTTCCCACCTCGAACCAGCTTTGCCAGTGGCAGACCCGATGCACAAGGCCGTCATCGCCTATGCACTGAATCTGCTGCCCCGGCAATGGATTGCCGAGGCGCCATGTTGTCGCGGGCTCGCCCTTGCCCTTGCTGATAGATACGTGTGTCGGTTTCATCGTGGACCCTCCGAAAATGCGCCAATACATTCGAGCGAGTGCCGGACGCAATAGCCGAACTCTTTGGCCGCGTCGGTGTCGCTGGTGGTTTCTGTCGCCTGCTTGCCGTAGGTAATGCGGTGCAGGGCCTCGCCGTCGCCGAGGTACTTGTATTCCCACTTAACGGGATGATCGCCCTCGCTCCACTCGGTGAGAATCATCCACGGCGGCGGCGGCGGCAGCCCCTCGCGGAACATGCCGGCCGCGTCGCAGTGGGCAAGGTCACGCTCGCGCGCAAGCCTCGCGATCTCGTCCAGGGTGTCGGCGCTCCACTCCTCCTCAGCTTCGAGGAGGTGCAGCACGGCGGCCGCGAAGTCGGCGCGCCGCTGGTTGGTCTCCTCGATACTGCCTCGCGGGCCGGAGCCGTTGAACCAGTTATCGGAAACCCAAGCGGTGCCGCACTCCTCGCCCTCGGAGGTGCGCAGTATCGCCGTGCCGGCCTCGGAGTCGGCCAGCGTATTGATTAGCTTCGGCGCGTTGAGTACGTGCGCCATCTCCTCGCTCAAGCGGTCATCGAAAGCCTCGGCGTGAGTGTCAACGCTGATATGTATGAACCTCATGGCTGCACCTCCTCGGCGCTGTCGAAAAACGCGCCCGAATAGGTGCCGATATGCAAGTCGCCCGCCTCGTCGATCTCGGCCGGATAGATACCGCTCGGGAGATCGTCGGGGTCGTCTTGGCGCAGGATTAGCGCCTTTGCGTCGCGCTGGTCGGGGTCGTCATAGGGCCCGTAGAGCGTGGGCTCGACATCCTGATAAATGAACAAAACGTAAAATTTCATCGTGTTACTCCTCGCGTGAACGGGCGCCGACACTGTGCCGGCGCCCTTGTTGGTTTCAGTAGCGCGCAAGCTGCTCGATCCAGTCGAGGCCGTTGCTTATGGGTGCCTCGATCCGCTGGCAGCCCTCGCCATTGCTGAACGGGTACAGGATCGTGCCCCGCCTTGCTTCTCGGTCGTAGTAAAGCCAGCGGTCGCCGTGCGCGGCGAAGCCGAGACCCTGGGCGAGCGCCTCGACATACTCGCGCTGCGCCCATACCTGCCGAGCCTCGCCCTCGCGGGGCTCGGTGAGTGTCTTGCTGATTGTCATGGCGTACCTCCTAGAATTCGTCGGCCTCGATAATTCCCCGGCCGCACTCGTTGCACGTTTGCCCGATGGCGTCGGGCTCGGCCCAAGTCCCGCAGTCGGGACAAATAGCAGACTCCGGCGCGGTAGCCTCGAAGCTCCACGCGCCGCAAGTGTTGCCGTTAATGTCGAGCAGGTTCCCGCAGTCATGGCCGGCCTCGATACGGTTGGCGGCCTGCCGTAGCAGGCGCGCCGTCTCAGTCTCGCCGCCGTCCGCGAAAGCGGAGCCGTTGCCCTCGATCTCAAGACTAAGCCGCATCTTTCGCCTCCTTCGCGCGGTAGTCGCGCAGGAACTCGATAACGGCCGCCATCTCGCGGGCGCTGAGGTCAATCTTTACGCTGCCGGGGCTGCGGTATTCAATCGTCAACGGCCCGCCCTCGATCTCGCGGACAAAATAGGGCCGGTCGGCCTGCCGGTGCTCGTTGTGAGTGTCGCGCGTTGCTTTCCATAGCAAGTCGATAAGCTCGGCCTCGCCGTCGCTGCTCTTTTGCCGGTCGGCTGCGATCTCCTCGGCCCTCGTATAAAGGCGCTCGTATTCCGGCAATAGCCGGCGCTCGATGTCGCGCGCGATAGCCTCGGGAGTCCTTGAACGGGCGCACGAGATAACCGGCCGCGACTCTTTCGGGTTCCACATTGTCGAGGGGTCCACGGTCATCGTGCGGCCATCGGGGTCGGCGTAAGTCGGCCAGCCCAGGGCGCGGAACTCGAAGCGGTCGGGCTTGTTCCATACCACCTCGGCCACTATCTGCCGGCCTTGCCCGTTGCTGAAATAGTGCCAGCGGCTCCATGCGTCCTGTTCCTCGGGGTCGGGGTCAAGCTGCCAGCCGTTGCCGAGTGCCTCGGCTACTGGTGCAAGCTGCTCCCGCATATATGCGCGCTCCTCGGCGCGTTCTTTCTGGTAGTCGTTCATGCTCTTACTCCTCGCGTAAGGGTTACGGGTCCAATGCGACCCACCAAGCCGCCGACTCGCGGCGGCTTGAGGGGGGCACTAATGCCAGTCGTGGACGTAGCCGCCAAGGCGGCGAATCTCGGCCATTGCCTCGCGGTGCTCGGCCTCGCTGCGGGTTATCCACGTATTGCCGGCCATGCCGGCGCGCGGGGGCGAATAGCCCCAATGTATGACGCTGTACCTCATAGCCGCGCCTCCTGCGTTGTTAGCCAGCGGTCGAGGCGTCGCTCCTCGGCTTCGAGGTCGGCGATAAGCTGCAACGACTCGGCCAGCGTCCACGCGGTCGAGCCGGTCGCCTTTTCGCGCGCTCGCTGCGCGATCTCGACAATGGCGCCGGCTAGTTGCTCGTCTACCGGCCGCGCCGACTGCATGATGCAGCCGACACGCCGGCCCAGGGTGCGGGCGCCTTGCTCCCGCAGTAGCTCCACCGCGCTAGTAGTCATAGCCGTAAGCCTCCCCGCCCTCGGCGTCGCACCAATTGGCCAGCCGCTTCGCGGCATAGATGGCGCTCAGCCCGTTAATGTATTCGGCCTGCTCCTCGTAGTCGGTGAACGTGTCGGCGATGCGCTCGCCGTCGCGGAACACCTCAAGGCCGGCATAGCCGAGCGAATCGCGGCGGGCCAGCACGTAGAGCGCGCCGCCCTCCTCGAATAGATCGAGGTCGTCGCCGGTGCCGGCGCCGATGGCGTAGCGGTGCCCGCGCCATATGACGACAGTGGCGGGGTTATAGCGGCCGGCGGCTCGCTGCTCCTCCCATGTCTCGCGGTCTAGCTGATACTCGAACGGTTTAAGGGTTCGCATGTCGTGACTCCTCGCGTTGAATCCAATAGGTGAGATCGCCGAGGGTGCGGCCGACTGGCCGCCACTCCTCGGATTTATCGCAGGGCTGCGCGTACCATGCGCGGACCCACTCGCCCCGGTCGTTGTAGACTTTGCGCCGGGGGTTAATGGTCAAGCCCTTGCGGGCGCGCCACTGGCGGCCCGCGATGCGGAATACTCGGGTTTTCTCGTAGGCCATCGGTCACACCTCGAAGCGGTCAAAAACGGGGATAGGCGAGGCGCTCGGGCCTCGGCTGTCGCTGGTGTCGATGTAGTGGCCGCCGAACATACCGCCGAGGCGGGGCCGGCCGTTGTCATCGACCGGGACGGCCTTGGCGCGCATTAGCTTGTGCTGCTTGGCGTAGCAAAGCGGCCGGCCGTCCGCGTCGTAGCGGTCAAGCTGGCCGATCTCGCCGAGCCACTGCGGCGACGCCGCCAGCATGTAGCCACTGGCGCAGCCCTGCGGGTCGAGGTCATAGACCAGCGCCAGCGCCGGCATATCGTCGCGCGCCTCGAATATCTCCGGCATACCGTCGCCGATCAGGCAGGCGTGACGCTTGCCGCTGGTGACGCCGCCGGCGGTGCAATCCATGCCCTGCACGAAAACCATTAAGCCTTTCAGTGTTGTCATTGTCTTACTCCTCGCGTTGTCGCGGACCCTGGGCCCGCTGTTGTGAAAGCACTAACAAGCCGCCGGCGCGCGGCGGCTTGGTGGTGCCCTCAGATAAGGGCAAGCTGTACCGGCTCGGCCAGCGGCTCGGCCGCCCGCCTCGCGACGCTTGCGACGCCGCCCCACTGGTCGGCCATCGCGCGCGCTATGCCGGCAAAGAATCGGCTCCGCTTGTGGCCTCGGTCGTCGCTCGGGCCCATACGGTCGGCGCCGCATGGCGACTGATTCGCCCACCGCTTAACCGGCTTGCCCTTGTAGGTGTCGAGGCGGGGCGCGACATAGTCGGCGGGGTCCGCTTCGAGCTTGGGCAGGCCGTGCAACCATAGGCCGGTTTTCTTGCTGTGGTCGTGGCCGTACTCGTAGGGCTGCACGTATTGGTCGGCCGGCCGTATCTCGGTGCCGATGCAGCCCACCGGATTTTCAAGCGCCCACCGCTCGACCGGCGCCGCCATGAGATCGCGGACAAAGTCGAGCGCCTCGATACGCTTGGCCTCGCGCTCGGGGTCACGCTGGCAGCGCCAAAGCTGGCAGGCGGCGAGGTAGGTACAGGGTGGGTGGAAAATGGCGAGGTGGTAGCCGTCGCCGATAATGTCCCGAACGTCGCCGGTGTAGTGCTGCCCCTCCGGCGACTCGGTCGGCAGGATGTCGCAGCTTGTGGCGTCGTGGCCGGCGGCCGCGAAAGCATCGCGGACAGTGCCCGAGAATTCGCAGCCGACGAGTACGCGGCTCAGGTGGTAGCCGCTGGCGCTGGCGCGCTCCTCGGCCGCTGCGATCTCGTCGCCATAGTCGGCGATCGACTCGGCGCCGGGGCGCTGCGTATAGACCGCCTCGGCGAGTAGCTCGCCGGTGTCGATGTAGTCGGCGGCCACGGCGTCGCCGTTTCGCACGTTGAGAAGCTGCGAGGCGGTCAGTGCGGCCCGCACGGCTGCCGAGTAGTCGGCAGCCAAGCGGGTCACGTTCAGCCGGTCCAGTCGAATCAGGCGGCCGCTGGTCATTGCTTCGCCTCCACGTTGCGGCGTACCTGCGTCGCGTTGTACTCGGCGGCGTCGGCAGCATAGGCGCGCTCGGCGCTGCGGCGGTCAAGCTCGGCGCGCATGGCGTCCCTGAGTGCCCGCTGATAGTTGGGCAGGCAGCGATAGCCGTGGCCGTCCATTGTCATCGCCTTGTCGCCGCCAGCCATATCGGCATGGCAGGCGCTCGCGTTCATCAGCTTGGCCTCAATGCTTCCCCGGCTGCGGCCGGCTAGTGGTCCGGTATCGCCGGGGCCGTTGCTGCGGCTGATATGGCGAATCATGGCGGCCTTGTTGTAGTCCTCGCGGCGCCGGACTCGGTCGAGCATGTCGAAGTAAAGGCGGCAAAGCGCAAGATTCTCGGCAGCCGTCCAAGGGGTGCGTTTCGTGACAGTCATGGTGTTGGTCCTCGCGTTGTAGTGTCGGCCTAGTGAGGGCCGGCTCGCTCGTTTGAGGGAGCATCGCGGATTCTGAGGCACAATGTGCCGGGATGTCAAGCGGCTAGGCTGAGGAGTAGAATTCCCGGCAATCCGGCAGGCATAGGGTGCATTATGCAAAACACTGACGCGCAAACGAAAACCGACCCGGCAGGCAGCAACTCACACAAGGGAGGGAGACCCACCACCTACCGGGAAAGCGTCGGCGCTCTTATCTGCGCGCGGCTCAGCGAGGGCGAAACACTGACCGAAATATGCAGGACACCGGGAATGCCAGCACGGCAAACGGTCCACCAGTGGCGGCGCCGATTTCCGCAATTCGACGACGATTACATGCGCGCGCGGGCCGATGGCATGGAGTCAATGGCCGATGAGCTACTGACGATAGCGGACGACGACACCGGCGACCTACTGCCGGACGGCTCGCCGAATCACGCCAACGTCGGCCGTGCCCGCCTCATGGTGGACGCTCGCAAGTTCCTCATGTCGAAGCTGTCGCCCCGGTACGCCGACAAGGTGGAGCACCAGCACACCGGGGCAGTGGCGCACCTCGTGACCCTCGACGACCGGGAGCGTATGCGCCGGCTCGCCTCGTTCATGCTTGAGGACCAGCGCGCCGGGGCCTTGATCGAGGGGCAGGCCGGCCGACTGCATAATGCAGCCGAGGAGGGCAGCCAAGCCGGCGACCCTGCCCGCCCCACCTCGGAGGGCGAACCGCAGCCGGGGGCAATGAGTAAGGACAGCGACGGCGATGGCGATGGATCGTGATAGGGTTCCTTATCCCACGGCGGGGGGCCGCTGTGGCGCGGCCAGGGCTGCTGCTGCACCGTCCTCCCCACGATTTTCCGAAAAAATCCCGCGTGGAGGTGAATAATGCTCGAATATGCACTTTGGTTTTGGTTGGTTCTTCCGGGCGGTCCCATTTCGGCGCCGGTCGAGATTGGGGTGTATCGCACCTTGGAGGCATGTGAGGCTGAGGCAGCCCGCCAAGCTGATGCAGATGCCCGCGAGGAGGCGCGTTTTGGAGCGGTATGGCGGTGTGTAGAGCGTCCGAAGTGATTGGCTGTGAGGAGTTTATTGAGGGCTTGAAGCGGCAGAAGCCGGCTGATGGATTTGGGCTGGTTTTTGTGGATCCGCGTCGTTCGGGTGTGGAGGTGATTCAGGTTGAGAATCCGAGTTTTGCGTGGCCGTTGCCGGTGGAGGACATGGATCGGTGTCGGCGGTTGTTGGTGGTGAGCCCGCTGATTGCGGACGATTTGGTGTCGGAGTTGAATGCGTCGCCGGTTGAGACGATGGTGAGGTGGTATCGGTTTGCGATGTGGGAGGAGCGCGGGTGAGCGATGCGGTGATTGACGAGTTATTGGCGTCGTATCGGTCGATGACGCCGGAGGCTCGAGCGGAGTTGGATTCGCTGATAGATGCGCGCAGCCAGGGCAAGATGTGGGTGCCGTCGCCGGGGCCGCAATTTGAGGCGGTGCATTGCAAGGCTGATGTGTTGTTGTATGGCGGTTCGGGAGGGTCGGGCAAGACGGATCTGATACTCGGGCTGGCGTTTGAGCATCACAAGCGATCGTTGATTGTGCGCAAGCACTATGTGGATCTGACGGCGATCACGGATCGCGCGAAAGAGATCAACGGCACGGACAAGGGTTACAACGGTTCGTTGCCGCCGAGGCTGACCACGGTGAATGGTCGGGTGATTGATTTTGGTGGTTTGGCGAAGCCGGGGGATGAGGAGCACTGGCAGGGTCAGGCGCACGATTTGCTGGCGATTGACGAGGTGGTTCAGAACCGCGAGGCGCAGGTGCGGTTTTTGATGGGTTGGGTGCGCTCGGCCGATCCTGAGCAGCGTTGTCGGACGGTATTGGCGTCGAATCCTCCGACCTCGAGCGCGGGCGATTGGATCATTCCGATGTTTGCGCCGTGGCTCGACAATCGTTACGACAATCCGGCGGCTCCTGGGGAGCTGCGGTGGTGCGTGACGATGGTGGGTTCGGATGGCAAGAGTTTCGATTTGTGGGTGGATGGGCCGGACTCGAAG
>LJVB01000120.1 GCA_001304215.1 Acidithiobacillales bacterium SM1_46 | reverse complement strand
ACACCATCACAGTCTTAAGTACGAATCGCATATGAAAATCTTTCTCCTATTTTCCTAGTGACATCAGGTACGTCAGCACGTCGCCCTTCTCTTGGGCAGTACATTCGCGTCCCAGTACGTCGTTGCAGTTGCGCTTGAACCACTTTTCAACTTTGGACGAACTGGTGAAGCGCTGAGGATTTGCTCCTGGCGCCAGCGCCTTGATCGTCTTGCCGGTCTTGGCGTGTGCACCCACGTCGCGCGGATCCCGCGTGTGGCAGGACGCGCAACTCCATTCGCCGCCATGGGTAGACTGGAACAGTCGCTCGCCACGCGACGTCGAGAATCCAGAGAATGTGGGTGACGAGGCACGGGCTGCCTGTGCGAATGAGTCCTGGATTCCGCCAGGCGTCTCGGCGAAGGCCGAGGTGGCCAACAGGCACAGCCCCAATGACGCCACGTATCGAAAATTGGTCACGCTCATGATTCGCTCCCGATTGAAAATCATCGGACGCGAAGATAGCTACGGACCCTTAACAGCAACTTAACTCGGAATGCTGGGTGGACAGGCGAGCGTCAGGATGAAACAGGATATTGCGCGAAAACAATGCGGCAGCAGCCGGCGGGCGATTGCGACCGTTGAGAGTGCCATGCTACCTGGAACCCATCACCTTTCCGCTGGCGCGCGCCTGAACTGGCGGCGTGCGCCGCTACACCCTAGGACTTCGGTCCGCCGAACCGGCGCGAGTGATAGAACTCGAGCAAAGGATCGACGCGTCGTACCAGCGCCTCGAGATACGGGCCAAGCAAATTGCCCTTCCCCACCGCGAGCAAAGCGAGCGCGCGATCCACACTGATGAGGTCATTGGCGTCGTCCGCCGGCGCATCCGGCTCGATCGCCACGGAAACGGGCGTGTCCGCAACTTCCACCGCCTGCGTCGGCTCTTCGTCCGACACTGCGTCGAGTGCTGCCAGGTCACCCAACTCCGGTAGCGGCGCAAGGACTTCAGTCGCTGCCGGCTCTGACTGAGCACCAGATCCTGGAGGAGCAAGCGTGACTTCCTCCACCGCGGCTGCGGCGTCTCCTATGACCGAGGCACAGATACGGTCTCCACCTTCCGAGCGGGCACGGCTCAAGCGCTGGTTCGCCAGCTTCAGCAACGACTCAATGTTGTCACGGCGATCCGTTATCAGGCACGCGAGCCCCATGCTCATGGTCACTGGAATACTTACATCACCGTAGCTAAACGGTTGGCTGGCGACGGCTTCTCGCACGCGATCGCAAAGCGCCGCAGCGTCATCAAGATTCGTGGCAGTTGCCAAGATGGCGAATTCGGCCCCGGACACGCGCGCGACGGTATCCTCGGTCCGCGCATTGCGAAACAGAAGCTTCGCAAGCCACGCAAGCAGGCGGTCACTCATTTCATCGCCGTGCGTACGATAGATCTGCTTGAACCCGTCGATGTCGATTCGGATCATCGTGAGATCCCGACCATGGCGCAGCGAATACGCCACGTCCTGCTCCCCACGTTGCATCAGATAGCGGCGGCTGCGCAGACCGGTAAGCGGATCCGTGACTGCCTGCTCTTCAAGCGAGAGCGCCCTCTCAGTCAGCTCGCGCGTCGCTTCCTCGTACTGCACATAGGCCCGAACGCGCGCCAGCAACTGGATGGAATCGAGCGGCTTCGTGATGAAGTCGGTCGCACCGCAAGCGAACGCGCGATGGCGAACGTACTCATCATCCGTGCCGGTAATCGTAATGACAGGGAGATCTCGGATGCGGGCATCGTCCGCGGCCCGAATTCGACAAATCAGCTCATAGCCGTCCATCTGCGGCATCTCGATATCGGTGACGAGTGCCTGGATGCCGCGGTCCTGGACAACCCGGTCCCAGGCATGCGCGCCGTTTTCCACCTGCACGATGTCGTACTGGGTACCAAGAATCTTCTTGATCGCGAGCCGGATTACCCGCGAGTCATCGGCAATCAAAATGCGTGGTCGGGGCTCGCTGGAAATGGCCGATGCGTCGCTGGCAAGACTGGGGGTTGCGTTCATTACCGTGTTTTCCTGATTTGCTTCGGGGCAACGGTTGCAAGAGCCATGCCCGGCCCCACTCAAACGCGAGCCGAACACGTAAAAACGCCATGATTTACAAGTGGAAATCAGCTCCCGCGCGTTGGCCGCGACTCGGGGCGCCTAGTTTCCGTCACCGCCCGAGCGCGCCTCGAGCCAGAACGTCACCGGCCCGTCATTGACCAGGCTCACCTGCATGTCGGACCCGAACACACCGGCCCCGACCTCGAAGTACCGTGCGCGGGCTCGTTGCACGAGAAAGCGGAACAGCCGCTCGCCCTCGGGGGGCGTTGCAGCCGGAGTGAAAGACGCACGCATCCCCTTGTGGGTATCTGCGGCGAGCGTGAACTGCGGTACCAGAAGGAGTCCGCCCCGCACGTCGGCAAGAGACAGGTTCATCTTGCCGGCCTCGTCAGGAAACACACGGTACCCGAGCACGCGCCCGAGGAGCCTCTCGGCCGTCGCCTCGTCGTCGCCCCGCTCGACACCGACCAGCACGAGCAGCCCGCGACGGATCGCGGCGACCGTCGCGCCCGCGACCACAACATTTGCGCTGCTGACACGCTGCAAAAGCCCGATCATCGATCACCCGTGCCCGGAAGGCGCTCGAAACAGCCGTAGTATACTCGGGCCCGTGATGCAGCTACTTACGCTCTACACGATCGGTCATAGCGACCGTACCCTCACCGAGTTAACGGCGCTGTTAAGAGATGCCGGCATAACATGCGTCGTGGATGTGCGTGCGCAGCCGGCATCGTCCCGCCATCCGCAGTTCAACATGGAACCACTGCGCGCGGCGCTGACAGCGGACGGCATCATCTATCACTGGGCCGGGCGCCAGCTCGGCGGGCAGCGCGTGGCACGACCGGATTCCCCCCACCACTCGCTTCCCGAGACGCTGCGTGGATTCGCCGACCACATGGACACTGAGGTTTTCGCGAAGGGCGTGGCGCAGCTTCTTGGGATCGCGCGCCGAGCGACCACGGCCGTCCTCTGCGCGGAGCGCCTACCCGAAAACTGCCATCGTTCGCTGATCTCCGACTACCTCACGCTGCGCGCGATTCGGGTGATCCATCTGATTGGACGCGATGAGCAGTGCGAGCACTTGCTTGATCCGCGCGCGCGGCGCGAGTCGGCAAGTTTGGTCTATGATCGAGGCTCGACAGGGGGACTACATCTGGGCTGACCGCCTCCAGCCGGAGCGTCATCCGCCGCACGCCGCCCAAGTCATTCGAGCTGGTAGCGCTTGATTTTTCGCCAAAGCGTCGATTTGTCGATGCCGAGTATCTCGGCCGCGGCCGCTCGATTGCCGTCCGTTTCCCGCAGCGTCTTGGCAATAAAATACGCCTCAATCTCCTCAAGACTTTGCGCCGACACAAAGTCTACCGCCCGCGGCTGGTCTTCTTCTACTTCCAGCAGTTCCGGCGGCAGAACATCCACGTCAACGAGTTCCGTATCCGTGAGGATGATCATGCGCTGCACCACGTTCTCGAGTTCGCGACCATTGCCCGGCCAGTCGTGGCGTAGCAGCGCGCTGAGCGCGCGGGTCGAAAGACCCTTCACCGGTTTGTTCAAACGCGCCGCGTGTCGCGCGAGAAACCAGTTGGCCATATAGGGGATGTCGTTCTTGCGGCTGCGCAAGGGCGGAATGTCAATCTCAATGACCTTGAGCCGGTAGTAAAGGTCGGCGCGGAACTCCCCTCGTTCCACCAGTCCCGGCAGAGGCTTGTTGGTCGCGGCAAGCAACCGCACATCTACTTGCCGTGGTTCGTTGTCGCCAACGCGGAAGAACGTACCATCCTGAAGCACCCTCAGCAGTTTGGCCTGTAGCGACAGCGATGCGTTATTGATTTCATCGAGGAACAACGTGCCCCCATCCGCGGACTCGAAGAGGCCCGTTCGGACACGGTCAGCACCGGTGAACGCCCCTCTCTGATGCCCGAACAACTCGCTCTCTATGATGTTCTCGGCAATAGCTGCACAGTTCAGTGCAACGAAGCGGCGATCGTGGCGCTGGCTGCGCATGTGAATCTGCTTCGCCACTACTTCCTTGCCGGTACCGCTTTCGCCGGTAATGAGCACGCAACAGTTATAACCCGCCGACGCCCCAATCAGGCGATGCACAGTTTCAATGGCGCGGCTCTTGCCTATCAATCCGTCGGACTCCGTAAAGACACGATTTTCCTCGCGCAGGCGTATGTTTTCGCGATTAAGCTTATTGATCTCGAGAGCGCGCTCGATCATATGCCGCAAGTCGGCCGGCTCGAACGGCTTGCGCAGGTAGTCGTATGCGCCACCCTTGAGAGCCTCGATGGCAGACTCGATTGTCGCATGCCCGGTGATCACCACTACAGACGTCAGCCCGTCGCACTTCTTGGCGAATCTCATCACCTCCAGTCCATCGATCTCCGGCATGCATAGATCGGTGATGACGACGGCAACCTCCTGGTTCTCGAGGAAATCGAGCGCCTGCTGGGCATTGCGGGCGGCGACCACATTTGCCTCCAGTGGCTCCAGCACCTTCGCGATCAGATCGCGCATCGCGGGATCATCTTCAACGACAAGAATGGCCGGACGCGTATCGGGCGCCTGTGTCACCGGTGAGCGTACCGAGTCAGCGCGCGCAGCCATCGCTCAGACAGCGACTCGCAATGGAAGCGTCGTCACGAATCGCGCGCCACCCTGGAAAACAGAATCGCAATGTAGGGTGCCACCGATGCGGGTGACGATCGATTGGCTGATCGCCAGCCCGAGGCCAGTGCCGGCGCCAGGACCCTTGGTAGTGAAAAAAGGATCGAAGACGCGGTGACGCACGGCTGAGCTGATGCCCGGGCCGTTGTCGACGACGTCTACCACCGCCGCGCCGCTCTCGACGCGGCTGGTCACCAGCACGCGCGGCTCGGCAGCGGATTTCGCGGCTGCTTGGACCGCGTTCATGATGATATTCGCGAGAACGATGTCAAGCTGACCCGGTTCACCCTGAACTTCAGGGTCTCCCTCCAGCGCCATTATCACCTGAACGTTGTAGCGCTTCCCTTGGCAACAATTTACCGACTCCACGACATCGCGAACCACGTCGTTGATCTTGCAGCTGCCGGGGGCACACTGGTCGCGTCGCGCATATGCGAGCAGGTTATCGACAATGCGGGCGCAACGCTTGGCCTCGGTATAGATCGTGTTGAGCTGGCGGGAGCTGTCCGCAAAGGGCGGTGCCTCGGCGATCATCAGCTGCGTGTAACCGATAATGGATCCGAGCGGCGTGTTTAGCTCATGCGCCACACCGGCAGCAAGCTGTCCCATAGCGACCAGCTTCTCGGTCTGGTGGGTCACCTCCTGTAGTCGCTTGTGCTCTGTGATGTCCTGCAGAATGATAGCCGCGCTTGAATCACCCGCGCTTTGAGACTTGAAGAAGGTCACATTGAGCGAGAAATAACGCAACGCGTCGCGAACACTTAGTACGATCTCACGGTTGCGTACCTTCTGTTCGTACAGGAACGTCTCGCGCAGCACCTCGCGGCCTGCCTCATCCAGGCACAAGAGGTCAAAAAGATTCTGGCCAAGCATTTCCTCGGAGACACATCCGAACAGCATCTCCGCCTGCCGGTTTGAGAGGGTTACCCGGAAATCACTATCGACGGTCAGCAATACTCCAGGCAGACTGCGCAGGATTGCGTCATGGCGGTTGCGCTCGCCAATCGTCCAGAGTTGGCTTTGTTCCATCTCGTGAAACAGCGAACCAAGATCCCGAACCAGCAGGTTGTAGTCATCGGCGAGCCCCCCGAGAACGCTCCTTGTCACGGGTGCGGCGACAATGGGCACCAGCGCGCCCTCCTGGGCGCTGCGCACAGCCTGATGAATCGCGACGAGACCGCGGCGAAAAATGACCAGTCGCCACAAGAGAACGGATAGGGTGAGACCAACGATGAGCGCCAGGGCGCCACCGATCAGTGCTTCAGTTGGTGAATCCTGATGAAGGAGGTAATAACCAAGCGCAGTAACAATCACTCCGCCGGCGGGAATAATCACCCACCGAAGCGCGGTGACTCTTAGCACGGGCTGCGACGACGACGCCAAGTCCTCGGGCGTGCCCGCCACTGCTGCGCTCGTAGCCATTTCTGGACTACCCCCCGTCGGGGCTCCTCAGTAGTGAACTGCTATTTATATATTTCTTCTTAATGACCAGGATCCGGTTGCGCCACGACTGGCCGCTGTTACCACTATCCTGATTTTACCACCAGGCGCCCACACGCCGGGAGCCTGATTCACTATAAGGACAAGCGCCCCGCGCTGTCAAAAGATGAACTGTAGGCCAAGCGTGAACTGCTTGTAGTCCTGCTGGGATGGGTCAGTCGGATGCTGTTTATCGTACTCCACCTTGGCGTACTCAGCGGAAACCTTAAGCTTCTGGCCATCGATGTAGTAATTGGCACCGACGCCCTTCCAGGTATTGTCGCGATATCCGGTGTCCAGGTTGTCGTCGAGACTTTCGTACCGCAGTGTCAGCTGCAACCGGCCAATGCCCAACTTGTTGGGCAGCAGGTAGCCGGCCTTGACGTAGTAGCCTTCGAGCTGCGAGTTCACCGGCAGCTCCGGATCGACCGAAGGCGAATTGATGGCATTGCCGGTATCGTACTTCATCATTGCAGCCGAAGCCGTGAACGTCCCGATTGAAAAGGGCTGCTCATAGAACACGTCCACCGTCGATCCCTTGTAGTCTTGGGGATCGGTCTTGAGCCCGAAATCGTAGTAGGCAACCTTGCTCTGGTAATCTGCCGCCGCGCCGATCGTTAACACCGTCTTGGTACCAAGATACGTGCCGCGATAACCGTATTCGAATTCCGGATCGAAGAAGCTCCAATGCAGGCGCGCCGAGTAGCGCGGCTCCTTCTGTGCGACATTGTCTCCCTCGCGACCATCGGCCACCATCAGGCGATATTGGAAATGCGCGTTGAACAGATTGCCCCACATCGCGACACCGGTGTCACGGCTGCCGGCGAAGGGCGTATATGAAATAACCTCCGCGCGGTCCAGCGTGAGCGGCTCGAGACAGGCCTCCAGATTCTCGCGCGTGACCGTGTTTTTGAATCGCCCGACAATGAAGCGAACCGGATCGCTGTAATCGAGTGTGATGTAGGCGTCGCGATAATAAACCGACTTGTCGACGTCCCCATACTTGCCGTCGTTTCCGGCCTCCAGCTGGACGTAGTTCCCGATCATGTCGTTGTACTGGCCA
>LJVB01000020.1 GCA_001304215.1 Acidithiobacillales bacterium SM1_46 | reverse complement strand
GCCGACCATGCCTCAAGTCCTGCATGCCGCTATCATAGTCGAAAACCTCCCGCTCTCTCTCTACGTGAAGCCGCCCATACTGATTGATAGTGAAAAGGAACTTGCGCACTCGCTGCACGCGCTGTCGACCGCGGCCTGGGTCGCGCTTGACACGGAATTTGTGCGCGAGCGGACGTATCGCGCGCGGCTCTGTCTTGTCCAGATCGCGACGCCGGACATGCTGGTCTGTGTCGATCCGTTGCGGGTGGATGTCGCGCCGCTGCTCGAGGCACTTTATCAACCCACACTGCTGAAAGTGCTGCATTCCGCGCGCCAAGATCTGGAAGTGTTGTATGACGTGCGCGGCGCGGTGCTTTCACCGATCTTCGACACCCAAATCGCCGCCGCCCTCACGGGCCCGGAGGACCAGATCGGCTACGGTGCGCTTGTCGAGCGACTAACCGGCCACAGGCTCGACAAGCATGCCACGCGCACCGACTGGTCGCAGCGGCCGCTCACCGACGCACAGCTTGCCTACGCTCGTGATGACGTGCATTACCTGCGCGAGGTCTATGCGCAGCTTGCCGCCCGTCTTGAGGCGCTGGGACGACGCGAGTGGCTGGACGAGGAGTGTGCCGCCATGACCGATCCAGCGTTGTACGCAGCCGATCCTGCGGAAGCCTGGCGCCGCATCCGCGCCGGCCAGCACCTCGGATCCGACGCGCAGCAGCGCCTTGCGGCACTCGCCGAGTGGCGCGAGCGGACTGCCCGCGAGCGTGACTTGCCGCGCGGGTGGATCGTCAAGGACCCAGCCCTGATCGAACTTGCCAGCAATCCGCCCCCGAATCTTGCGGCGCTCGCCCAGCATGCCGGCATGACGCCGGCAATCCTGCGCAAGTGGGGCAGTGAGCTACTCGCGCGAGTGAACGCCGCAGCGGTATCGCCGCCCCGCCGACTTTGGGAGAACCCGGCGCGGCCCGACATTGCGCAGGCAGCCTTGCTCAAGCGCTGGAGCGACCGCGTCAAGGCACTGGCAGACGCCGAGGGCCTGAGCGCAACGCTGCTCGCGACCAGACACGATCTTCAGGAATTGCTACTGACGGGTGGCGGGCGGCTGGCGCGGGGCTGGCGCAAGGGGTTTCTTGGTGATGAGCTGTCGCGCGAGCGCGCTGGCGCCATGCAAACCTAGTCGGCGGAAACGGTACGGTTGCTCGCCCATTCCCGCAGCGCTTGCACGCGCTCGCCCATTACCACCGAAAGCGGTCGTGTCTGTGCAAGTTCGTCGTTCAGGTGTCGGGTGGCGAGTTCTTCCTTGCGTGCATGCGCACTATAAAGTGCAGCAACCACTGCCTGTTCAAGTTCGGCTCCAGAAAATCCTTCCGCCGCCGCCGCAAGTGCGGATAAATCGAATCGCGCCGGATCAAGATGTCTTGCGCGCAATTGGATGGCAAAGATTTGTGCGCGCGCTGCGGCACCTGGCAAATCGACAAAGAAAATTTCGTCGAAGCGACCCTTGCGCAGCAACTCGGGCGGCATCTGCTCGATATCGTTCGCTGTCGCGGCGAGGAACACCGGGCTGCGGCGCTCCGCCATCCACGTAAGTAGCGTGCCCAGTACGCGTTTTGACAGCCCGTCGTCCTGACCACCGCTGGCAATGCCTTTCTCAATCTCGTCGAGCCACAGCACACATGGCGCCATGACTTCGGCGGTCTTGAGCGCCTCACGCACATTGCGTTCGGTTTCGCCATAGTACTTGTTGTAAAGCCCGCCAAAGTCGAGCCGCAGCAGCGGCACGCCGAACAGTCCGGCAGCGGCCTTGGCGGCAAGACTCTTGCCGCAACCCTGCACGCCAAGGAGCAGGATGCCCTTCGGCACATCCAGTGCCGGGTTGGCCTTGGGGTCAAGAAACGCGGGGCGCCGCTGCGTGAGCCAGCGCTTGAGCCGATCGAGCCCCGCTACCTGCGCGAACGATAGCGTGTCGTGCTCGAAGTGCAGTACGCCGCCCTGATCAAGCAGTTGATACTTTGCCGTCATCACGGCGGCAATGTCGCTCTTCGAGAGGGTGCCGTCCGCCACGGCCATGCGTGCCAGGCGCCGGGCATCGGTGGCCGTGAGTCCGGCGAGATTGCGCACCAGCAAATCGACGGCCTGGGGATCGGCCGATACCTTGCGGCGTGAGGCCTGCTGGCTCGACCACTCATGCGCCACCTGATGCACAATATCGCGCAACTCCTTCTCGCCCGGCAGGGCGAGCTCGAACATCGCGCTTAAACCCTTCAGCTCGGTCGGCACCTCGATTTCAGGCGCCAGCAGGATGACGGTGCGTGGGGCCTGGGCATAGCCGAGCGCAATGTCTTTCAAGAGGCGCCGAAGCAGCGGATGGTCGAGGTAAGCGTGGAAGTCGACCAACACGTACAACCCTCGCTCCATCACCGAGCGAATATGGCCCAGTGCAGCCTCGGGTTCCATGTGAATGCGCTGCGGCGGCAAGGATGTCTCAAGTCGCTGCAAGCCCTCGGTTGCGAGCCAGCGATACACCGGCAGACCGAGATTGATCGCCGCACGCGTGATGAGTGCGAGCGCGCGCTGTTCCTCTCGAGAGCGAATAAAGATCAGCGGAATATGCGACTGGATGAGAAGCCGCAGGCTGTCGAGATCCTGCATCGGGTTCCCCCTAGTTGCGCTCGCGCGGCAACAGGGCGAAGACACGGCCCGGCTGCTTCATGTTGCCAGCGAGCTGCTCGGCTTGCGGGCCAAATCCGAAGAACACATCGACCCGCACGGGCCCCTTGATTGCACCACCGGTGTCTTGAGCCATGAGCAACCGCCGATAGGGCTCACCGCTCAGGGGAGAGGTCGTGTCGAGCCACACTGGCGTACCGAGCCGAATGAAGGCCGGATCGACGGCGGCCGAGCGCCCGGCGGTAAGCGGCACGTTGAGCGAACCAATCGGCCCCGGGAGAGTCGGGTCGCGTGGCGCAAAAAAAATATAGCTTGGGTTGCTGTTCAAGACCGCTTCGGCTTCGTCAGGATGGGCCCGCAGCCAATCCTTGATCGACTCAAGATTCACGTCCTCGCGTTTGAGCGCACCCATTGCGATCAGACGCGCACCGATTGATTGATAGGGGTGACCATTCTGGTCCGCATAACCGACGCGCAGCATTTCACCGTCTGGCAGGCGCACGCGTCCCGAGCCCTGCACCTGCAAGAAAAACAACGCCACCGGATCGTTTACCCACACTAGCTCCTTACCGGCCAGCAGCCTCTTGCCGTTGGTAATCTCGGCGCGCGAGAAGTACGGCACCACCCGCCGCCCCTGTAGACGCCCGCGCAACGTGCGCCCGGCAAGCTCCGGATAGAGCCCGCCCAGATCGACGACCAGCAGATCATCGGGACGCTGATAGATCGGATAGCGAAAGCGCGCGGTACGCGTGCGACTGCCCGCGAGCAGTGGCTCGTAGTAACCGGTGACAAGACCCTCGACGTCCTCGCCATTGCCCATCGCACGCGGCGCGAAGCGGGTTTCGAAGAAAGCGCGCGCGAGCTCATCGTCAACGTCCGTGAACAAGGCCGCCTCCGCGCACAGCTGCTTCCACGTTGGCCCAAGAGCGGCGGCGCGCGTGCAGGTTTGTTGCAGGCTGGACCAGGCATCAGCCTGGTGATCCTCCATCCAGCCGGGGAGCGCGCTCCAAGCAACAGGCTCGCCCATGCCGGGCGATGGCGGCACGACCGATGCGCAACCCCCGAGCATCGCGGCAAGGACAGCGAACAACGCCAACATACGCGAACAACGCGCCGCGTGGTGCCGCGGGGCTTCAGTCATAGTTCGTTGAGAAGAATTGGGCCGTGCTAGCATCGCCGCTCACCTGCATCTTGTAGCACGCAGCCTACGCGCAAGCCAGTTGCAGGAAACCCACTTGGATGAGTGAGCTCGACGACCTGACATGGTGGTTATTGCTCGCGCTGGTGGCCGTTGCAGCCGCGCTATATTCGTCTGTGGGTCACGGCGGTGCATCTGGGTATCTCGCGGCAATGGCGCTGTTCGGGTTGCCGGCGGGTGTGATGAAGCCGGCTGCGCTCACGATGAACATCGGCGTATCGGCGCTGGTGTTGTGGCGCCTGGCGCGCGCCGGGCATTTTGACTGGCGACTGTTTCTGCCCTTCGCGCTGGGCTCGATCCCGCTGGCAGCGCTAGGCGGCGCTTACACGCTCAACGACGCAACTTACCGTTACCTTGTCAGTGGCGCACTGCTCATCGCCGCCGCGCGTCTCGCCGCTGAACCGCGCGATACTGAACCACGGGCACGGCTGGCGGCGTGGATGGCCGTGGCGATCGGCGCCGGACTTGGGCTGTTGTCCGGCCTCACCGGCGTCGGCGGCGGCATATTTCTGAGCCCGGTGCTTCTGTTGCTGCGCTGGACCAACATGCGCAGCAACGCGGCAATGGCGGCCGCTTTCATATTGGTCAATTCGATCGCAGGCCTCGCCGGCTATGCTGCAGCGGGAGGTTCCTGGCCGAGGGGAGTCGCGGCACTGGTAGTCGCTGCACTGATTGGTGGCGCGCTTGGGTCCGAACTCGTGGTGCGGCGCCTTGCGCCCGCTCGGCTAAAAGAACTGCTCGCGCTGGTGCTGCTGATTGCTGCGCTAAAGATGATCCTGGCCGCCTGAGAAACGCGATCAGCCCCGCGCGACCTCCGGTTCTGCACCCGGCACCGGCCCATCGTACGGCTCGGAGTATCCGCACTCCTTTTGTGGGCAGACCTTTTCGGTGCCACGGCGCTTGGTGGTCTTGATGCTCAGAATCGGCCAACCGCACTTCGGGCACGGCTCCTTGATGGGCGGGTTCCAACATGCGTACTTGCAGTCCGGATAGCGCGCGCAGGAATAGAAGATCTTGCCATAACGCGACTTGCGCTTGAGCATGGTCGCCTGCTTGCACTCGGGGCATTCAACGCCAGTATCAGCCGGTTTCTCGAGTGGCTCCATGTGCCGACAGTTGGGATAGCCGGAGCAGCCGATGAATTTGCCGTAGCGCCCACGTTTGATGATCAGGTTCGAACCGCACTTCGGACATTTGCGGTCGGGAACGATTTCGGGCTCGTTCAGCGTACCGGCGGCCTCATCGACGTTACGGGTATAGTCGCACTCCGGATAGCCGGTGCAACCAATGAAGTAGCCATTGCGACCGAGGCGCTTGGCAAGCTGCTTGCCGCACTTCGGACATTTCTCTTCCATCATTTCCACGCCCGGGCGATCGACGGATTCTTTCGACTTCACCTGCGTCTTGAAGTCGTCCCAAAATTCCTTCAGTAACGGCCGCCACGCCTTCTCGCCGCGCGAAATGGCGTCAAGGTCATCCTCCATGCGCGCCGTGAAATCATAATCGGTGTAATGGCTGAAATGCTCGGACAAGAACTTGTTCACCACCCGGCCCACGTCGGTCGGTCGGAATCGCCGATTTTCGAGCGTTACGTATTCGCGCCGCTCTAGCGTATCGATGATGGACGCATAAGTGGACGGACGGCCGATGCCATAGGCTTCCAGCGCCTTGACGAGGCTCGCCTCGGAGTAACGCGGCGGAGGCTCGGTGAAATGCTGCTCCGGACGAATGGCCTTGAGGTTGACGCTGTCGCCAGTTGCGAGCGGCGGCAGCAGTCGCTCGTCCTCGTCTTCCGGTGTCTTGCCCTCGTCGCTATCTTCCTGGTACACGGCCATGAAGCCGGGCTTCACCACATGGGAGCCGTTCGCGCGAAACACGTGCTTGGCCGAAGCATCGCCCGCGGGCACAAGATCGACCGCCACGGTATCGAGCAAAGCCTGCACCATCTGGCAGGCAACAGTGCGCTTCCAGATCAGCTCGTAGAGCTTGATCTGCTCGGGCTTGAGATGGTCCTTGACCGAATCCGGTGTACGTGCGGCCGAGGTCGGACGGATCGCCTCGTGGGCCTCTTGGGCATTCTTTGACTTGTTCTTGTAGACCTGCGGCTCGGGCGGGAGATTCTCCGCACCATAGCGGCTCGCAATGACCTCGCGGATCTCCGTGATCGCCTCGTTGGCCAAGTTCACGGCATCGGTACGCATGTAAGTGATCAGTCCTACTACTTCGCCGCCGATATCGATACCTTCATACAGTTGCTGCGCGGTTCGCATGGTGCGCTGCGCGGTGAACCCGAGCTTGCGCGAGGCCTCCTGCTGAAGCGTGGAGGTGGTGAACGGCGGCGAGGGGTTGCGGCGGCGCTGCTTCTTCTCGACAGCGGTAACCAGCAGTTGCCCGCCGGCCGCCGCTTCAATGGCCGCCACTACTTCGTTGGCGCGACCCGTGTTGTCGATGGTGAACTGTTCGAGCTTCTCGCCGGAGAAATGCGTCAGCTTCGCCGCAAAGTCCTTGGCGTGGGCCGACAGGTCGGATTCAATGGTCCAGTACTCGCGAGCCTGGAACCGCTCGATTTCTTCTTCGCGCTCGACGATGAGCCGCAGGGCCGGGCTTTGAACACGACCCGCGGAAAGACCGCGTCGCACCTTTTTCCACAGCAGCGGCGAAAGATTGAACCCGACCAGATAGTCGAGTGCGCGTCGGGCCTGCTGGGCACTGATCAGGTTTTCGGAAAGCTCCCGCGGATGCTGGATCGCCTGCTGGATGGCGCTCTTGGTGATCTCGTGGAATTCGACGCGGTGTACCGGCTTGCTGTCCAGCGCGTCTTCCGCGCGAAGAATCTCGTGCAAGTGCCATGAAATTGCCTCGCCTTCGCGATCAGGGTCGGTGGCGAGATACAGCGCGTCGGCCTTTTTCATGGCCTTCACAATCGCATCGACATGCTTCTTGTTCTTCTCGATCAGCTGGTACTTCATGTCGAAACTGTTGTCGACATCAATCGCACCCTGCTTCGGAATCAGGTCGCGGACATGGCCGTACGACGCCAGGCAGGTGAAATCCTTTCCCAGGTACTTGGTCATGGTCTTCGCCTTGGCAGGCGATTCAACGACGATCAGGTTCTTCGACATGTGATTTAGGCTCTGCGCAGTTCACCCGCACGGGCGGCCGGTCCGGCCAAGGGGCGGAATTGTTGACGATAACCGCCTGTGCTTGTCAAGTGCGCGCCGCGAGGCGGGCCGCAAGAATCAGTGCAAGTGGCCCTGCATCTCGTCGAAAACGAGATCCTCGAGCAATTCGTAGTGATGATCCTGGCCGGGGCAGTTAAACAGCACCATCAGGGTGACCCACTTCAATTGATCGATGCCGAGCTCCTCGACTTCAAGCGCCATGGCGCGGTCAATGACGACTTCCCGGGTCATCGGGTCCAGCACACCGCTCTGCTCCATGAACAGCAGAAAGCCGCGGCACTCGGCGTTAAGCTTCTCGCGCTCGGCACCGGTGTAGTAGCGCAGTGCCTGCGTCGTTGCAGGCAGCGTGGGCTCCACGCCATGCTCGCGCAACGTGCTGAGCTCTTCCAGCCAGTGAAATGCCTTGGTTATCTCGCCGCGAGGAAAGCCGGCTTCGGTGAGTTCGTCGGTGAGCGCATCCTGATCCGGATTGAACTCGGGACCTTCATCCATGTAGTTCTCGAAGAGGTACATCAATACATCGAAAACGTTTTCTTTCATTCTGTGTGTCGTGCTCGGTCGCAAACCTCGGTCAGGTTAATCGCTGGTAGTTGCCTCCCGGGCCGCTCGCCACGAAACCGTGCAGCTCCAGCACCAAGAGCATGGAGGAAACGGTATCGGCCGTCAATCCACTGCGCTCGACCAGCGCGTCGACGGTCATCGCATCGTAACCAAGACATGCCAACAACTGCTGTGCCGGTTCCGGCAACGCATCAGGCGCGGGCGAAGCCAATACGCTGGGGCGCTCACCTGCGGGCGTCACCACACTCGCGAGCGGGCCAAGTTCTTCGAGAACGTCGCGCGCGGTTTCCACGAGCTTCGCGCCCTGGCGGATCAGCCGGTGGCAGCCGCGCGAGAGGGGCGAGTGGATTGAGCCCGGAATCGCAAACACCTCGCGGCCTTGTTCGCTCCCCAGGCGCGCGGTGATAAGCGCACCGCTGCGCTCTGCGGCCTCCACCACCAGCACGCCAAGCGCGAGTCCGCTGACGATGCGATTGCGAATCGGGAAATTCTCCGGCCGCGGCGCGGTACCGAGCGGAAATTCGGAAAGCAAGGCACCTTGTTGCGCTATAGCGTGCGCAAGCTCGCGATGCCGCGCCGGATAAACGCGATCAAGCCCCGTACCCATGACGGCGATCGTCGCTGCCCCGGACTCGAGTGCACCGCGGTGTGCCGCGGCATCGACACCGAGGGCCATACCGCTTGTGATCACGAGCCCGGCCTGGGCAAGCTCGTGCGCGAAGGCCCGGGCATTCTCGCGACCAGCGGCGGTGGCATTGCGCGAGCCGACCACCGCAAGTTGGGGAAGCGAGAGCACCGCTCGTTCCCCGATTACGAACAGGGCGACGGGTGGATCGGGAATCTCCCGCAGCAACCGCGGATAGTCCTCATCGAACCAAGTCAGCAGCTGGCGGCGGGGTTCATTGAACCAGGCGAGGTCCGCCGCCAACTGTTTCTCGTCGGGTTCGGCGCGCAGTGCCGCAAGCGCCTGGGGCGCGTCGGCGAGTAAGCGCGCCAGCTGGCCGCGTGCCGACTCAAACAGCGCCTCAAGGGAGCCAAAATGATTGAGAAGCTCGAGGCGCCGGCGTGCGCCGATGCCGGGCACACGCAGAAAGCGCAGCCACAGCGCCAGAGCAGGAGCACTCGCAGGCGCTCGGCCGGCGTCGTGCCCGTGCTCGCTCACGCGCCCGACCTAGGGGGTGACGACCGCGTCGTTCAGGTTCACCGGGCGGATCGAGTTCATGATCAGTCCGTAGCTCACCTTCTCGAAGGTCCGAAACACCATGAGCAGGCCCGACTGCTCATCGGGCAGCTTGTAGTCGCGCCGCCGGACCGGGTCGCGGTGAGTGCCGGCATTGCGCATGATCCGCAGCACATGTCCCTCTTCGATGCCTTCGCGCTCGCCAAGCGATAGTGTCACGACCGTAAATGAACCAATTTCCGAGATGGCGTTTGGTGTATTAATGATATAGCCACGCACCTTGTTTTTCGGTGCATGCGGGTAATAGTGCGGCAAGCCGGCGATCTTGGGCGCAACCATCAAACGATCGGTTGGCAGGATCTCCTGGGCGACTTTCGTGACGATGAGCTTGGCCGGGTCGCCCGGCTCGAGCAGTTGCGCCTCGCCCAGATACTGTGCCTCGTAGGCGAGCAACTCGTTGGTATCCGGATGGCGCAGCGCCTTGCCCTGGCGAACGATGTAGTAATACTCCTGCTCCGCATTGCGCTTCAGGCCGCGCGCGTAAAACTCGCTGTTATCGGCGAGCGCGATGCGGTCATCCAGACCGACTGTGACATAGCCGGCGTCATCGAGCTCGCGCTTGCCAACAATCATCGGTCGAGACAGAAACGGCGCAATTGCGTCCGGCGGGATGGTAGGAATAGCGGCTTCGAGTTCGCTAACGTGGATCCTTGGGCTGAGCTTGACGGTGCGGCCGTCGCTCGGCAAAGGCGCCGGTTCTGCTGGTACCCCTGGAACCGTTGGCTGCCCAGAATCGGCGCGCAGAAGCGCGAGCTCTGGCTTGCCATCCACCCAGCGCATAACAATCACGTCGCCGGGGTAGATCAGGTGGGGGTTCTTGATCTGCTCATTGATCTTCCAGATGCGCGGCCAGTGCCAAGGGGTCTGCAGAAACTTCGTGGCAATATCCCACAGCGTGTCACCCTTCTGGACCACGTAGCGCTCTGGCTGATCCGGCCGCACCTGAACTTCGTCCGCCCAGGCCAACGGCCCGATCAAAAGCATCATTAGAATAAGGGGGATAGCTCGGTGGCGCAGAAGCGACATGGGTGGGTTTTCCCGTATAATCTCTGGTCAGAGTGTAGTCCACGGTTTCGGCAAAAACCATTCGGTAACCGACCCGTTTTACCTTGTTTTTCAGCGATCTTGGGATCGTTAGTGAACCACTTTAGTAAGCATTGGTCGATAACGCAAACGACCTGAACCCATGGCGCTTCGCACTATCTTGCATTATCCGGACCCGCGCCTGCGCCGCCGCGCCAAGCCGGTTGCCGAGGTCAATGAAGAAATCCGCCGGCTTGTCGATGACATGGCGGAAACGATGTATGCCGCCCCCGGCATTGGGCTTGCTGCCATTCAGGTGGACGAGGCCAAGCGCATTCTGGTCATCGATATCTCGGAGAGCCGCGACCGGCTTCAGGTGTTCATCAATCCGGAGATCGTGGACCACGATGGCGAGCAGACCTTCGAAGAGGGCTGCCTCTCGGTGCCTGGCGTGTTCGACGAGGTCACACGGCCGGCGTTCGTGAAGGTGCGCGCGCTCGACCGGGATGGCAAACCGTTTGAACTGGAGGCGCACGGGTTGCTTGCCACGTGCATCCAGCACGAGATCGATCACCTCGAAGGCAAGGTGTTCGTGGACTATCTCTCCCGCCTCAAGCAGACACGCATCCGCAAGAAGCTCGAAAAGCAGCAGCGCCTCGCGATGTAGCCGCCGTGTCGCGGTGCCCCTCTGCGCGCGTCGTCACAATTGAAGGGCTTCCGCAGCGATGAACCTCCTTTTTGCCGGCACTCCCGCTTTCGCCGTCCCGGCGCTGGCCGCCTTGCAGGCGGCCGGTCACCGAGTGCTTGCGGTTTACACCCAACCTGATCGACCGGCCGGGCGTGGGCGACACCTAAACGAGAGTGCGGTCAAGCAGTATGCGAAATCGCACGGTCTGGAAGTGCGTCAGCCGCCAGATCTTAAGGGCTGCGCGCGAGAAATCGCAGCCCTGGCGCCTGATGCGATGATCGTGATCGCCTACGGGGTACTGCTGCCGCCCGACATTCTCGCCATACCGAAGCACGGCTGCATCAACGTGCACGGCTCACTTCTGCCGCGCTGGCGCGGCGCCGCGCCGATCGCGAGGGCGCTCGAAGCAGGCGACTCCGTGACGGGCGTGACCATCATGCAGATGGATGCCGGTCTGGATACCGGTCCGATGTTGCTCAAACGCGAAACGCCCATCGACGAAACTGACACCGCCACCACCTTGCACGATCGCTTGTCCGTGTTGGGCGCTGGTGCGCTCATTGAAGCGCTCGAGCGTCTTGAGCGCGGCGCGCTTTCCCCCGAAACACAGGACAACGCGCTTGCCTGTTACGCGCGCAAGCTAAGAAAGGAAGAGGGCATCATCGACTGGACGCAACCGGCTACGGTATTGGCACGACGGGTGCGCGCGTTCAATCCGTGGCCGGTTGCGAACACTCGTATGGGCGGGCGTGGTCTTCGTGTCTGGGAAGCGCACAGCAGCGACGACAATCGCGATTCAACCCCTGGCACCATCGTTTCGGCGGACGCTAACGGCATCAACGTCGCCTGCGGCAGTGGCATGTTGATTCTTACCCGTGTACAGGCCGAAGGCGGCAATCCCCTGTCGGCCGCCGAGTTTCTGAATGGGCATCGGCTTCGCGCCGGCGACCGGCTCGGTACTAACCATGGCGCCAGCTGACGGCGCTGCTGCCGCCGCACGTGCCGCCGCCGCACGCGTCGTCACGGAAGTTGCGCGCCAGCGTCGCTATCTCGATGAAGCCCTCGCACAGGTTTTGGCTCAAGGCGACGGCGACTCTATTCGGCCGCTCGTCCAGGAGGTCGCCTACGGCACTTTGCGTTGGTATCACGCGCTTGATGCAATCGCCACACAACTGCTGCGCGAGCCACTTAAATCGCGTGACGCCGACGTGCATGCCTTGTTGCTCGGCGGTCTTTATCAGCTGCGTCATATGCGCACCGCGCCGCACGCCGCCGTGGACGAGACTGTGCGCGCGGCCAGGATTCTCGGCAAGGACTGGGCGCGCGGCCTGCTAAATGCCTGCCTACGCAGCTACCTGCGCCAACGCGATTCGCTCGAGGCCACTATCGCCCGGAGCACTGCCGCGCGGCTCAGCCACCCGGTATGGCTGCTGGCGGCGCTGCAGGCAGCTTACCCCGAGCGATGGGAGTCGATTGCGGCGGCGAACAACGAGCGCCCGCCAATGACGTTGCGAGTGAACGGCGCGCGTGTATCCCGTGATGACTACCTCGCGCGCCTCGCCGGGCGCGGCGTTGGCGCTCTGCCCACAACGCTGGCACCGAGCGGCATCGTGCTGCAAGCGCCACTGCCGGTTGACCAGCTGCCAGGCTTTGCCGAGGGATTGGTTTCGGTCCAGGATGAAGCTGCCCAGCTGGCTGCGCCGCTGCTCGATGTTCAGGCTGGACAACGTGTGCTCGATCTGTGTGCAGCGCCCGGTGGAAAGACTGCTCATCTGCTTGAATCCGCTCCCGACGCCGGCGAGGTTGTCGCGGTCGACGTGGACGCCGAGCGACTGACGCGATTGCACCAGAATCTGCAACGCCTTGGCCTCAAGGCGCGTGTGGTGTGTGGCGATGCAACCGAACCCTGCGCCTGGTGGGACCAGCAAGGCTTCGACCGAATCCTTCTCGACGCGCCGTGTTCAGCCACCGGGGTAATTCGCCGTCACCCCGACATCAAGTTGCGTCGGCAACCGGAAGATCTTGCGATGCTGGCGGCAACCCAGGGCCATATGCTCGCCCGCGTGTGGCCCTTGCTGAACCGCGGCGGTAAGCTCTTGTATGTGACCTGTTCGGTGCTTCCCGTTGAGAATGAGCAACCCATCGAGCGATTCCTCTCGGCCCATACTGATGCCGAGGCACTGCCGCTTGCCCTCTCGGCGGGCGTCGCACGGGGGCCGGGCCGCCAGCTTCTGCCAGATGGCGACCGTACCGATGGCTTCTACTATGCCTGTATCGCGAAACGCGCCTAGGGTGCTTGGACTGCTGCTGGCGGCACTGTTGCCGCTTGCCGCTCACGGCGAGTTTCGCCTGAGCACGCTGCAGCCCCGGCTCACGGCTGAGACGCTGCAACTCGATGGCGGCTTCGATCTCGGCCTGAGTGCCAAAGTCGAAGAAGCGCTCGGCAAGGGCATTGAGCTGGATGTCCTGATCGACGTTGAACTTGAACGCCCACGCACCTTGCTTTGGAACGAGACCATGCGTGAATGGACCCTGCGGCGCGAGATCCGTTATCACGCGCTTTCCGGACAATACGTGGTGAGCACGGCGGGCGCGCCCGGCGCGGAGAGTTTTACCATTCTCGCCGAGGCGCTGCGCCACCTTGGCGCGTTCGATGCCTTGGCGCTCAAGCTCGATCGGCCACTAAAGGCGGGCACGGATTATCAGGTCCGCGTGCGTGCGCGTCTCGATGTCGAGGCGCTGCCGGCACCACTGCGACCCGTGGCCTATTCGACCCCGGGCTGGCGACTTAATAGCGGATGGAGCGCATGGAAAGTGCCACGCTGAAGCGCGCGCTGACCGGCATCGTTCCACTGACGGTGCTGTCCGGGCTACTGCTTGCTTCGCTCATCCTGATGAGCGCAGCAACGCAACACTCCGAGCTGCTCGGGCGAGTGTACTCAGTGCTGCTGCTCGTCAACGTGCTCGGCATTGTTCTGCTGTTGGCGCTCATCCTTTATAACTTTCTGCGGCTCATCGATCAGTACCGGGCGCGTCAGCCGGGTTCCCGGCTTACCATGCGCCTGCTATTGCTGTTCGTCACGCTCGCCGTGGCTCCCGTGTTGGTGGTTTTCTTCTTTTCGGTACAGACGCTACACCGCGGTATCGACAACTGGTTCGACGTTCGGATCGAGAAGGCGCTGAACGACGCCGTGCAACTTGGACGCACTGCGCTCGATGCGCTCAAGCAGGACTTGCTCAAGAATACCCAGGAGATGGCGGCGGAACTGGAGCGTCTCACGCTTGGCGACGCGAGCGGGTTGGCCGGCATGCGAGCCGTATTACCGACCCTCAGCAATCTGCGCGAGGCCTACGGTGTCGGAGAGATCACGCTGCTCGCGCCGGACGGAAGGATCCTCGCCTCCGCGTCGGAGGTGGCGCTCGAGGGCACGACACTCGCGCCACCGCGCCCGGCCGAAGCGGTGCTGAGCCGTGTACGTCAGGGCGAGACCTATGCAGGCTTCGACGTAGTCGGAAGGAATTCGGTACGGCTGCGCGCCGTGGTGCCGGTCTACGCACGCGACGCGGGGGCCGCGCCGCGCATGCTGCAAGTACTCCAACCCCTGCCGCCACGCTACGCAACGCTGACCGAGAGTGTGCAGTCCGCGTACGCCGAATATCAGACGCTGCTGTTCCTGCGTGGCCCACTCAAGTTCGGGTTTACGTTGACGCTGGGGCTGGTGGCTTTGCTTACCATGCTGGTGGCAGTCTGGGCGGCCATGTTCGTGGCTCGACGTCTGACCGCCCCCATTACCGAGCTCGCCGAGGGCACACGCGCCGTTGCCCAAGGTGACTACCGCCGCGAGCTACCCGTCAGGAGCCACGACGAGCTGGGGGTGCTGGTCGAGTCGTTCAACGACATGACACGGCGCATTGGCCGTGCGCAGTCGCAAACTCGCAAGAGCCAGCAGGAAGCCGTGCGGGCGCGCACCTACGTCGAGACGGTGCTGGCGCACCTGTCCTCCGGCGTACTGTCGTTCGATGCCCGTCACCGATTGCGTACCCATAACGCCGCGGCGGCACATATCCTTGGCATTGAGCTGGAGTCGGCGGCCGGCAAGGCGGCGGACTGGCTCGGCGCCGAGCACCCCACACTCGCGCCATTCGCCGATACCGTGGCAAGTACCATGGCGGCCGGCGACAACGAGTGGCAGGCCGAAGTCACGCTCACTGGCGCTACCGGTCCGCGCATTCTGATGTTGCGCGGCACCTTGCTACCCGGAGTCAGAGCGCGCGCTGGTGGCTATGTCGTGGTCTTCGATGACGTCACGACGCTCATTCAGGCGCAGCGCGAGGCGGCCTGGGGTGACGTGGCGCGGCGCATGGCGCATGAGATCAAGAATCCCCTTACGCCGATTCAGCTCTCGGCGGAACGCATCCGCCACAAGTACCTGCAGCGGCTGCCGGAAGATGAGCAGGCCACGTTGGAGCGCGCCACGCGCACGATTGTTGATCAGGTCGAATCGCTGAAGAGCATGGTCAACGCGTTTTCGGACTATGCGCGTCCGGCTGTGCTCGAGGTTGAATCGGTGCAGCTCAATGATCTGGTGCGTGACGTGGTGGAGCTCTACAAGAGTGATCAAGGGCCGACAACAGACAAGACGCTGCCACTGCGCCCGCCCGAGGGCGCAAAGGGTCGGGCGGCGGTGCTCAAGCTCGATCTGGCCGACGATCTGCCGTTGGTGCGCGCCGACAGCAAGCGCCTGCGCCAAGTGCTACACAACCTCTTGATCAACGCGCGCGATGCTCTGTCGGGTACTCGCAATCCGCAGGTCAGCGTTCGTACCGGACAGGTGATGCAGGGCGAGCGGCCGTATGTGGAGCTCACGGTCAGTGACAACGGGCCCGGCTTTCCGGAACCGTTGCTGGGCAGATTGTTCGAGCCCTATACCACCACCAAGCAAAAGGGCACGGGGCTCGGCCTCGCGATCGTCAAGCGTATCGTCGAGGAGCATGGCGGACAGATACTTGCAGAAAATCGCGCGCGCGGCGGCGCCGCGGTGACCCTGCGCCTGCCCGGCGCAGCCGCAGGCACCGCGTCCGGTATCGGCGGCCGTCCAGATGCTGCCGGAGAGCTTGCATGAGTGCAGTGGTGGACGTGAAGCGTGGCGGTGCGACAATTGGTGGCGGACGCGGCTACGTGCTCGTGGTCGACGATGAGCCGGATATTCGCCGCCTCGTCCGGGAAATTTTGGAAGACGAAAACTATCGCGTGGCGACCGCCGAGAACGCGGCGGCGGCGCGCGAGGCGTTTCGCCGCGAACCACCCGATTTGGTGCTGCTCGACATCTGGATGCCGGACACTGATGGCATCACGCTCCTCAAGGAATGGGCAGAAGCCGGAGGCCTGCCGGCCCCGGTGGTAATGATGTCCGGCCATGGCACAGTCGAGACCGCAGTCGAAGCGACGCGCCTCGGCGCCTATGACTTCGTCGAAAAGCCCCTGTCCCTTGGCAAGTTGCTGGTTACAGTGGAACGCGCACTCGAGGCCGAGCGGTTGCGCCGCGAAAACCTCTCGCTCAGCCAGCGCGCCGAACCAAGCACATTGGTCATCGGCAGGGGTCGTGCTATTCGCGAGCTGCGCGACAACCTCGAGCGTATCGCCAAGACCGAAAGTTGGGTGCTGGTGAGCGGTGAGCCCGGCAGCGGCAAGGCACTTGCCGGCCGCTACATTCATGCGCACAGTGCTCGCGCTGACCGCGCGTGCGTTGAGGTAAGTCTGGCGGCTATTCCGGCGCAGAACATTGCCGCGCAGCTGTTTGGCAGCGAACACAATGGCGTCGTTAACACGGGCTCGCTCGAGCAGGCGCATGGCGGCACACTGGTGCTGAACGAAGTCGGCGATCTCGACCCCGCCACCCAGATGCGGCTTTACAACACGCTGGCCGAGGGCCGCTTCGTGCGCGTTGGCGGTGTCGAGGCACAGGCCCTCGACGTTCGCATCATCGCCATCACCAGCCAGGATCTGGCACAGGCGGTTGCGGCCAACCGCTTTCGCGAGGATCTGTATTACCGGCTGAACGTCGTACCCGTACGTGTGCCGCCATTGCGAGATCATCGCGAGGACGTGCCGGATCTGGTCAATTTCTATCTGAATTGGATGGTTGACCATGAACATCTCCCCTACCGCAAGTTCACCACCAGCGCGTTGAACGCGCTGCGCAACCACAGCTGGCCAGGCAATGTGCGCGAGCTTCGCAATGTCGTGCAACGGCTGTTGATCCTCAACCGCGGCGACGAAGTGAGCGAAGCCGAGGTGCAGCAGGCGCTTGGCGCGGCGCGTGCTGCAGATGGCGCGCCGGCCGTGCCCGCACCGAACACGCTGTTCGGCATGCCACTGCGCGAGGCCCGCGAGCAATTTGAGCGCAGCTACCTCGAGTACCACTTGGCGCGCACCGGCGGCAACGTTGCAGAAGTGGCAAAGCTGGTGGAAATGGAGCGCACGCACCTTTACCGCAAACTCAAACAGCTTGGCCTTCATCCCAAGAAAGGCTGACAGAAGGGGGTTGGCACGATGGGCATGATCCAGGCCCTGGAAGCAATGCTGGCCCGCGGCCAGGACAATGCACTGCTGCGCTACAGCCTCGGCAACGAGTATCTCAAGCAGGGCGAATTCGCGAAGGCAGTGGAACAACTGCGCCACGCAACTGAACGCGAACCCACGTATTCGGCTGCCTGGAAGCTGTTGGGCAAGGCCTTGGCCGACGCGGGAGACAAGCCGGCGGCAATCGAGGCCTACGAGACCGGCGTTCGCGTCGCAGAGGAGAAGGGTGACAAACAGGCCGCGAGGGAAATGGGGGTTTTCCTGAAGCGCCTGCAGAAGTGAGGGCGCGGCTTCTTCAGACTTCCCGACGATAAAAATCGGGCCGGCCTTCCGGTTGCGTCTTGAAGCGCTTGTGCAGCCAGAAGTACTGGGCAGGTGCCTCCTTCACACATTCCTCGATTTCACGGTTCATGCGCGTGGTGTCGGCGAGCGCATCGCCGGAAAAAACGTTCTCAATCGGTGGGCGGAAACTCACTTCGTAGCCGCGCCCGTGCGGTAACTGCCGGGTCCAGCAGGCGATCACCACCGCGTTGGTCATATCAGCAAGGCGCGGCAACACTGCAAAGGTCGCAGCCGGTATTCCAAAAAATGGTGCGAATACCGAGTTGCGTCGCCCCGCGTCCTGGTCTGGCAGGTAGTAGAGTGGCAGACCGTTGCGCACCAGCCGCACCAGCGTCGTGAACGGCTTATTGTGTTCGACCAGGTGGCCGCCGAATCGGGAGCGTGCCCGTAGCATCACCAACGCCAGCAGTTCGTTCTTCGGGTTCCGATACACCGAGACCATTGGACGCTCCATGGAAAGCCGAAAGCCGCCCATGCCGAGTCCCACGAAGTGCGGTGCCAGCAGAATGATGTTGCGCCCCGCGGCCAACGCACCATCGTAGTGCTCGCGGCCGCGAAACCGGACCAACCGCCTCAAGCGCGCTGCGGAACTGAACCAGGCGACGGGCTCATCGAGCGTCGCCTGGCCCGCGGCGCGATAATGGGCTCGGATCAGGCGGGCGTGCTCAACGGGCGTCAAGCCCGGGAAGCAACGGGTGATGTTTCGGCGCACGACGCGCCGACGCCCGGCGTGCAATGCGTAAAACAGCATGCCGATTGCGCTGCCGATCCCTGCCAGCACGGGCAGGGGCAGGATGCTTAGCGCACGCATGAAGCCAAGGCCGAGCCACGTCGGCCAATAGCGCGGCGCGAGGAAATCGCGATAGTGGCGTACCTCAGCCACGGCGACCCCGGCGCGGCGTGGCGGGATAGGGTGAGGGTGATCCGTCAGGGCGCGTGCGGAAGAACTTCAGGGTCCACATGTATTGCTCGGGCATGGCGGCAATGCCGTGCTCCAGCGCGCGGTTCATGGCGGTGGCGTCAGTCACCGGATCACCAGCCGGAAAGCCCGCGAGCGGCGGGTGAACAACTGCCTCATAGCCGCGCCCCCAGGGAAGCAGCCGCACGAAGAACGGCAGTACTGCGGCATCCGCCATCTCGGCGAGCCGACCGAGCGTGGGCAGCGTTGCACGCGGCACTCCGAAGAACGGCGCAAACACGGAATGCTTCGGGCCAAAGTCCTCGTCGGGAAGATAGTAAAAGCCCTGGCCGCGACGCAGCCGTCGCAGAACCGGGCGCAAACCCTGATGACGCGAGATAAGTTCACCGCCGAAGCGGGCGCGGCCCCGGTTCAGCATCCAGTTAACGATTGGATTGCGCTGCAGTTTCATCATCGAGAACCCGCGGTGCTCCCGGACCACCACGGAGCCAGCGAAGTTCATTCCAACCATGTGCGGTACCAGGAGAATGGTGCGGCCGCCACTACCAAGCTGCGCTCGCAGGTGCTCAAGGCCCTGGATGCGAACTGCGCGCAACACGCGCCACTGCGGACCGAATACGAGCAATCCGAGATCAACGAACGCTTGACCAGCCACGATGAAGTGCCGACGAGCGATCCGCGCGCGCTCATGTGCCCCCTTGTTGGGAAAGCACAGTGCGAGATTGATGCGTACCACCTCGCGGCGCTTGCGGTTGGCCGCCATCATCATGAGACCCAAGGCAGCGCCGACCGGCCGGGTCAGCAACAGTGGCAGCTGTCCGGCGATCGCCAGCAAGAGCACCACGAACCACGCACCGAGGTAGCGCGGGGCAAACGCGGCATGTGGAAGGTGCGTTCGGTAGGGGCGATCGCGCGTCGGGGACTCATGATGCGGCGACGCCTTGCTCATGGGAGGGCGAGTTTATAGCTTCGCGCCCGATTGGGCCTATTGGTCCGGCAGCGCGCCATTGGCATCAATAGGCGGGCCCTTTTCCGGGCCGTCGATTCGAGTTGCGTCCAACGATTAGTCCACATAATTTTTAGGGGCGGAGCAGCGCCGCTTAGGCGAGAAGTCGTGCCCAAGAAGGGAGGCCCAGATGAGACTAGTCGACCCATCCTCGATAATAGCGTTTGCTCCCACAATGGGTTTGATATGTACATAAAGTATGAGGATGGAGCGTTACGTGGAGATAAAAATGTACTGATAATGGCCTGATATTACCCACCACTATATGTTTTATGCCTTTGGTGCATGTCTCATGGAAATATCTTTCGCGCATATATACATTGTGGGAAGAGAAGTGCCATTTATGACTAGCAAAGGCATGACAGTGGTTAGAACAACTTCTATAGAACAGCTTCTGACTCGTCAGGTGGCGGAAGTCCTTCAGACAATAGCGGACGCATAGCGCTAAGAAGACTATCGAAAAGCGTTGGAAAGGATTTCTCCTGCTCGGCGAGCAGGGCTTTCATTCCCAATCTGCGAGTGGGCATACGAAAGCATGCTGGACAGTTATCGACGATGGCCGGCAGACCTGCGCGGCTCGCGAAATCGTGTGTCTGGCGCTCGCGCACATAGATGAACGGGCGAATGACACGCAGATCACCGGCGTCTATCACGTAATTTGCCTTCATGGTCCGCAAGCGGCCATTGTGGAACGCCGCCATCAGAAAGGACTCGGCCAAATCGTCCAAATGCTGACCCATGACAAGGACGTCGTAGCCTTCGCGTCGGGCCGCGGCATACAGGATGCCGCGACGCATGCGCGCACAGTAGGCGCAGAACGAGTCGCCGTGCATCGTGTCGGCGGCGCGCTCGACAATGTGCTGGCGCTCGTAGAAGTACGGAATGCCAAGGGATGGCACATAGTCCTTCAGATAGGATGGATCGAACCCCTCGATGCAGGGATCTACCGTGGCGGCCGCCAGCTCGAACCGGACTGGTGAGCGCGCTCGCAGGGCAAGCAGCACGTGAAGCAGGCTCAAGCTGTCCTTGCCGCCGGATAGCGCCAGCAACAGACGATCGCCGGTTCGGATCATGCGGTAGTCCGCGATGGCCTGACCGGCAAGCCTTGCGAGCGGCTTGGGCGGGCGCGGCACCTGGACGGCGGACTTGGGTTGGGCGGCGAGCGGGACCATAATGAATGGTACCAAGTATGCCCTAATCAGCCGCAGGCGCGGCGAGCGAGTCGCAGTGACCAGCAATCAGGTTCGGACTTTTAGCCCCAAGGAGGCATTCAAGTTTCTTCAGGAACACCCGAACGCGGTGTTCATCGACGTGCGCTCCAATATGGAATATTTGTTCGTCGGGCATCCGACCGGTGCGATCCATATTCCGTGGATCGATGAGCCCGACTGGCAAGTAAATCCCCAGTTCGTGAAGCAGGTACGCCAGGCGATGCTTGGCGGGGCCGGGGGGGCGGCGCCGGTGGTACTGATCTGCCGCAGCGGGGTTCGCTCGCTCGATGCCGGCAAAACGCTGATAGCGGCTGGGGTGCGGGAGGTCTATAACGTCTCGGAAGGTTTTGAAGGCCATCTGGACGATCATCACCATCGTTCTACCGTTGACGGTTGGCGCTTTCATGGGCTTCCCTGGGAGCAGTGCTAACTGCTGCTTTCCAGCCATTTGCTGGCATTTCACTGCGACATTGGTAAACTTCGCGCCCTCACGCTGATTGACGGGAGCCATCATGGCGGACGCCTTTCTTTTCACCTCTGAATCGGTCTCTGAAGGCCACCCAGACAAGGTCTGTGACCAGATCTCTGATGCGGTTCTGGATGCCATCCTTGCGCAGGACAAGATGGGGCGGGTCGCCTGCGAGACCCTGGTGAAGAACAACCTGGTGATGCTGGCGGGCGAGATCACGACGTCCGCGGCTGTCGATTTCGACAAGATCGCGCGTGGAGTGGTTCGACACATCGGCTACACGGACGAAATGGGTTTTGGCCCGGATACCTGCACGGTCCTGACTGCGATTGGTCGCCAGTCTCCCGATATTGCCGCCGGCGTTGACGAGGGCAAGGGACTCAATTTGGAGCAGGGCGCGGGCGACCAGGGCCTCATGTTCGGCTACGCCAGCGACGAGACAGACGTGCTAATGCCAATGCCGATCACGCTTTCGCACCGGCTGGTCAAGCGCCAGGCCGAGGTGCGCAAGAGCGGCAAGCTCGCCTGGCTGCGACCGGACGCGAAGTCGCAGGTGACGGTGAAATACGTCGACGGCAGGCCGTCGGGGATCGATGCGGTGGTGCTCTCCACGCAGCACGCGCCGGACGTGAATCACAAGATGCTTGAGGAAGCGGTGATCGAGGAAGTGATCAAACCGGTGCTGCCGAAGGAATGGCTTGCCAAAGACACCAAGTACCTCATCAATCCGACCGGTTCGTTCGTCATCGGCGGACCAGTAGGCGACGCTGGTCTCACAGGGCGCAAGATTATCGTGGACACTTACGGCGGCATGGCCCGCCACGGCGGCGGCGCATTTTCCGGCAAGGATCCCTCCAAGGTGGATCGCTCGGCCGCCTATGCCGGACGCTACGTTGCGAAGAACGTTGTCGCGGCCGGCCTCGCAGCCCGCTGCGAGATCCAGATCGCTTATGCCATTGGCGTGGCCAAGCCGGTTTCGATCCATGTTGATACCTTCGGGACTGGCGTCATTTCCGACGCTCGAATCGCCGAGCTGGTCACGGCCCATTTCGATCTGCGACCAAAAGGAATCGTGCAAATGCTCGATTTGTTGCGGCCGGTGTATCAACAAACCGCTGCCTACGGGCACTTTGGCCGCACCGAGGCGGGTTTTACCTGGGAGCGAACCGACAAGGCAGCAGCCCTGCGGGACGCCGCCGGCCTAAAAGCGAAGAGCGCGGCCAGCGCATAGTTTCAACCCGCCGCGCGGTGCGGCGGGCCGGATCTCCGAGGAGCGTTGCAACCCTGCCAACATATTTGGCGGGCCAGGCTCGGAGGTTCGTGATATCCAGCAACGGCGCTCGCTACTATTAGGAGCATTGCCATGTCTGCTGTCGTCAATCCGAAGTTCACCGACTACAAGGTCGCCGATATTGGCCTCGCTGCCTGGGGCCGCAAAGAGATCGAGATCGCCGAGACAGAAATGCCCGGTCTCAAGATCGAGATCGCCGAGACAGAAATGCCCGGTCTCATGGCGCTGCGCGAGGAGTTTGGCGCGCAACAGCCGCTCAAGGGAGCACGCATCTCGGGTTCCCTGCACATGACCATCCAGACCGCGGTACTGATCGAGACGCTTGCCGCACTTGGCGCCGAGATACGCTGGGCGTCGTGCAACATCTACTCAACCCAGGACCACGCCGCAGCCGCGCTCGCCGCACGCGCGATTCCCGTGTTCCCGTGTTCGCCTGGAAGGGCGAGACACTCGAGGAGTACTGGTGGTGCACCGAGCAGGCGCTCACCTGGCCGGACGGCAAGGGCCCCAACATGATTCTCGACGACGGCGGTGACGCCACCATGCTGGTACACAAGGGCGTGGAATTCGAGAAGGCCGGCAAGGTTCCGCAAGCCGAGGCGAACGCCAATCACGAATGGAAGGTCTTTCTGGAGCTGCTTCGGCAATCGCTCGCCAAACAACCCGGCAAGTGGACGCAGATCGCCAAGGGTATCCGCGGCGTGACGGAGGAAACCACTACCGGTGTGCACCGACTCTACGAGATGCATAAGCAGGGCACGCTTCTGTTCCCGGCGATGAACGTGAATGACTCCGTCACCAAGTCGAAGTTCGACAACCTTTATGGCTGCCGTGAATCCCTGATTGACGGCATCAAGCGCGCCACCGACGTGATGATCGCCGGCAAGATTTGTGTGGTGCTCGGTTACGGCGATGTTGGCAAAGGCTGCGCTCAGGCGTTCCGCGGTATGGGAGCGACCGTTTGGGTGACGGAGATCGACCCGATCTGCGCGCTGCAGGCGGCAATGGAAGGCTATCGGGTCGTGAACATGGACGACGTCTGTGCCGAGGCCGACATTTTCGTCACCGCCACCGGCAATGTGAGCGTGATCACGCACGAGCACATGAAACGCATGAAGCACGAGGCGATCGTGTGCAACATCGGACACTTCGACTCCGAGATTGATATCGCCTCGATCGAGAAGTACCAGTGGGACGAGATCAAGCCCCAGGTCGATCACGTGACCTTTCCGGACGGCAAGAAGCTAATTGTGCTCGCCAAAGGCCGGCTGGTGAATCTCGGTTGTGCCACCGGGCATCCCTCGTTCGTGATGTCGGCGTCGTTTTCGAACCAGACCATCGCACAGATGGAGCTGTTCAATAGCGCCGGCAAATACGAGAAAAAGGTATATGTGCTGCCCAAAAAGCTGGACGAAAAAGTCGCGCGCCTGCACCTGAAGAAGATCGGCGTAAAGCTCACCCGCATGAGTAACGAGCAGGCGGGCTACATCGGCGTTCAGGTCGATGGTCCGTACAAGCCCGACCACTATCGTTACTAACCACAGTTCTGCTCACGCGCGGCCCCCCGCGGCAGTTGCACTTGCTGCGGGGGCACGCCATGCTGGATTGACCATGGACTCACAAGCGAAATTTTCGCGTACCTTCAGCTGCGAGTACTTCCCGCCAAAGGACGAAGACGCCCGCGCAAAGCTGGACGAGACCACGCGCGAGCTGGCGACGCTAAGTCCGGCATACTTTTCCGTGACCTATGGCGCCGGTGGCAGCACGCGCCAGGGCACCTACGAAACCGTTCGGGCGCTCCATGAAAAGGGACTGACAGCCGCACCGCACATCTCCTGCGTCGGAGCAAGCCGGGAATCGATTCGTGATCAGCTGCTCGGCTACAAGGCGCTTGGTATCAAGCGCCTTGTCGCGCTGGGCGGGGACCTGCCCTCCGGCATGGCCTCCCCCGGCGAGTTTCGTTATGCCTACCAATTGGTGGAGCTGATCCGGGCCGAAACCGGCGACTGGTTCCATATCGAAGTCGCGGCCTACCCGGAGGTCCATCCGCGGGCGACGAATGCCGAGGATGACCTCGCGCATTTCCGCCACAAGATTGATAGCGGTGCCAACGGTGCGCTTACGCAGTACTTCTACAATGCCGATGCATATTTTTGTTTCGTCGACGAATGCGAGCGTATCGGGGTGGATACTCCGATCGTTCCGGGCATCATGCCGATTACAAACTACAAGCAACTGGCGCGCTTCTCGGACGGCTGCGGGGCGGAAATACCTCGCTGGATACGCAAGCGTCTCGAGGGCTTCGGGGACGATCTTGAGGCGCTGCGTGCATTTGGTCTCGATGTAACGACCGAACTCTGCCGCAGGCTGCTCGACGGCGGGGCTCCGGGCCTGCACTTTTACACGATGAACCGCGCCGGCCCGACGCGCGCGATCTGGCAGCGCCTCGGTCTCTAGTCATCCGATGGCCGTTGCCGCTTCCAATATCGTGAAATCAGCGGCGCGTCTCCCCCGGGATCGCCCAATTGCTGTGCGCGCGGCGTTAGTTGGCGAGCGACTTCATCTTCGCGGACTTGCCGAACCCGCGCAGGGGCTCGGGCCGCTGGTAGTCCCGGCTGGCAAATCCGGACTCGCCATGCTGTTTCGTTATGGCGCGGTGGTGATGTTCGAACTCGACAACGATGAACAGCGCGATTTCCTAAAGAATCTGCGCGAGCGCATCGAGCACCCGTTGCGTAGGGGTGAAACCGAGGACACCCTAATTTTGCTGGCGGGCAAACAGTCCGAAGGGGCGACGCTGGAGGGCGTGCGGCTCGAGGACTATTCCATCGCAAGATTGCAGATACTGGCGACCGTTCTTGCGCGCAGTGTCACCCTCGCCTACTACGAATCGACCGTTGCAGCGGCGTTTGACCAGATCGAGCCGTTGGCGCGCGAACTGGAGCTTCGCCGCGGCGGCGGCAAGAAGTTGCGCGAGCTTCTGCGGCATATCGGTGGAGCGCTGCTCGTGCAGCAGCGCATGACCGGGCGCGTCGAGATTCAGGACAAGCCCGACGTCCTGTGGGACCATCCTGCACTTGAGCGGCTATTTCTCAATCTGGGAAACGAGTATGAACTCGTCGAGCGTAATACGGTGCTGGAGCGCAAACTGGCGCTGATTGCCCGCACCGCTGAGACGGCTGCCGACCTCATTCAGAGCCGAAGCATGTTGCGAGTCGAATGGTACATCGTGCTTCTAATCGTCGTCGAAGTGCTCCTCTACGGCTACGACCTGCTCGCACGGCTCCTTAGCGCCTGACCCGGACTGCCCCGGCCGCAGGTTATACTTCGGCCTCAGACACTCTGCATCCTCTTCAGGAGTCCCCTATGTGGCGTACCGCGCTGCTCATGTCGGTTGTCGTGTCCCTGGTGGCCTGCGACGGCAAGGGGCCCGCACTGAAAGGCGACTACCCTGCCGTTAAGCTCACTGACCGTGTCTACGTGATTCACGGAATCAACGAACTCCCCGACAGGCGCAACCAGGGCTTCATCAACAATCCGGGGTTCGTGCTGACCAGCAAGGGAGTTGTGGTGGTGGATCCTGGCTCCAGTGTGCGCATCGGCGAAATGGTGCTAGCAAAGATTTCCGGTGTCACCAAACAACCGGTCATCGCCGTGTTCAATACCCATGTCCATGGCGACCACTGGCTCGGCAACCAGGCGATCAAGGCCGCCTACCCCAAGGCCGTTATCTATGCCCACCCGAACATGAAATCGAAGGCACCAGCCGCGGGCGCGGAATGGGTTGGCTTGCTCAATCGCCTGACCGACGGGGCCGTGAAAGGCACCGAGCCGGTTGGGCCGGATACACACGTCGATCACGATGAGATCCTGAAACTAGGGGATCGGCACTTTCGCATTTACCACAACGGGAAGGCACATACTGACGGAGACGTAATGATCGAGGTGGTGGAGGAAAAGACCATGTTCCTCGGTGACAATGTGTTCGCTGGGCGCATCGGCCGCATGGATGATGGGCACTTCGCCGGTAATGTGGCGGCCATTGAGATGGCGATGCAAAGCGGCGCAAGTCAATTCGTGCCGGGCCATGGACCCTCCAACGGGCGCAACATTCTGGTTGGCTATCGGGACTACCTGCGGACCCTCCACGACGAGGTCAAGCGATACTACGACCAAGGCCTTCAGGACTTCGAAATGAAGCCCAAGATCGCCGAGTCACTTATCCGGTTTCAGAAATGGTACGGCTTCGACGAACAACTGGGCCGGCACATCAGCCTCGCGTATCAACAGATACAAGCTGAAAGCTTCTAGGGCATGCTGCGCCTTTACCCCGAGATCGCACCATACTCGACGCACCAGCTGGCGGTGGAACCGCCGCATACTTTGTATATCGAGGAGTGTGGTAATCCAAGCGGCGTGCCCGTGCTGTTCGTGCACGGCGGTCCTGGCGCGGGCTGCGAACCCTACCATCGCAGATTTTTCAATCCGAACCTGTACCGCATCGTGCTGTTTGACCAGCGCGGTGCCGGTCGCTCGACGCCGCATGCGTCGCTGGAAAACAACACGACGTGGCATCTGGTCGCAGACATCGAGCGCATTCGCGCCGCGCTCGGGATCGAGCGATGGTTGCTATTTGGCGGGTCCTGGGGCTCCACATTATCGCTCGCCTATGCCGAGACGCATCCGGAACGAGTGCTGGCGCTGATTTTGCGCGGGGTCTTCCTGTGCCGACCTTGGGAGATCCACTGGTTCTACCAGGACGGCGCGAGCCACATATTTCCGGATTACTGGCAGGATTTCGTCGCCCCCATCCCGGAGTCAGAGCGGCACGATTTGCTCCGCGCGCACCACGCCCGTCTAATTGGTGAAGATGAAGTGGCGCGCATGGCGTCAGCCAAGGCATGGTCGGTTTGGGAGGGTCGTACGGCCACCCTGCACCCGAACAAGACCGTGGTCGACTTCTTCAGTGATCCACATGTGGCGCTGTCACTCGCGCGCATCGAGGCCCACTATTTCGTCAATGACACCTTTCTTGACCCGGGGCAGCTTTTGCGCGGTACATTTCGCCTTAAAGACATCCCAGGCGTGATCGTGCATGGCCGGTATGACATGGTTTGTCCTGCACAAAGCGCCTGGGAGCTTGCGCAAGCGTGGCCGCGCGGCCAACTTGAAATTGTACCGGATGCGGGTCATTCCGCCTCCGAGCCAGGAATCGTCAACGCACTCGTGCTCGCGACCAACGAGTTCGGCGTGCGCTTCGCGCGCTCCCCCGGCTAATGGCCGTCTACGCCATCGGCGACGTGCAGGGATGTCTCGGGCCACTTGAGACCCTGCTAGCGCACATTGGCTTCCGTGCGGGACAGGATCAATTGTGGTTCACGGGAGACCTGGTAAATCGCGGTCCACGATCGCTCGAGGTGTTACGGTTTGTGCGTCAACTTGGCGAGGTCGCGGTTACGGTGCTGGGCAATCATGACCTCCATCTGCTCGCGGTGGCGAGCAGCCATGCGAGGCCAAAGCGACACGATACCCTCGAGGCAGTTCTAGTGGCGCCCGATCGGGAAGCGTTGCTCGAGTGGTTGCGTTCGCGCCCGCTCCTCCACCACGATGCTGCACTCGGTTACACGTTAGTGCACGCAGGCCTGTTGCCTCAGTGGGATCTGGAAACCGCGGCACGACTCGCCCTGGAGGTGGAAACGTTGCTCCGAAGCAGTGACCACACGGACTTTTTCGCCCACATGTATGGCAATCTGCCGGATCACTGGCACGAGGAGCTGCGTGGCCATGATCGCGCGCGCGTCATTGTGAACGCTTTCACGCGCCTGCGTTATTGCGACTTGGAAGGCGCCATGGATCTTCGTCATAAGGGTGCCCCTGGCACGCAACCCGTGGACTTGCTGCCGTGGTTCCGCGTTCCGGGGCGACGCACCCGTGAACAGCGGGTGGTGTTCGGTCACTGGTCGACCCTCGGGTTGTATGACGGCGATGGCGTTCTTGGGCTGGACAGTGGCTGCCTGTGGGGAGGTGCCTTGAGTGCCGCCCGGCTTGATGTCGATCCACCGAGATTCTTCAGCGTCCCCTGCCCGGCTGCCCAGGACGTCAGGCATCACGCCTAAGGGGTTTTCTGCTTCTGACTAAGACCCATCGGGTGTGCGCGATACCCCTAGCGCAACGACTGCGGCAAAATACACGAATGGCGCGAGATCAATCCCATCATATTCAAGTCAGTGTAAAGACCAACTTCATTCCGGCCCAATCGGAGCCGGACCAGAATCGCTATGTATTCGCCTATACCGTAACGATTACGAATAGTGGCTCAGTTCCAGCAAAGTTGATTACGCGGCACTGGATTATCACTGACGCCAATAACCGGACCCAGGAAGTGCGCGGGGAAGGAGTGGTGGGCCAGCAACCTTATCTCGCGCCCGGCACGAGCTTCGAGTACACGAGCGGAACGATTCTTGAGACGCCGGTGGGCGTGATGCGCGGCACCTACCAGATGGTGGCCGACGATGGCACGCGTTTCGATGCGGAGATCCCGGCGTTCACGCTCAGCGTGCCTCGCATACTGCACTAGACCGGGGTTGGGCGAACGCGGCTAGACGTCGAGATTGCCGACGTATAGCGCATTCTTTTCGATGAACTCGCGCCGCGGCTCGACCTGATCGCCCATCAGCATGGTGAAGACTTCATCGGCTGCAACCCCGTCCTCAACATTGACCTTGAGCAGGCGTCGTGTAGCGGTGTCCATGGTTGTTTCCCATAGCTGGTCGGGATTCATTTCGCCGAGGCCCTTGTAGCGCTGGATGGTCTGGCCCCGGCGCGCCTCTGCGAACAGCCACTCGAGCGCCTCTTCAAAGCTTGTCACCCGCTGCAGTTTGTCCCCCCGCGCCACCGAAACCTCGCCGCGGAAGAGCGTCTCAAGCTGCTCTCCAAGACGCCGCAGTGCCGTGTATTCACCCGAAGCGATGAACCTGCGACTCACTACCAGTTCGTGGAGATTGTTACGCGTGTCAAAGCCGACAGTGACTTCGTATCGCGTGCCATTGGCATGCATCGCAAGCCGCGCTTGCAGTTCGGCGACGAATTGGGTCGTCCGATCTTTGTCTTTCAAAATGTCGGCCGAAAGTGTTGGAAGGTAGATCAGCTTCTCCAGTACGCGCGCGTCATAGCGCCGCGACAGGCGCTTGATGGTTTGCTGCACGGCCAAGTATTGGCGACACAGGCCAGCAAGCTCGCTTCCGGCGATGGGGGCGCGGTCCGCGGGAGCGAGGCTGGCATCAGTCAACGCATGATCTAGCAGGTAATCCTGCATCTCGGGATCATCCTTGAGATATCGCTCGGACTTGCCATGCTTAACTTTGTATAGGGGGGGCTGCGCGATATAGACATGGCCGCGCTCTATCAGCTCTGGCATCTGACGAAAAAAGAATGTCAGCAGCAGCGTACGTATGTGTGACCCGTCGACGTCGGCGTCCGTCATGACAATGATGCGGTGGTAACGCAACTTATTGATATCAAAGTCATTCTTTCCAATTCCGGTGCCAAGCGCGGTGATCAGTGTCGCGACCTCGGCGGACGAAAGCATCTTGTCAAAGCGTGCCTTCTCGACATTCAAAATCTTTCCCTTTAGTGGCAACACGGCCTGAAATCGTCTGTCGCGCGCCTGCTTCGCCGATCCGCCGGCGGAGTCGCCCTCCACGAGATAGAGCTCGCAGCGCGCAGGATCCCGTTCCTGGCAGTCAGCGAGCTTGCCAGGCAAACCGGCAAGGTCGAGCGCACCCTTACGGCGCGTCAGCTCGCGGGCCTTGCGAGCTGCTTCCCGGGCGCGCGCAGACTCAACAATCTTGATCGCAATAGACTTCGCGTCAGCCGGGTTTTCTTCAAGGAACTCGGAGAGTTTCTCGTTAACAATGGTTTCGACGACGCCTTTAACCTCCGACGAGACCAGCTTGTCCTTGGTTTGCGAGGAGAACTTCGGGTCCGGCACCTTGACTGAGAGGACAGCGGTTAGGCCCTCGCGGGCGTCGTCGCCCGAAATATCGACTTTCTCCTTCTTGGCTAGGCCAGTGGCTTCAATGTACTGGTTCAGAGTCCGCGTCATAGCAGCGCGCAAACCAGCCAAGTGAGTACCGCCATCCCGCTGCGGGATGTTGTTGGTAAAACAGAAAATGCTCTCTTGGTATGAGTCGTTCCACTGCAGACAAAGTTCGACCGAGATACGGTCGCGCTCGGCAGCGATCGATATGGGCTTGCTATGCAGCGGGTTCTTGTTGCGATTCAGGTGTGCGACAAAAGCCTGGATGCCGCCCTTGTACTCAAAAACATCTTCTTTGCCGTCTCGTTCGTCGGTCAGGGCGATGCGCACGCCGGAATTGAGGAAGGACAGCTCGCGCAGGCGTTTGGCAAGCACGTCGTAGCTGAAGATGGTGTTGGTAAAGATCGTGGCGCTTGGTTTGAAGCGCACATCGGTCCCTGCCTCGGACGAATCACCAATGACATGCAGTGGCCCTTGAGGGACCCCGAGCTTGTATTGCTGGAAGTGCACCTTGCCGCCGCGGCGCACGGTAACTTCAAGAAGCTCGGACAAGGCGTTGACGACAGATATGCCGACTCCGTGCAGACCTCCGGATACCTTGTAGGAGTTCTGATCAAATTTTCCACCCGCATGTAGCACGGTCATGACGACTTCAACGGCAGATCGTCCCTCGTCGGCGACCAGGTCGGTCGGAATACCCCGACCATTGTCAGAGACGGTAATCGAGTCGTCGGTGTGGATAGTCACCCCGATGCGGTTGCAGTATCCGGCCAAGGCCTCATCGATAGCGTTGTCGACGGCCTCAAAAACCATGTGGTGTAGGCCGGTGCCGTCATCGGTATCACCGATGTACATGCCCGGGCGCTTGCGCACCGCATCGAGACCCTTGAGGACCTGGATGCTGGTGGAATCATAACGGGGTTGGCCGGGCTTTTCGGCGGGGGTGCTGCTCGACATAACGGGATTCTACTCCATTTCGCCCGGTCTCGGGGGGCGGCGGCTTCGCTTGCCAAGTAGGGGTTCCACGTGGAACGCGGCTCTGCGTTCCACGTGGAACGTGCTTTCTAAAGGCGCATCGGCATGATCACGTACTGCGGATAAGTGCTTCCGGGCGCGCCAATCAGGCAACTGCTATTCGGGTCGTTTAGGCCAATCCGAACCTGATCGCTTACCAGTGCGCCAATCGCGTCCATGAGGTAAGTAACGTTAAAACCGATCTCTAGCGGCTCCCCCTGGTACTCCGCCGCTACTTCCTCTTGGGCCTCCTCCTGTTCCGGGTTGTGCGCAGAAAGTTTCAGGGAATTCTGGGATAAGCCCAACCGAACACCGCGGTACTTTTCATTCGAGAGAATCGCTGCCCGCCCTAGCGCCTCGCGGAGCTCGGTCCGGTCCACAACCACGGCCTTCCCTTGCTGTGTTGGCAATACCTTGGTGTAGTCTGGATAGCGGCCGTCTATGAGCTTTGATGTAAATGTGAAGGCACCGGTATGGGCCTGGAGGTGATTTCCTGACCAGCGCAGTTCTACTGCATCGCTGTTCGGCTCCAGTAGCCGGGAGATCTCGTGCACCCCCTTGCGTGGCATAATTACTTGGCGCTCCCCTGCCGGAGCGTTCTCGAGCGGCACCTCTGTCATCGCCATTCTATGGCCATCTGTGCCTACCAGTCGCAGCATGCCGGCCCGTAATTCCAACAATAGCCCGTTCAGGTAGTACCGGACATCTTGCTGTGCCATACAAAAATGGGTCTGCTCGAGCGCTTGTTTGAGGTCACCCTGCGTTAGTCCTACCGTTAGGTCCCATTTTGTGGTTTCTAGGTTGGGAAAATCCGCAACTGGCAAGGAGGTCAGCGCGAAGCGGCTTCGCCCTGCCTTTACCACGACCTTGTCCCCCTCCTTGCGTATATCCAGCACCGCCTCAGCGGGCAATGCCCTGCAAATGTCCAAGAGCTTACGGGCCGGCTTGCGATGACCTCAACCTCCAAGTCGGTACCAGTCAGTTCGACCACTTCGTTTTCCTGTGACAGCAACAAGTACGACAGGATCGGCAGCGTTTGCCGCCGCTCGACGACTCCTGCCACATAGGAGAGTGGCTTCAGTAGTTCCTCACGGACGAACCGAATGTGCATAAAGGGGGGTTCCGTTTTAATAAATAATTTATTTGTTGTAGTAGTTATTAGAACACTCTTGATCTGTGGGTAACACTAAATCAGCCCTATTTTGTGGATCAATAGCGACAATCTAATCCTGAGGGCAAGTGTTCGCGTTGCTGTGCATAGCCTCTGACTAAATTCCTTAAAGAACGCCCTGTTTCCACTGGCGACCGGATATGAGCGGCGCAGCACACGGCTTGTGCACAGATTCATGTGGTAAGTATCCGCAGCAAATTGCCGTAATCCTCCTTGATCCTCGCATCACTCGAAGCAAGCTCTTGGATCTTGCGACAGGCATGCAATACGGTGGTGTGATCTCGACCGCCGAAGGCATCCCCGATCTCAGGCAGGCTGTGGGTTGTGAGTTCTTTTGCCAGAGCCATCGCGAGTTGCCGGGGCCTAGCGACTTGGCGCGAACGGCTCTTTGCGTGTAGATCGGAGACACGGATCTTGTAGTACTCCGCGACCGTCTTCTGAATGTTATTGATTGTCACCAATCGCTCCTGGAACGAGAGGAGGTCTTTGAGGCTCTCGGTAACGAGGTCCATATCAATAGCCCGCCCAGTAAAGAAGGCACTCGCCATGATGCGCCGTAGGGCACCCTCGAGTTCTCGCACATTTGCCCGAACCCGCTTAGCGACAAAGAACGCCACTTCTTCCGGAAGCGCCACCCCTTCCTGTTTAGCCTTGTGCATCAGGATCGCCACCCGGGTTTCAAGTTCCGGGGGCTCGATATAAACGACAAGCCCCGAGCCGAAGCGTGATATCAGGCGCTCTTCAATACCTTCCAGTTCCTTCGGATAGCGGTCGGCCGTAATGATCACCTGGCGCTGTCCTTCGAGCAGTGCATTGAAAGTGTGGAAAAACTCTTCTTGTGAGCGTTCTTTCCCAACGAAAAACTGAATGTCGTCAATCAGTAACGCGTCGAGGTTCCTATATAACCGCTTGAAATCATTGATGGCATTGTGCTGCAGCGCTTTGACCATATCCGCCACAAAGCGCTCTGAATGCACGTAGGCGATATTCGCCTCCGGGCGATGTTCGAGAATGACATTTCCGGCAGCCTGCATAAGGTGGGTCTTTCCCAAGCCAACCCCCCCGTAAATGAAAAGCGGGTTGTAGGCCGCACCAGGATTTTCCCCAACTTGTCGAGCTGCAGCACGCGCCAGCTGATTAGACTTTCCTTCCACGTGATTGGCGAAGGTAAAATCGCGGTTCAGCCGCCCGATCGACATTACCGGACTCGCGCGGCGCGGCGCCGCGACTCGCGCTGACTCCTCTGGGCGCGCAACACGTCCTTGGGTGCCTACTTCAAGTTCCACCGCGGTGATATTTCCTTCCCCGGCCGCCGCAAGCAGCTCCTTGATTCGCTCCAGAAAACGCTCCTTTACCCAATCCACGACAAACCTGTTCGGCGCCAGCAACCTGAGCACGCCGCCCTCAAGCTGTGGGTGCAGCGGACGAATCCAGGTATTGAACTGCTGGGCGGACAGCTCATCCTCCAGCTGTTCAAGGCAGCTTTTCCACGCTTCTGTTGGCATTGCGGTGAACAGTTAAGAAACCGGTGCGACGAGGGTCGGGAAGTCTAACGCCACGATAAAGAGTTATCCACAGCTTGATGGTGGCGCAAGACCTCCGCTCGTGGTCAGCATACGTGGTTGACAACCGCTGGAACGAGGCAGTAAGGTTGCCGCCCTTTTTGCGGCTGGCCGAACCTAAAATGGCCCCCGCGGTAACAATCACGGAACCGACAGAGCATGAAACGCACTTTTCAGCCGAGCGTCCTAAAACGCAAGCGTACCCATGGGTTCCGTGCCCGCATGAAGACGAAGGGCGGCCGCGCTATTCTCAGCCGTCGCCGCGGCAAGGGCCGCGCTCGCCTGAGCGTATAGCTTGGCGCCCGCGCGCCACGGGCTTTCTAAATCTCTTCGCCTGCTCGCACCGCGCGACTTCGCCGCCGTGATGAAGCACGGGTTGCGTTCACGCGACGAATACTTCAGCATCGCAGCCCGACCGAACGGGCTTGGGCACGCTCGCCTAGGCTTGGCGATTTCGCGCCGGGCCGCGGCCGCCGCAGTGACCCGTAACCGCCTGAAGCGACAGGTGCGCGAGTCTTTTCGTCACATGCGCAACGGGCTTGCCAGCGTAGACCTAGTGGTAATGGCGCAGCCAGCCGCCGCGCACGCACCGGGCGAGCAACTTCGCGCGTCGCTGAATCGACACTGGGAGCGAATTACAAAGCAATGCAGAGAATCCTCCTTTCACTAATCGGCATTTATCGCTACTGGGTCAGCCCCTGGTTCGGTCAAAGCTGTCGCTTCCATCCCAGCTGCTCGCAATACGCCGCCGACGCTGTCCAGACCCATGGCGCCGCCCGCGGCGCGTGGCTCGCACTACGCCGCGTAGGCCGCTGCCATCCATTCCATGGCGGCGGCTTCGATCCGGTACCGCCGCGGTCGACCCGTTAGATACCGTCAAGCATGGTGTTTCAAGCCAATGGATAACGTCCGACTGTTTCTGTTCTTCGCGCTCGCGCTGGTGCTGATGTTTATCTGGCAGGCGTGGGATCAATACCAGACGCCGAAGTCCGGCACACCAGCGGCAGCAGTAGCCCCCGGCGCTACGCCCACCGTACCCACTGCGCCGCCGCCGTCGAAGGATGTGCCCAGCGCACCCCGCGGAGCCACCCAACCAGCGCAGCCGACACCCGATGTACAGCCAACGGACAAGCTGCCAAGTGCTCAACAGGTGACCGCCGAAACGGACACGCTACGAGTTGTGATCGACACGCTCGGTGGCGATCTACGTGGCCTCTTTCTGCCACGATATCCGGTGTCGGCGGACAAACCCGGCGAGCCGTTTGAATTGATGCGTGAGTCGGGCGCGGAACTGTTTATTGCGCAGTCGGGACTCGTCGGGCACGAGGGTTCGTTTCCGACCCACAAAGTCCGATTTAGTATCGAGTCAACACAATATAGGTTGGCCGCTGGGCAGTCCGAGCTGCGCATACCGCTCACCTGGAACGCACCCTCCGGCGTGCGCTACACCAAGACCTACGTCCTGCGTCGGGGCAGTTACTTGATCGACGTAGAGTTCCGGGTAGAAAACCGCAACCGCGAGCCCTGGCGTGGCTACTTCTACGGGCAGTTCCAGCGCACCCACACGCCCTCTTCCGGCATGTTTCAGGCAGCACCGAGTTATACGGGCGGAGCGATCTACTCGCCGACTGAGAAGTACGAAAAAATCCCGTTGGACGACATGGCGAAGAAGCCGCTCAAGCGAGAGGTAACGGGCGGCTGGGTAGCGATGCTCCAGCACTACTTCGTCGCCTCATGGCTCCCCGGGGTCGATGCGCGAAGCGAGTTTTATACGGACGTGCAGGGACAGCGCCACATCCTTGGTTTCAAGTCGCTAAAGGCGGTTGAGCTGGCGCCGGGCGCGAGCGGCGTCCTTGCTGCGCAGCTTTACGCTGGACCGAAGGAGCATCGCATTCTGAAGACTTTGCCCGAAGGCATGGACCTGACGGTCGACTATGGATGGCTCACGCTAATCTCGGCCCCGCTGTTCTGGCTGCTTGACTGGTTGCATCGTTTCATCGGCAACTGGGGGTGGGCCATCATTGCCCTCACGATACTGATCAAGCTGGCGTTCTATCCATTGTCTGCCGCGAGCTACAAGTCCATGGCCAACATGAAAAAGCTCCAGCCGCGCATTCAGGCCCTCAAGGAGCGCTACGGCGATGACCGCCAGAAGCTGAATCAGGCCATGATGGAGATGTACAAGACCGAGAAGATTAACCCACTCGGCGGCTGCCTGCCGATTGTCATTCAGATCCCGGTATTCATTGCGTTGTACTGGGTGCTCCTTGAGAGCGTCGAGATGCGGCAAGCTCCATGGATCTTCTGGATTCGTGATCTCTCCGCGCAAGACCCGTTTTACGTGCTCCCTCTGGTTATGGGCGCGAGCATGTTTCTGCAGCAGAAGCTCAATCCCCAGCCGCTCGATCCTATCCAAGCGCGCGTTTTCCAGATCATGCCGGTCTTCTTCACGGTGTTTTTCCTGTTCTTCCCGGCAGGCTTGGTGCTTTACTGGACGGTCAACAACCTTCTTTCTATCGCGCAACAGTGGCGTATTAACAAGGTGATCGGGGCCACCAGCAAGTAGCTTGGGCATCGACCAGGTTGCGTGGTGCGTCCGGTGCCAGCCCCGCACCCGGAGTATTTCCTCGCATGACGGTCGCGACCACCATTGCTGCCATCGCAACCCCGGCCGGCCGTGGCGGGATTGGCATCGTGCGGGTTAGTGGGCCGGAGACGCGTGCAATTGCCCAAGCCGTGCTCGACACTCTGCCGTTACCGCGCACCGCCCTCCTCGCCCATTTTCGTGGCCTCCAGGGCGAATTGATCGATCAAGGCATCGCGCTGTTCTTTCCGGGCCCCGCATCTTTCACCGGCGAGGATGTCCTCGAATTGCAAGGTCACGGTGGGCCGGTCGTACTCGATAATTTGCTTGCCAGAATCATCCAGCTGGGCGCCCGACTCGCCCGGCCGGGCGAATTTTCCGAGCGCGCATTCCTGAACGGAAAAATCGATCTCGCCCAAGCGGAGGCGATTGCCGACCTTATCGATGCCAGTTCAACCGCGGCCGCGCGCGCGGCGCTTCGCTCACTGGAAGGTGACTTCTCGCGTCGCGTAAGCGCGATAACCGAGGGCCTTGTTGCATTGCGAACCCATGTCGAGGCGGCTATCGACTTTCCGGAAGAGGAGATCGACTTTCTCGCTGACGAGCGTATCGCCAAGACGATCAAGGACCTGACTGCCAGCGTAGAGGCGTTGCAGCGTAACGCCCGGCAGGGCGCCTTGTTGCGCGATGGTCTTGTGGTGGTAATTGCCGGGCCGCCAAACGCCGGCAAGTCGAGCTTGCTCAATGCGCTCGCACGAAGCGATGTGGCCATCGTTAGCCCCCAGCCCGGAACGACTCGCGACGTGCTGCGCGAACGCATCTCTATCGACGGGATGCCACTTCACATAGTCGATACCGCCGGGCTACGGGCAGCGTCCGATGAGATTGAAGCGGAAGGTGTACGACGCGCGCGCGAGCAGCTCGCGCGCGCTGACCTTGCCTTGTTTGTGTACGACGCAAGCGCTACAGATTCACAGTTGGCCCGAGTGGCTGGCGAACATCTGCCGGCCGGCCTGACGTGTCTGCGGGTTCGTAACAAGGTCGATCTCACCGGCGAGCCTGCTGGCACACGGCTCACCGACCACGGCCCCGAGGTCTCCCTTTCCGCCAAGACCGGCGAGGGCATCAAACTCCTGCGTGAACAGCTTCGCGCCGCGGCCGGGCTGCAACCAGCGGGGGAGGGCAACTTCTCGGCACGCCGGCGCCACCTCGAGGCACTGACGCGGGCGCACCAACACCTTGAGCAGGGAGCCGCTCAGCTTGGCGCCAGCAAGGCCGGGGAACTGCTGGCGGAAGAGCTGCGTCTCGCGCATTACGCGCTCGGTGAGATTACGGGGGAGTTCACAGCTGACGACCTGCTTGGGCGCATCTTTGCTGACTTTTGCATCGGCAAATAAATGGACCGCACGTTCGACCCCAAGACGAGTCAGACCCCCCTGAGAACAGATGGCCGCACACCTCATCATCAAGAGCTTCCCGCCATCTTGGATCGCTAGGCAAGAATTGCCAGTCGGCTGAGCGAATCAAACTAAGCCGAAAATTGAGCTGCGACAGATTCAGAATCTGCAAGCAGACTTGATCGGAACTGATCGCCGAACTTGCCCCTGGGCGGCCAAGCCTCACGTCATAGTCGTGAGCCGAAACTGTCCCGCCCTCGACCCTCAAACAGCCTCCCAAGTGTTGAGGGAGCCATTACTATTTATCTATACAAGACAAACACTTGAAGCTACACTTGAGAGCAGTACTAGAGATATAACTAATTTCTCTTGACATATCAGGCACTTAGCATTTGACCAAATCTATTTCTCTGAAAGCGCAAGTTCCGTCATTCGCTCCCAGGAAGTTTCCGTCATGGTTGGGTGCGAGTCCTCTCCAGGTCTCAGCATTTACGGCACTGACCTTGCTGGAATGATCAAGACGATCAGCTCGATCACCGACGGTATCCTGCTGATGTTGTGGATAAGCGTCGTTCCACTAGGACCGTTCTGGTTGCCGAGCGCTCTGGGACTAACGTTTCTCACGATCGGATTCCCTCCCGGACACCCAGGGCCTCAACAGTCTTCGCCTGCATCACACGCCGTCGCGCAGGTAATGCGGATCGAGGGACGCCTTGATCTTACGGCTGCAAACATGGCTGCAGAT
>LJVB01000119.1 GCA_001304215.1 Acidithiobacillales bacterium SM1_46 | reverse complement strand
GAAAGAATGCGCGATGGACTGCCTGATAGAGCGCCACGCCGCCGACCACCCCAAGGATTGTGATCGCTGCCGGCAAGTAGCCCTGCCCGAACTGCACGAGCGCAATGGCCGGACAAGCGCCGGTGACGGCCCACCCCATGCCAAAAAGGATCGAGCCAGGGATGGTGCCGGGATGGATGCGCTTGCGTTCGATCCGGTGCTGGCGGGCGAGCAGCGCGAAGGCGGCTGCCGCCAGCGCGACCGCGCCGGCAAACACGAACAACAGCCGCAGATCCGTGAACGTGAACATCTTGTGGACTTCGCCGAAATCGGTGAAGCCGACGCTGCTCAGGACGATGCCGAGGATCAGACCGGTGGCGCCGTAGCGGATATGAACTTGCCGAGAAGTTGCGATCATCGGACGAGCGCCTCCATCAGAAATGAGAATCCGACTGCGGAACCGAAGAACACCGCGGTCGCGAGCAGGCTCGCGGGCACGAATCGCGCACATCCCGAGAGGCCGTGGCCAGAGGTGCAGCCACCGGCCATCTGGGTACCGAAGCCAACCGCCAGTCCGCCGAGCAAAAGCGCTACATAGGACGAAAAACCGCCGCCAAACAGCAGCTCGTGTACCGGTCCCATGTTCCAGTGGAACGCGAAGCCGCCATTCACAAAGGCGCTGATCAGGCCGCCTGTCGCCAACGCGAGCAGGAAGACGGCGTGCGCTGTCCAGGGAATGCGCCTGCGGAAGCGGTGTTTTGAATTCGCGGATGCCTCCGGCGCATGGCCGATGGTTCCATACGTCGCCGCCGCGCCGAACTGCGCGATCGTCGCGGCCATCAAGGCATCGCCGGCAAGTGCCGGTTCCCGGCGCATGGCCAACTCGGCCTGCGCGAGGCGACGGGCCTCCCGCCAATGAACAACGGTTTGCCAGCTGCCGGACACCCCCAGCGGCCGACGCAGCATCCACCAGAACGCGACGGTTATGGCGCCGAGGCCAATCGCCCCTGCCCACCATGGCCAATATTCAGTCATCGTGCTTTCCTCTCGAACGTTTCATGTGGAATCGACCGGTTGCTAGCGACCGAGCAGCCGGGCGAACAGGTTGGGTTTCTCTACTTTCGGATTGCGGTGTACCGGCCGCGCGGTTCGCGCGCTGCCAATCAAGTCGGCCGCTTCCCCAAATCCGCCGCGCCTGGCGATTTCGTAGGCGGTTTCGCCGTCGTTGCTGGTGAGGGTGCGATCAGCACGCTTCGACAAGAGCAGCCGTATGATATCGACGTCACCGATCGCAGCGGCCGCCATTAGCGGTGTCATGCCGCGACCGTCGCGGACGTTGACGTCGGTTCCCGTATTCAGAAACGATAGAACCATCGGCGCCCGGCGTTTGAGGATTGCGTTGAAGATCGCCGTGGCACCGTAGTCCGCCTCGGACCGCGGCGCATCGACCTTCGACCCGTTTGGCAACAGATTGAGTGGCACTGGCTGCCTGCTGCGCGCGAGCTGATAGCGCGCGCAGCGACTGTGATCCTTGTCGCAATAGTGAGCCTGCCAGACGCGCAGGGCCGGATTGAGGGCGAACTGGGCGAACAGTTCGCAGGTATCGACGTGGGAGCAGGCCATGCTTTCCTCCTTGGAGCTACTGATGGCCGCGCTGCGCGCGGTGTCAATTTTGTGGCGCCCCACCAATTCGTGCGGCGATCGGGGGAAATTCGTAGCAACGTATGTGCCAATCCCGCACTACAGCCGACAAACCCCGTCAGGTTCTGGACGTCCTGGTGGTGCACTGGACGGCAATTCCACACCGATCCAAAGTATCGGCTGGCCAAGCGGCGTGTTTCGCGTGGCAGTCCCTGTCGGGAGCGCAAACGCGCATCGGCTCACGGCGGTCGTCACATTCACCGAGGACGCGAGTATGCGTGACGTCAATCATCTGGCAGTGTGGCTGCTGGTGCTGGCACAACAGGCGATAGGATTCATCTGGTACTCGCCAGCGCTGTTCGGCGATCTGTGGTGGCGGCTGCAGGGCAGGACAGCGGGCGATGTCGACGCCAGCGATGCGGCACCGTTCGTAATCGCTATCGTCGCCGCAGCGGCCATGACCTATTTCTATGCGTGGCTACTGCGGCGACTGGCGGTGAAATCTGTTGGCGCTGCGCTGCGGTTGGTGGCACTGATCTGGGTGAGCGTGAGCTTTCTCGAGTTTGCCATGCACTACGCGTTTCTCGGATTGCCAATCGGTGTGCTGCTGATCGATATGGGCAAGTCGCTTCTTGGGGTATCGCTGGTGGCGGTTGTGCTGGTGAGTTGGCCGCGGCGCACCGGCGGCCGATAGCATTCTCGCTCCAGCGGCTACGGGAGAAGGACGATGGGGAAAATAAAGTCAGACAAGACCGTCGACACGTCCGGGCACTATTGCCCGGTTCCGATCATCGAGACGAACCGGGCCATGAAGGTGATGAGCGCCGGCGAAATACTGCAAGTGATATCGACAGATACCGGCTCAAAGATGGACATTCCGGCCTGGTGCGAACGTACCGGTAACGATCTGCTCAAGACGGAAGAGCAGGGCAAGACCTTTCGCTACTTCATCCGAAAGGGCGGGTGACCAGTTCTAGCCGAGCGTCGGCATCGCAAGGCCGTGCGCTTTCTTCTCGCCCGAGGCCGGCCAGCGTGAGGTGATGACCTTGGTGCGTGTGTAGAAGGTTACGCCCTCCGGGCCGTGCATGTGCAGGTCACCAAACAGCGACGCCTTCCATCCACCAAACGAAAAGAACGCCATCGGCACCGGAATCGGGACATTGACGCCGACCATGCCCACCTCGATGTCGCGCTCGAAGCGGCGCGCGGCCGCACCCGAGGCGGTGAAGATCGCCGTGCCGTTTGCGAACGGATTGCCGTTGATCAGAGCGATGGCCTCGTCGAGGCCCGACGCGCGCAATACGATCAGTACCGGTCCGAATATCTCCTCCCGATAGATTTGCATATCGGGTTTCACGTGATCAAACAGGGTGGGCCCGAGATAGAACCCGTTCTCATGTCCCTTCACTTTGAGTCCACGGCCGTCGAGCACAAGCGTCGCGCCCTCGGCGACGCCGGCATCGATGAGGCCGCGCACGCGATCGCGGTGCGCGCCTGTAACCAGCGGTCCCATTTCGATAGCGTCATCGGTGCCCGGCCCGACTTTGAGGGAGGCGGCCTTGTCCCGTAATGCGGCAACCAGGCGCTCGCCGACTTCACCGACCGCCACCACGGTGGAAATAGCCATGCAGCGTTCCCCGGCAGAACCGTATGCAGCGCCGATCAGCGAGTCGACGGTGAAGGCGAGATCGGCATCTGGCATCACGACGGCGTGGTTCTTGGCTCCGCCGAGCGCCTGCACGCGCTTGCCGTGGCGCGCGGCCGTCTCATAGATGTGCTGCGCGACCGGCGTCGAGCCGACCGATGAGATGGCGGCGACATCCGGGTGCACGAGCAGCGCATCGACAGCTTCCTTGTCACCGGGGATCACATTGAATACGCCGGCCGGCAGCCCGGCCTCGTGAAAGATTTCTGCCATACGCAGTGCGGTGGACGGAACCTTTTCGGATGGCTTCAGGATGAACGTGTTGCCGCAGGCAATCGCTACCGGAAACATCCACAGTGGCACCATGGCCGGGAAGTTGAACGGCGCAATACCCGCGCAAATGCCGACTGGCTGAAGAATCGAGTGGCAGTCTACGCCCCGCCCGACGTCTTCCGCATGTTCGCCCTTAAGGAGATGGGGAATGCCAGAGGCAAATTCGATGACCTCGATGCCACGCTGCAGTGATCCCGCGGCATCGAGCAGGGTCTTGCCATGCTCTTCGCTAATGAGCCGCACCAGATCTTTCTGGTGCGCTTCCATCAGTTCGCGATAACGCGTGAGGATGCGTGCACGCCGAAGCGGCGTCGTATCGCGCCAGCCAGGCAGCGCCGCCTTGGCGGTCGCCACAGCCAGATCGACATCCGCCTGGTTCGCGAGCGGTACCTGTCGAACGGTTGCACCGGTGGCCGGATTAAAGACCGGTGCGAGGCGCTTGCCGCTGCTGGGTGTGTGCTGCCCGTTGATCCAGAGGGAGAGAGTTTGCGTTGCCATGCGGACTCCGCGTAATTGGACCTGGTTGCGTAACTCTACAGGAAAGTCGTGCTGCTTTTGTAGGCTCGCACCCCTACGCCCGGTGTCGGGACTCTCCGGCAGCGATGCCGCCCGCGACAAGGTGTGCCGTTCGCAGGGGTTCGGGCAGCGCACCATGGATGGCGAAGCGACGAATCAGTTCACCGGTGCCTTCAAGCGAAAGCCCCGCGCGCTGGACGTAAACGCCTGCCACCGGCTCCATGGGGCCAAGTCTTTCGATGAGTGCCCACTTGCGGCGACCACCCGGCACGCGGTACAGCAGGGCGCGGCGGATGGAATTGAAATCCGGTTGCTTTCGCGCGACGACGACTACGGGGATGCCAAGCGCGGCATGCAGCGCGGACAGATCGACGACATTGAACCCGCCAAAAGCGATGCCCTGGAGCAGGATGGCTTGAGTGTGGCGACGAAAGCGCGAGCGCGACACCAGCGAGACGATTGTGCGGGTAGCATTGCGCCCGTCGCGCCGCACTTTTCCACTCAGCACGCCCTCGAGTCTCGCTCCGGCGTACACGCTACCGACCAGTAGCACGTCACCGCGATGCGTGCGCTCGAAGGGCGCGTCGTCAAAACCGATGACGTGCGAGATGCGACCGTGCATGGCCGCCCGATGCCGCTTCAGTCCCCGGGCTCGTAGCCGAGGTTGGGCGAGAGCCAGCGTTCGACGACACGGATATCCATCGCCTTGCGCCGCGCGTAGTCTTCGACCTGATCCTTGCCGAGCTTGCCGACCGCAAAATATTGCGAATCGGGATGCGCAAAGTAGAAGCCGCTGACCGCCGACGCCGGCCACATGGCGTAGCTCTCGGTTAGCTTCACGCCGGCATTCCGGGTGGCGTCGATGAGCTTGAACAGCAATTCCTTCTCCGTGTGATCCGGGCAGGCCGGGTAACCGGGTGCCGGACGAATGCCTTCGTACTCCTCGCCGATGAGCGAGTCGTTTGTGAGACTTTCATTCTTGGCGTAGGCCCAGAATTCCTTGCGTACGCGCTCGTGCAGGTGCTCGGCAAACGCTTCTGCCAGCCGGTCGGCCAAGGCCTTCACCAGAATTGCGTTGTAGTCGTCATGCCTTGCCTCGTACTTTTTCGCAAGCTCCTCGGCACCGGCGATGCACACGGCGAAGGCACCAATATAGTCCTTCTTGCCGCTGTCTTTCGGTGTCACGAAGTCGGCGAGCGCGCGGTTGGGTCGGCCCGGCGGCTTTTCATCCTGCTGACGCAGGGTGTGTAGGGTGGTGCGCAGTTCGCGCCGTGACTCGTCGACATACACCTCGATGTCGTCATCGTTGACGCTGTTGGCCGGGAACAGGCCGAAGACACCGTTGGCGGTGAGCGAACGGTCCGCAATCACGCGCTTCAGCATGGCCTGCGCGTCGCTGAAGAGCTTGCTCGCTTCTTTCCCGACCTTCTCGTCCTTTAGGATCGCCGGGTACTTGCCGTGCAGTTCCCAGGTGATGAAGAACGGCGACCAGTCGATATAGCGCGTCAGTTCATCCAGCGGGTAGTTCCTGAGCGTCTGGATGCCGAGTCGGCCCGGTGCCGGTGCGGTATACCCTGCCCAGTCAATCTTGGCCTTGTTGGCGCGCGCCGCGGCGAGCGTCAGCATGCGCACGTTCTGCTGCTTGCCGGCATGGCGGGCGCGCACCTCGTCATACTCGGCCTGGTGCTTGGCGAGATATCCGGCGCGCAGTGATTCCGACAGCAGACTGGAGGCCACGCCCACGCCCCGCGACGCGTCCTTCACCCAGATGACCGGCTGACTGTAGTGCGGCGCGATCTTCACCGCAGTATGTACGCGCGAGGTGGTGGCGCCGCCGATCAGCAGTGGGGCACTGAATCCCTGACGCTGCATTTCCTTCGCCACATGCGCCATCTCGTCGAGCGATGGTGTAATCAGTCCTGACAGGCCGATGATGTCGGCGTCGTGCCTTTTCGCCTCTTCGAGGATTTTGGCGGCCGGCACCATCACGCCGAGGTCGACGACCTCATAGTTGTTGCAGGCCAGAACGACTCCGACGATGTTCTTGCCGATGTCGTGCACGTCGCCCTTGACGGTGGCCATCAGGATCTTGCCCTTGGGCTTGGCGTCGGCGGTCTTCTCGGCTTCGATGTACGGTACGAGATGGGCCACGGCCTTTTTCATGACGCGTGCGCTCTTGACCACCTGCGGCAGGAACATCTTGCCGGCACCGAACAGGTCGCCGACCACGTTCATGCCGTTCATCAGCGGCCCCTCGATGACTTCAATCGGGCGGGCAAATTGCTGGCGTGCCTCTTCGGTATCGGCCTCGATGAACTCGTCCAGACCGTGTACCAGCGCGTGTGCGATGCGCTCGGTCACCGGCTTTTCGCGCCACGCCAGGTCCGGACCCTTGGCCGCTTCGCCCTTGCCGGCGTATTTCGGTGCGATCTCGATCAATCGCTCGGCGGCATCAGGCCGGCGATTCAATACTACGTCTTCCACGCGTTCACGCAGTTCGCCCGGGATATCTTCGTACACCGCGAGCGCACCGGCGTTGACAATGCCCATGTCCATGCCGGCCTGTATGGCGTGGTACAGGAACACCGAGTGAATCGCTTCGCGCACCGGATTGTTGCCGCGGAACGAGAACGACACATTCGACACGCCGCCGGAGATTAGCGCATGCGGCAGGTTCCGCTTGATCCAGCGTGTCGCCTCGATGAAATCGACCGCGTAGTTGCTGTGCTCCTCGATGCCGGTCGCGATGGCAAAGATGTTCGGGTCGAAGATGATGTCTTCGGCCGGGAAGCCGACTTTCTCGATGAGCAGCTTGTAGGAGCGCGCGCAGATCTCCTGCTTGCGGCCGAGCGTGTCTGCCTGGCCGGTTTCGTCGAAAGCCATCACGACGACAGCAGCGCCGTAGCGCCGGCAGGCGCTCGCCTGCTCGAGGAATTTCTCCTCGCCTTCCTTGAGCGAGATCGAGTTCACTACCGGCTTGCCCTGGGTGCGCTTTAGCCCGGCTTCGATGACTTCCCACTTCGAAGAATCGATCATGACCGGCACCCGGGCGATGGCCGGTTCCGATGCAGTGAGGTTCATGAACGTGCCCATGGCGGTCGCGCCGTCGAGCATGGCCTCGTCCATGTTGATGTCGATCACCTGGGCACCGTTCTCGACCTGCTGACGGGCGACGTC
>LJVB01000118.1 GCA_001304215.1 Acidithiobacillales bacterium SM1_46 | reverse complement strand
GTTTTGGAGGGGAGCGCGAGGGGAGACGCGCCGCCAAAAGCGGCGTCAAGCCGCCGGCACTCCATGCGTTGTGTGGATTGCTTTGGTTTCATCGCAGTTGTGCCGTCGGAATTCGGGCACTTTGAGTTGGTAAATGGGAGCTTTTGAGGCGGCGGGTCGGCGCCGGGCGTCGTTTTCGGGCACGGTCTGCAAAGGCTTACCTCTTGGCGCCCAAAAGTTCCTCGAGCCTGGCCGCGAGCAGCTCGCCACGAACTTGATTCGTGACAATCTTGCTGTCCGGCCCGACGAGATAGGTCGCGGGAATGGCCGTGATGCCATATTCGGCGCTGACCTTGTTGTTCCAACCGAGACCGTCGAAATACTGGCGCCAGGTCATGCCGTGTTCCTTCATCGCATCGAGCATCCTGTCTCTCGACTCGTCGAGCGAGATGCCGATGATCTCGAAGCCCTTCGGGTGATATTTCTTGTATGCACGGACAACGTTGGGCGCCTCAAGCAGGCAGGGGCCACACCACGAGGCCCAAAAATCCACCAAAACGACCTTCCCCTCGTAGTCGGCAATCCTGATCGGTTCGCCATCGAGATCCCTGGTGCCCTTGGGAAGCTCGGGGAAAGGCAATCCGGCGGGTGCGACGCGAAAGCGCACCACCTCGGCCTCTTTGTGTAAACTGGGGAATTTATCTTTCGTTGCGGTGAGGACTTCTTCGACTAGTGTCTTGGCGGGATCAGTCTGGCCGCGGTGGCCGAAAAGTTCTGCGGCGAAGAGTTTCAGGCGGCAAGCGCGCTCGGGATCCTTCTCCAAAGCGATCGCCTGGCGCACCTTCTCTCGATCATCGAGCAGGGCGATCGCGATCTCAACAATGTCCTTGTTCGCCTCCGACATATAGGGAGTTCCCTCGGGGCTATCCCTGAACTTCTCGTAGCGTTCGACCATTCTGCGGGCATAGTCCTTCAGCTTGGCCGTGCGGACGGTGTCCGAGGTCTTGTCTCTGCTGAGCGCAAGAACGGTCTCTCGGAACCTTTGGAGTTCTTGCTCGCGAAATTCCTCGAACGCGTTTTGTTCGGTCTGCTGCGCAGCCGGCGCCGCGGCCACCTGCGTCGAGGGCACGGCGACCGCACAACCCAAGACGACGATCCACACTGCAATGTTCTTCACGTCACGCTTCCATTTGTTGGGCTTGCGGGTCAAAGTACACATCCTATTCTTGGGCTATTGAATGTACAGTTCACACGTAGGTTCAATTGCTTTCGACGTTTCAACCGCGCCGAACTCCAGCCCGAGCAGCGAGTCGCTTGCAACACTTATTGCGAGGTTCCGGGCTTTTGCTTGTAGCGCTCGACAAGCGATTCCGCCAGGCGCGCGCCAACGGCGGGGCACGTAAAGACAGGGCCGCGCCTCAGGTCGGCAGCGCCCAAGGTTTGCGATACTTGCGCGTCACCAGCTGGTTGGCTTCGCGATCGCCAACAACTTGTTCTTTCTCGGCGTCCCAGCGAATGCGCTGCTGCACGCGCCAGGCGATGTTCATCAGGTGGCCCGGGTTGCTCGAATAGTGGGCCGTCTCGATGTCCGCAGTTGTGCGCTCGTGAGAACGGACCGCCTCGATGAAGGCGCGCTGGTGGGGTCCGTCCTCGGGCGAGCCGCCCCTGCGGATTTCCTCGACGACCTTCTTACCCTCGCGCGTCTCGGAATAGATCTCGTACCCATTGCGATTGAGGACAAGCGTTGCGTCCGTGCCATAGAACGCCTTGCCGTGGAACCGCTGCTCGATTGGCCGCTGGCACCCGCCGCGAAAAGTGTAGACCAAAAGGAAACCGCGCTTGCTCGCCGGCCCGGGCGGGTACTCGCAGATCGCCTCGAACGTGTCGGGCCATTCGCGGTTGTCGTCGAAGGCCAGCTTGCCGCCCATGGCAGTCGCCGCGTAGGGTCTCTCCACGCCCATTGCCCAATGGACAATATCATAGTGGTGGACCGCCCAGTCGAGCTGCCACGCCCCGCCGTAGTCGAAGAACCAATAGTGATGGTGCACGCGATTGATGTTGAACGGCACCGGGGGCGCCGGCCCGAGCCAGAAGTCCCAGTCCAGGCCGGCCGGCGGGTCGCCGTCGGGCGGGTTGCCGAACCCGGGCCACTGGTTCTCGAGATCCCAAACGCCAACCCGCGAGATGTCGCCCAGCTTGCCCGAGCGGATGATCTCGACCGCTCTGGCGTAGTGTGGCATGCTGCGCTGCTGCGTGCCGTGATGGACGATCCGGTCGCAGCGGCGCGCGGCCTTGACCGCTGCCCGCCCCTCGCCGATCGAGGTGCCCAGCGGCTTTTCGACGTAGACGTCCTTGCCCGCCTCGCAAGCATGGATTGTGGGCAGAACGTGCCAGTGGCCGTTGGTTGCGACGATCACGGCATCGATGTCGCTGCGTTCGAGCAATTGCCGATAGTCGTTGTAGGTCGTGGCCTTGCCACCGGTCATGCCGCGGGCCTTTTCGCAATTGGGACGGTAGACGTCGCAAACTGCCGCGATCTCGACGTCGGGGAAGCGCTGAAAGATGCTCATAACGTGGCGTCCGCGCCCGCCGCAGCCGATCAGGCCCAGGGTCACTTTCTCATTCGCACCGACGCGTCGGGAACGCCCGACGCCAACAGCAGGTGCTGCGGTCGTTTTGCAACTGAGCGCCGCGGACGCGCCCAGAGTCAGGCCCAACCCCGCTGCGGCCTGTCCCGACGTTGTCAGGAACTTGCGCCTGTTGATCTCCTTGTCCATCTTCTCCTCTCCCGATGGGAAACATTTTGGAATACGCCGCGACGTTCCACCTATCCAAGATAGTCGCCATGGCCGCGGCAATTTGGCTTGCCCCGTCTCTTATCGAGCCAGGGTGGCGTTTGCAAGCTGCAAGGGTGGCTGTTCCCGCGGATTCGGGCACTTGCGAAGTAGCGCAGGCATCTTGCCTGCATGACTTGAGCGTGCTGACAACCCGGCTGTGCGAGCCGCCGTCCGGCACCCAGGTGAGGATGTCTGCACCACAGTGTTTCGCATCCTAGTTTGCCCAAGTCGCGCTTGCCATCGACGCCGGGCAGATGTAAGTGAGATGCAGCAAGGCGTTTCCGGGGTCCGTGTTGCGATGAAAGTGCTCGTCTATCTTCCCATTGACGCATTCGTGAAGAGGTGGGCGCATCGGCTCGAGGCCGATGGCCACGAGGTCGAGTCGACGTTTACTTTCTCGATTTTCACAAGGCGACTTCGATGGGCGGACTGCACGCTCGTCAATGCGACCAAGCACGATGCCCCCCGCTACCTCTGGAAGCTCCTGTTGAGCCTTCTTTGGGCGCGGTTGCTGCGGCGACCGGTGGCTCTTTGTGTTTCAATCGACCTGCTCGATCTTTGCGACCGGCGGCCTCTTCGCGCTCTCCTTTGGGTTGTCAACTGGATCGCCTTTCACTGTCCGCGGCTGGTCATTTTGCTCGCAACGCGCAAGCACATGGCCCGCCGCTACGGGCTTCCCGAACGACGGGTCGTTTTCATCCGCAATTGTCCCGACCGCGTGAAGTTCCAACCGCTCGAGCGTTCGCCGGAACGTGTCGGCGACCGTCCACTCACATTTCTCTACCACGGCGAGTTGCTGTGGTGGCATGGCCTGGAGCGTTTCCTTGCGATCTACGAGGAGATCAAGAGACGCCAGCCGGCGCGCCTGATCGTCACGGGCAATTTCTACCCGACGGCTTTCCGCGTTTTGGGGCTGGCCGCCAGCCGCCGCGAGATCGTCGTGAAGCGGCAGCTGGCGGCTTTGCTCGAGCGCGACGACGTGCACTATCGTGGCCGCGTCTCTATTGATGATCTGCGCTGGCACATGGCGGAGGCGGATTTCCACGTCAGCCTTCTCAACAACGACAACGTGCAAGCACGAACCGAACTGCGAACGTGTCTGCTCGAAGCAATGGCGGCGGGGATGGCCTGCTTGCACGCGCCGACGCCCGCGATAGCAACGCCGCTGTTCCGCGACGGGGAAAACATCGTGTTGGTGGACCCGGGCGACCCGGTTGCGTGCGCCGAGAAAATCCTTCAGCTGGCGCGCGCGCCCGAGCGGCTCGATGCGATCCGCCGCAATGCCGTCCGCACGATCACCGAGCACTTCGACATCGATGCGGAGTATGCACGGGTGCTCACACGCCTCGAGCAAATACAACAATCGTAACCCCATCCCAGCTTCACGAGCTTCGACCAGCCCGAGAAAAAAGGGTTCATCCGCCTCCTATGGAGTACCCAATGGGAGACCTCCACCAGGAATTCACTTTCGACCGGATAACAGGATAGACAGGATTGTTGAATCGATTTTGTGCAGTATTTTGTCGATCAGGGCATCAATGACCGGTCGGTACGACAAGGCGCGTTTGGACCGAATCGGGCTGTACGATTGTGCGCATTTCACCGATGTTCGGCAATGACGGATCGCCCGACAGTGACGAGCCGGACCAATGGACCCAATCGCTGTCGCCTGCGCTTTTCGCTGTGCGCGTGACGCGGGTTCAAAAACGATCTGCTCTCGGGCGGCTTTGGGATGCGACGAACACGGACACATCCAGCCCTTGTGGGAGTGCCGAGGGACGATCGTGATCGCTTTCTGATCAACAGGATCGACAAAATCCGGTTCATCCCGTGATCGTGTCAGAGGCAGTTTTGCGGGTACTCTACAACCGGAAGACCCAGAAAAAATGGTTCTTCCGGTTCTGGTGTGAGTGGGTGTCGCACCTTCAGCGTTGCTCGATTGGCGCCACTCTTTTCCCGGCGCTTGCGCACCGGGCTGTTGTCGGTCGTGGCTACGGCACTCAGCGGTGGTGTGTCCGGCAAGAGCGCCCGCGCCGTACGGCGGGCAGGTTCGCTCTTCGGCCTGCAAGCACTCCGAGAGGGGCTACACACAGCAAATTCAGAAGAGCCGAAAAAATGCTGGATTGTCGTGCGGGCATCTGTTAGCCGAACCGGCAAGTTTGCGCGCTTTGGTCGGCTGCGAGTGGGCAGCCACAGCGGGGAAGCCTATGAGTTTCGAGCAAATGCTGGATCAGCTGACACCAATACTAGATCGCATCGACGATTTCGTTTGGGGCCCGTTCACAATTGTCCTGCTCGTCGGAACGGGCCTTTTCCTGACAATCCGCCTGAAGTTCCTGCAATTTCGGCGTTTCCGCCACAGCTTCGAGACAATTTCGGGCAAGTATGACGACCCGCGCGAAGAGGGCGACGTTTCACACTTTCAGGCGCTGTGCGCAGCGCTCTCGGCAACGATCGGCATTGGCAACATCGCCGGTGTTGCGGTCGCGATCTCGTGGGGCGGACCGGGCGCGCTGTTTTGGATGTGGGTGACGGCCGTCGTTGGGATGGCAACGAAATATTCGTCCTGTTCACTGGCGTTGAAATACCGTGAAGTCCATCCCGATGGAACTGTCAGCGGCGGACCGATGTATTTCATCTCGCGCGGCCTCGGACTGAAATGGCTCGCTGTTGCATTTGCGCTTTTTGCCGGAATCGCTTCGTTCGGAATCGGGTGCATGGTCCAGGCCAATTCGGTCGTGGACGGCGTGCGCAACGTCCTGCCCGATTCGGTGGCGGATCTGTCCATTCGGATGCCAGTGATCGGTCCCGTGCCAGGGCACGCGTTCGCGCTGGGAGTGTTTCTCGCGGTGTTGGTCGGGCTGGTCATCATCGGCGGAATTCGGCGCATCGCGCGCGTGGCCCAATACCTGGTGCCGTTCATGTTGGTGCTGTACGTTGGTGGGGCGTTGTTGATCCTCGCGCTAAACATCTCGCGCGTGCCGGTCGCGCTGGGACAGGTTTTCCACTATGCGTTCGCGCCCGTTGCGATCGGTGGTGGCGTTCTGGGATTTGTGGTTCAACAGACAATCCGCCATGGTGTAGCACGCGGTGTCTTTTCGAACGAGTCAGGTCTGGGGAGTGCACCGATCGCCCATGCCGCGGCGAAAACGCGCGAGATGGCGCGCGAAGGGTTCGTCGCCATGATTGGGCCGTTCGTGGACACACTCGTCATCTGCACAATGACGGGGCTGGTCATTCTGGTCAGCGGCCAGTGGATGGTCCGGTCGGACGAGGGCGCACTGCTTTATGGACCGGGAGGCATCGGTCGGCCTGGAAAATACCAGGGCCACGTGGATCAGAACGGTAATCGGATTGTGCTCGAGGAGTACAAGGGAAAGCTGGTCCTGTTCGAGGCGGACATGAAATCCGAGCGCCCCCTTCTCGACGAGAACGACGAACCGTTTCTTGTACCCACGAGCTCAACACTGACCATTCGGGCTTTCGAGGCGGCTCTGGGGCGTTTTGGCACATGGATTGTCGCACTCGGTCTCGTCTTGTTCGCCTACTCGACGATGCTTTCGTGGTCCTACTATGGCGACCGTTCGATAGGCTATCTGCTGGGCCAGCGGGCGGTCATGCCCTATCGCTGGTTGTTTTGCATATTCGTCATCGTGGGCGCGGTCGGCGGGCTGCAACTGGTCTGGCTGATCGCCGACATTCTCAACGCTTGCATGGCTTTCCCCAACCTGATTGGCCTCCTGCTGCTTTCGGGCGTCGTCGTGCGCGAGACCAAAGATTACCTCCGCCGCATGGACGAGGAGAAACACCGCCCCGGCTGAAATCTCTCTGACACTACACGCGCGCCGGGAGCATGTGGGAAAACCCGGAGGAAACAAACCGTTGGAGCGTAACGCAGTCCGCCGTACGGCGGATTGCCTGCACTTACCGCGGATTTTTTGGCAAAGAGCAGGCAGGGATGCCTGCGCTACAAGTTCTCCGACAGGCTCCTAGCGCACGAGTAAGTCCGGCCGGGAAGCGCCTAATCGGGTTTCCAACGAAAATATGTCACCCTGCTTTGAATAAACGGGGCCCAACAGACATAGAATGAATGGAGGTAAAAGCAGGTTTGGACAATTGGCTACTTGCCCCAGGAGGGAAATCCACATGTCTGGACTGCTTGCACTCCTATTGGGCTTTCTTATCTCCGTGATCACCTTGTACGCCGTCGTCAGACTGTTTGGAGATTCAAGCGCGGATCTGCGAACAGTGGCTCTTGCGGCTGTGATAATCAGTGCGGTCGGCTTTGGGCTCGACTTCATTCCGGTGATCGGCTGGATCGTGGCATTGATTGTCCAGATAACCGTTCTCACGAAGCTGATGGATTGCTCGGTTTATGTACTCAAAGTGCCCGTTTTCTGCCGCGTCGAAATAGGCACGACAGTGGCTTGAATATGGAGTGCGGCGGCTTGACGCCGCTTTCGGCGGCGCGGCTCGGCGCGCCGCCAGCGCGGTTGCGCCCAGAAAGCATGCGCCAATCGGACACG
>LJVB01000117.1 GCA_001304215.1 Acidithiobacillales bacterium SM1_46 | reverse complement strand
CGGCGAAGATGCTCAAGTCCTGGACTACCCGGGGCCGCCCGCTGCGCAGGATGGCTTGCAGCGATTCCGAGCTTGCGAGCCTTGCCTCGTAGCGCACGAGCGGCGATCCGCCTTCCGTGCTGTCGACGAAGGTCTTCAGGACATCCGTTTTCGGGTCGTAGAGGGCAACCGCTACGCGATCGATATATGCGTAGCGCTCGCGCAGCGCGCGGTGAACGGACGCAAGCTTTTCGGCGATCGGCGCGCCGCGGTTCAGTTCCTTGAGGATGTCCTCGTGTTCGAGCATCTGGGCTGTGCCCCGCACGGATAATCCTAGCACGCGGGCGCGAGGGGATCGCGGCAGCTTGTTGGCGCACCGCATGCGCCGGATAATGGCCCGATGCGCGGTTACCGTCTCGATCCCGATGCGCGCGTGGCCGACGAGCACTTTGCGCTCGTGTATGCGCCACGGCGTTCGCGCGATCGTGTGCCGGAAGCGAGCGTGCAGATTGTGGAATCGGAGCAGGCGGCGCGTGATGGTGCCGACCCGGCGCGGCATCTTTTCCCCGCCAGGGTAATCGGGCCGGCGCGCTCCTCGGAAGGCATGCGGCTTTTTTATATCGAGCGGTGGCTGGATGAGGACTAGCATCGATCGACGATGGCTTTGGCTGCTTGCCACGCTGCTCGTGGCAGCGTTGCCGCTGCCGGGGCTCGCCGACGCCGGTGCCGATCCCGCCGTTAACGCTCCGTACCAGGACCCGGAGTACTCGCAGTGGGTGGAGGCTTTCGAGCGCCCGGGGCGCGAGGTCTTCGATCGCCGCCGGGAAATCGTAGCTGCGACCGGCGCGCGCCCGGGCATGGCAGTCGCGGACGTGGGCGCCGGCACCGGACTGTTCACGCGCCTGTTCGCCACGGCGGTGGGAGCGCAGGGTAAGGTCTACGCGGTCGATATCTCGAAAAACTTCGTCGACAACATCGTGCGCACGGCGCGCGAGCAGGCGCTCAACAATGTCGAGGGTATCGTGAATGCGCAGGACAGTACCGGTCTGCCAGCAGGATCTGTCGATCTGGTATTCGTGTGCGACACCTATCACCACTTCGAGCAGCCCGGCGCAATGCTCGCTTCGATCCACCGCGCCCTGCGGCCGGGCGGCACGCTGGTAGTGATCGACTTCGAACGCGTTGCCGGGCGCAGCAGCGGCTGGGTGATGAATCACGTGCGTGCCGGCAAGGAGAGCGTTATCCGCGAGGTCGAGGCCGGCGGCTTCAGGCTACACGAGGACAATCCGCTGCTGCACGACAATTTTTTCCTGCGCTTCGAACGGGCCGGGCAGCGCAAGCCATCTCCCGGTTGACCCGGATCGGCCCGAACCGGTTCAGTGCGCCGCTTCGGGTGGGAACTTGTAGTAACGAAGGTTAAGGTAACGCGTCACGTCGTCGACGTCGTTCGCGTCCCAGGTGAGCTTCTGTTGCACCGTCCAGCGCGCAACCCACTGCCGCAGTTCAGTCATGTTGCGGGCGCTACGATGCTCGCGCACGTGCAGGCGGCTTTCGTGGCAGCCAATGCAGTGGTTCTCATACAGCAGCATACCCCGGCCCATGGTCGGTGCCGGCGCATCGGTTGGTGGCTGCGACGGCGCCGGTGGCTCGTCCTTCGGCGCATCCGATACCGCGGCCCCGGAAGCGAGCGAGGCGACCATCAGGGCCAGGGCGGCCAGTCGGACCAGGGGGCGGCAAGCAGAATCGCGAAGGCGGCACATATCACTAATATAACGGCAAGTACCGCCCGGGCATACGCAATGCCATCACGCGCGCAAGACACACCGTGTTTGCGGGCATCCTGCATGCCGAAACGTCCCGCAGTGGGCCGCGCGGCGCCCGTGCTACCATCGGCGCGTGTCCGGTCAAAGTGGCGTAAGCGAGGGTAAGGCGATGACGAATCCGTGGTCCCGTGCGGGGCAGGTGGCGCTGGCGGCGGTCGAGGCGGTGGGCCTCGTGGTTATCGGCATTGCGACTGTCATCGCGCTGGCGCAGGAGATTGTGGTGATGGTGAGTCAGGCCAAGGTTACTCTCGCCGACTTGCTGCTCATGTTCATCTACCTCGAAGTGCTCACCATGGTGGGCCTCTATTTGCGGTCCGGCCAGCTGCCGGTGCGTATGCCGCTATACATCGGCATTGTGGCACTGGCGCGCTATCTCGTGCTCGACATGAAGGAGATGGATGAATGGCGCATGCTGGCGGTGGCCGGCGCGGTGCTGTTGCTGTCCTCGGCGGTACTGCTGATTCGCTATGGCCACGTGCGCTTTCCGTACACTGACGATTCCGAAGCGGGCATTCCGCGCCGCCGCCGATCCTGAGCAGACGCGCCAGTCCTGTTCCCCCCTGTGACCCGGTGCGCTCACCGTAGTACAGGTCTGTTCCATGCCTGAGACCATGGGCACCTGGTGGATGTGGGGCGGATTCGTGGCCTTCGTGGTGGCCATGGTATTCGTCGATATGGTCTTCTTGCGCTCCAGAGGCGCTCATCGGGTGTCGGTGCGCGAGGCCGCGGCGTGGTCGCTGGTGTGGGTGTTGCTCGCGCTCGCGTTCAATGCCTGGTTCTGGTGGTACCTCGACGGCACCGTCGGGCGCGAAGTAGCGAACGAACGGGCGCTTGAGTTCCTGACCGGCTATCTCATCGAGAAGTCGCTCGCGGTCGATAACATCTTTGTATTCATCATGGTCTTCACGTATTTCGCCGTTCCGGCGGAATACCAGCGGCGGGTGCTGCTCTACGGCGTGCTCGGAGCGATCGTGATGCGCGCCATCATGATTCTCGCCGGCGCCTGGCTGCTCGCCCGGTTTCACTGGATCCTCTACCTGTTCGGCGCATTCCTCGTGATCACCGGTATCAAGATGCTGGTGTTCGCCGAACAGGAACCGGATCTTGCGAAGAATCCGGTGTTACGCTGGATGCGCGGCCACCTGCGCATTACCGACGGCTATCATGGTGACCGCTTCACGCTGCGCCAAGACGGGGTGCTATGGTTCACGCCGCTGTTCCTGGTGCTGGCGCTGATTGAGGTCACTGATCTGGTGTTTGCGGTCGACAGCATTCCGGCCATCTTCGCCGTTACCGATGATCCATTTATTGTGTTTACGTCGAATATCTTTGCGATCCTGGGATTGCGCGCCATGTATTTCCTGTTGGCTGACATCGCCGATCGCTTCCACCTGCTGAAATACGGCCTGGCGCTGGTGCTGGTGTTCATCGGCGCAAAGATGCTTCTTCTCGACTTCTACAAGATCCCGATCGCGTTGGCGCTTGGGGTGGTCGCCATCATTATCGCGGCATCGGTCGTCGCGAGCCTGCTGGTGCCGCGCCACAAGGCTGCTTCGCGAGTGAGCGGGCGGTAGCGATTCCACCGCCTGCGTTGACGCTTGTCGGGCCGATCCTTACGATGGCCGGGCGCGCGGCACGCCGCGCCATCGTCCACTCACCCCCTGGAATTCCTGACGGCATGACCGACGCTCTCTACGAGTCGAACCTGAAGACCCTTATGCTCCGGCATCGCGGCAAGGTGCGCGATATCTACGACATCGACGAGAGGCACATGCTGATCGTCACCACCGACCGGCTGTCTGCCTTCGATGTCGTGATGACCGAGCCGGTGCCGGGCAAGGGCGCCGTGCTGACGGCCATGTCGAACTTCTGGTTCAGGCGCACACGTTCGATCGTTCCTAACCAGCTCACCGACATCCCGCTCGCCGAAGTATTGAAGGATCCCGCCGAGCGCGCCCGGGTGGAGGGGCGCGCGGTAGTGGTGCGCAAGCTTAAGGCGCTGCCGGTCGAGGCTATCGCACGCGGCTATCTCGCTGGCAGCGGCTGGAAGGAGTATCAACAGGCGGGAACGGTGTGTGGAATCCGGCTGCCGGCGGGATTAAAAGAGGCCGAGCGGCTGCCGGAGCCGATCTTCACACCCTCGACCAAGGCGGCGCTCGGGCAGCATGACGAGAACATCAGCATGGAACAGGCCCGGGAAATCCTTGGCCTGGACATCGCCACCCGGGTGCGGGATGCCACCCTCACTATATATAAGGAGTGCGCCGCCTATGCGCTCACCCGCGGGATCATCATTGCCGATACCAAGTTCGAGTTCGGGCTGGACGAGGCGGGCACGCTGACCCTGATCGACGAGGTACTCACCCCCGATTCCTCGCGCTTTTGGCCGGCCGAATCATACCAGCCGGGCGCGAGCCCCCCGAGCTTCGACAAGCAGTACGTGCGCGACTGGCTGGAGGCAAGTGGCTGGAACAAGAAGCCACCCCCGCCAAAGCTGCCGCCGGAGGTCATTGCCAGGACCGCAGAAAAATATCAGGAAGCACTGCGCCGCCTGACCGGCTAGCTGTTCACGCGGCCGTCATAGGGTGCCGAACAGCTGGACGAGCAACGGCAGCAACAACGAAGTTGCAAGCGTGTTGAGCCCCATGGCCAGCCCCGCGAACGCGCCCGCGGTTTCACTTTCCTGGAATGCGCGGGCCGTGCCGATGCCGTGGGAGGCCGTGCCGATCGCGAATCCGCGTGTCGCGGCATCACGCACCTTAAGCATGTCGAGCGCCCATGGCCCGAGCACCGCGCCGAGGATACCCGTGGATACCACAAGGATTGCGGTGAGCGATGGCGGGCCGCCGAGCTTCTCCGTGATACCCATTGCGACCGGCGCGGTGACAGACTTCGGTGCGAGCGCGAGCAGCGTCGGGTCCGAGGCGCCCAGCGCCCAGGCGATCGCGACCGACGACACGATGGCGGTGAGTGCGCCGGCGACGAGCCCCGCCGCCAGTGGCAGCCACAAGCGCTTCACACGCGCCAGGTTGAGATAGAGGGGAACAGCGAGCGCCACCGTTGCGGGTCCCAGCAGAAAATGCACGAACTGGGCGCCCTCGAAGTACGTCGAATAATCGGTCCCGGACAACGTGAGCGCGGTGACCAGCATCACGACAGCCAGCAGTACCGGGTGTAGCAACGCGTGATGATTGGCACGGCGGTACAGCCAATCGCCAATCAGGTAGGCCACCAGGGTGAGCGCCAGGTGCAGCAGCGGCGAGGCCGAGAGGTAGACCCAGATTTCCGTGAGACGGGTCATGCCCGGTCCTCATTATTGCGGACACCCATCCAGTGCGCCACGGTACGGATAGTAAAGGCCGTGACGGCGATGGTGAGCAGCGTGCTTGCCACGAGCGCGACACTGATCGCGAGCCACTCGTCCAGCACTCGCTGCGCGTGCAGCATGACGCCCACGCCCGCGGGCACGAAAAGCAGCGACAGATGCTGAAGGATGGTCTGGGCGGTTTCGCGCAGGCGCTCCGTCAGTGCTGATGAAACAGACAGCGCTACAAACAGCAGCGCCATGCCGACAACCGGACCCGGAATCGGCAGGCGCAGGAAGTGACTCAGGAATTCGCCCATGAGCTGGAACACGAGCAGAATGGCGAGAGCGTTGATCACGATACGCGTGCCTCCGAGTACTTGCGCCGCACTATAGCACGTGGGCCGAGGCGCCCTGGACGTGCCTCAATGCACAGAATGCACGCGGCTCAGCGTTTCGCAGCAGGACCATCGCGATACATGACAAGTCGTTAGGTCGCGGTGCCGGAAATGGACAGCGTTGCCTGAGCGGCGAGCACACGCGCCACTGCCTCGGCGACCTTCATTCCATCGACAGCGGCCGACATGATACCGCCCGCGTAGCCGGCGCCCTCGCCGGCGGGATAGAGACCGCGCACCGTCGGGCTCTCGAATGAATGCTCGTCGCGAACGATGCGAATCGGCGAGGATGTGCGGGTCTCGGTGCCGGTCAGCACGGCATCGCTCATGGCGAACCCGCGCAACTGGCGTTCGAACGCCGGAATCGCCTCGCGGATCGCTTCGATTGCGTAGGCGGGCAGCGCGCCGGACAGGTCGGTCCAGGTTACGCCGGGCGTGTAGGAAGGAATTACCGATCCCGGGCCAGTGGAAGGCCGCCCGCCGAGAAAGTCTTCCACGCGCTGGGCGGGCGCATTGTAATTGCCACCGCCCAACTGGAAGGCGCGCGCCTCGAGCTCCTGTTGAAGCGCAATGCCGGCTAGCGGGTGGTCGCTGCCAAAATCGGCCGGTGTGACGCCGACCACGATGCCGGCATTGGCATTGCGATCGGCGCGCGAGTAATGGCTCATGCCATTGGTCACCACGCGCCCCGCCTCGGACGTCGCCGCCACCACCTGGCCACCCGGGCACATGCAAAAACTGTAGACCGAGCGGCCGTTGCGGCAGTGATGGACGAGCTTGTAGTCGGCGGCGCCCAGCAGCGGGTGATGCGCCGCCCGGCCAAGGCGGGCGGCATCAATCACCGCCTGCGGGTGCTCGATGCGAAAACCGATGGAAAACGGCTTGGGCTCAATGCGCACACCGTAGGCATGCAGCATTTCAAACGTGTCGCGTGCGCTATGGCCAAGGGCAAGCACTACGGCATCGCCACGGATTTCCTCGCCGTTCTGGAGCCGCACGCCGCGCACCCGGCCGCTTTCGCCGAGCAGCCTGATCACGTGCGACTCGAAGCGGACCTCGCCGCCCAGCTCGCAAATTCTCTCGCGCAGGTTTTCCACGACCTTCACGAGCCGCAGCGTGCCAACGTGCGGCTTGCTGATGTAAAGAATCTCCGCCGGCGCGCCGCAGTCGACCAGATCCTGGAGGATGCGACGCATATGATGACCGCGGTCCTTGATACCGCTGTAGAGTTTGCCGTCGGAAAACGTGCCGGCGCCGCCCTCGCCGAACTGCACGTTCGATTCCGGCTGAAGGACCCGTCGGCGCCAGAAACCCCATACGTCCGCGGTGCGCTGCCGCACCGGGCGGCCGCGCTCGAGCAGCAACGGGCGAAAGCCCATGCGCGCGAGCGACAACGCTGCGAACAACCCGCAAGGTCCGGCACCAATGACAATCGGGCGGGCGGCAATACCTTCGGGTGCGTGCAGCGGATAACGATAGGTTTCGTCCGGAGCCGGACCAATATGGCGGCTGCCGCGGAAGCGCTTCAGCAGGGCGTCCTCACCGCTTGCCTCGATATCGAGCGTGTAGACGAAGCGGATATCCTCGCCCTTGCGGGCGTCATAGCCGCGCCGGCGTATGCGATAACCAAGCAGCTGGTCCGGACCAAGCCCGAGCGCATGTAAGATGGCATCGCACAACGCCGACTCATCATGATCGAGTGGCAGGCGAACTTCAGTCAGGCGGATCATTGGCGTGGAGGGGGGGCGGGAAGCACATGCATCTTATAATGGTATTGGGCCTGCGGTTAATCGCCCGCAGGACCCCGGTTTGCGTTGGCCATCGAATCGTGATCGGTGTACTGGCTTTTCCGGCAATCTGCTAGAGTCCCCGAATGCCTCGATTTGGCCGTCTT
>LJVB01000116.1 GCA_001304215.1 Acidithiobacillales bacterium SM1_46 | reverse complement strand
CCTTGTGCGCAAACGGATTGAGGGCACGCCGGAATAGGTTCGCGCCACCATGCGGGTGACTCATGAGTGGGTAGGGCAGTCCTGCCCAGCCCGGGCATTGCGGGTTTTGACGTAAACTTCAGGTCAATGACGAAGCATCACAGTGAAGGGCAACACTGCCTTTCTTCAAGCGCGGGTGCATTGGCGCTGAAGCACAGACGGTATTCACCGGTGGGGTACGTCGCTGCATTCGCAGCGACTTGTATGGCGTTCGGCTGCGTCATCGCACTCTGCGCTGGTAGCGCACGGGCGGAAGACGCGCCCCTCGACGCGAATCCGCCTGCGACGGCCGCCGAACCTGCACCGGGCGCAAACGGCAGTGCGACCGGGGAAGAGAATTCCGCACCGGTAAAGCCGGACTCGCCGGCCGAGGCGGAAGCACTCCCGGAGGAGGAAGCAGTCCCGGAGGAGGAAGTGCCGACCCCGGCGGACGCAGGCAAGCTGCCACCGCACGGCACCGTCGACGTGGTCCACGGCGTCCTTTCGCGCGAGGTTCTTGCCACCGCCGAGTGGCTCGATTCGTTCTTCGACGATCCCCGGTATCGCGCCGAAGACAACCGCACGCGCGTAAAAGTCGGCCTGGAATACAACTGGGACCGCGCCGAGAAATCAGATATCGGCCTTCCCATCTCCGTTCAGCTCAGGCTGCCACGACTCGAGAATAAGGCCCGTGTTGTCTTGCTCGGGTCGCCAGACCAGGATCTGGAGGGCCAGACGCCCCCTAGCGGAACCGCCGCGAGCCGGCTGCCCGGCGCGCAGGAAAACAATTTCACCACCGCGGTGGATTATTATTTCCTGGCGACCGAGCGCCTGAACATCGCTACTCGACTCGGCGTGCGGTTCCGTGAAGGGACGGCGCAAGTGTACGTGCAGCCGCGCTATCGCCAGCTCGTGAAGTTCGATCCGTGGTCTTTGCGATTTGTCCAGGATTTCAAGTGGTGGACCAAATCCGGCTGGGAATCGACGACAACGCTCGACCTCGAGCGTCCGTTGGACAAGAAGTTCTTTTTCCGTAGCACGCTTCAAGGGGCGTGGACGGAACAGGAGAAGGATATTTACTACTACAGCCTGAGTTTCAATCTGCGCCAGATTCTGAGCGCGCGCAGCGTGGTCCAGTACGAATTGGTCAATGGCTTCCAGACCCGTAACGACCCTCTCGATGAAATCCGCGCAACCGTCCGTTATCGTCGGCAGTTCTGGCGCGACTGGATGTTCTACGAGGTCGCGCCGTACGCGAGCTTCCGCCGCGATCAGGATTTCGACTTCACGCCGGGGATCCTGTTGCGGCTCGAGATGTTCTTCGGCAAGTACGAGGGGGTTGGTCCGTAGGGATGGTCCCTCTGGAACGGACCAAAAAAAAGCGGTCCGTTGGGACCAACCGATAATCCCTCCGTCTCGATTCCCCCTTTCTTTTCCGCAGTTCCGTACACACCATGCGGATTCAATAAAGGGATGCTGACCCCTCGATGTTCCTGCTCTTCTAGAGACCTATCAATTCGGCGTGCACGCCCTGGGTCGTCAGCGACTTGAGCAAATTGCCAGAGCTGTTTCTGGCGGGGTCGTATTCAACGATCATCAGGTGCGGCTTTTTGTGATCGTAGTCCGCCGCCATCACACCGGATTCTCCGAGAAGCTTGTCGCGCAGCTCTTCCAGCTTCGCATTACCCAACGTTTCATCGATGTGGATCGTCACATCAGCAAGCTGAATCGCCATGTTTCTCACCTCCTGTGTCTGGTAATGCCTCGTCTCTCCCGAGGACCAACACCGCTCCTCATTTAAAATATGAACATCTAGTGCGAAATACGCGTTGATATCGATCAATGAAGGAAAGAAATACTGCTTCAGTAGAAAAATAGAATGCTTTGTCCGATCGACCACACGCGCTGGAACATTCCTGATCAAGCCTGGCCGCAAGACTCTCGACGAGAGGGATCGAGTGACATTTCTTCAGGTAGCCGGCGATAAGCATGACTTATCAGGCCGTGTGCGGGCAGGCCCGGCGCTCCATTACTCCCGGGCAAAGAGGCCGCGCTTGTCGGGGCAGGGCGGAAGGGCGAAAAGTCTTCCGCTGAACGCCGGCACATCAGGGTTACGTCACTGAAATAGCCAGTACTTATGGAGAGCCGTGGCCTGATCCCGGCTCTTCATCGTCCCATTAGTTCTCGCCCCATTTTCTGCCGAATCGCGCAATGCCACCGGCATGTGCCGCGTACGGGTCTGTGCAAGAATGGGTGCCCATTTTTGCAACTGGCCTTTCAAGCCATGAATCTGGACCGCGTCACGTCCGGCAAGGACGTTCCCCACGACATCAACGTCATCATCGAGATTCCTGCGCAGAGCGATCCGGTGAAGTACGAGGTGGACAAGGAAACCGGTGCCATGTTCGTGGACCGCTTCATGAATACTGCCATGCACTACCCGTGTAATTACGGTTACATTCCGCACACCCTTTCGGAAGACGGTGATCCCGTGGATGTGCTGGTGGTAACGCCGGTACCGCTCATCTCCGGTTCAGTGATCCGCTGCCGCCCGATCGGCATGCTCAAGATGACGGACGAGGCCGGCCCGGACGCGAAACTGCTTGCCGTACCGATCGACAAGCTCTGTACCCTTTACCGGCAGGTGCGCAAGCCCGATGACATGCCGCCGCTGCTGATCGCCCAGATTGCGCACTTCTTCGAGCACTACAAGGATCTCGAGCCCAACAAATGGGTGAAACTGGAAGGCTGGCTGGATGGAGATGCTGCCAGGGCCGAAATCCTGGCGGGCGTGGAGCGTTACCAGAACGCCAAGGTCAAACCGCACTTCTGATTAACACCTGCGATCAGACCTGCCGTGATCCAGGCATTGCCCCGTGCAAGTCTGCGCGAGATTGTCTAGTCTGCCCGTTCTCACAGCCCTTTCCTGTCCCCAGGACTAAGGAGCGAACGTGATGAAAGACACGGTACGGTCGGTTCCTGATGCGCTTACCTTGCGTGGCGTCACCACTCGCGCCGTTCGAGTTCCGCTGACATTTGTGCTCGGCACGAGCGCCGCAATCGTCCGATCCGTCCCGCTCCTGCTGGTCGACGTGCTCACGGAGGAGGGAATCGTCGGGCGCTCATACCTTTTCTGCTATACAAGCGCCGGCGCCAAGTCGGTGGCGGCCCACATCGCTGAAGCCATGAAGCTGGTGAAGGGGCAGCCCGCACTGCCGCAGAGCATCTTCCAGACCCTGGTTCGGCGCTTCGCGCTGCTAGGCGTCACTGGCCCGGTGCGCATGGCGCTTTCGGCCCTCGACGTAGCCATTTGGGACGCCGCCGCGATCGCCGTCGGTCGGCCGCTCGCCGAACTGCTCGGGGCCGTGCGACGCCCGATCCCCGCCTATGACAGTCGCGGGCTCGGACTGATGGCGCCTGAGAAACTTGCCGATGAAGCCGAGGCATTGCTTGGAAAGGGAATGAAGGCGTTGAAGCTCCGTCTCGGATATCCGACTCTCTCGGAAGACCTGGGCGCGTTGCGGGCCGTGCGCGGGAGAATCCCGGGCGAAGTACGGGTAATGGTCGACTACAACCAGGCGCTTACGACGGCCGAAGCGATCCGCCGTGGCCTTGCGCTGCAGGAGGAGGGCATCGCCTGGCTGGAGGAACCCATTCGACACGACGACTATCGGGGAAACGCGGAGATCGCGCGCTGCCTGAATGTGCCGCTTCAGATCGGTGAGAACTTCAATGGTCCCGAGGCAATGGCCGATGCGATCGCCATGCGTGCCTGCGACTATGTCATGCCGGATGTGGCTCGTATCGGCGGCGTCACCGGGTGGATGCAGGCGGCCGGAATCGCGGCAGCCAGCGGCATTGAGATGTCATCTCATCTCGTCCCGGAGGTGAGTGCCCATCTGCTCGCAGCGACGCCCACGGCGCACTGGATTGAATATGTGGACTGGGCCGACGCGATTCTCGAGGAATCGTTGCAGCTGACCGACGGCGCCGTCGCCGCCCCGAATCGCCCCGGCCTTGGCATTGCCTGGGACGAAGACAAGTTGCGCCGATTAGACACCGTGTGAAGCACTGACTTGCGGTGCAGAAAGGCCGCAAGGAACTGTCCAGGTTAGACGAGGAGAAGGGAAAAGAAGGGGGCGGGGGCGATCAGCGATGATTCCCTCCGCCCCTTTCTATTAGCAGAGCGAGGCCGTGGCCGGGAACCGCTTGTTACGAATCACGCAAACCAGGCGGCCAGCGCCACGACAAGTGAGGCGGCGGCGACAGCAACGGCAGCACCGGCTACCAAACGTGCCTGCCTGATTGCCGCGTCGTTGGCCTTGGCGGATTCCTCCATGGCCTTGGCAAGCGCCTTGACGGACTCGTTGTTGGTCCTGACGGCCTCCTGCAACTCGGCAATCTGCTGGCTCACAAGCGGATCGGCACTTTCGCTCTTCTTCTTGGTGAATGCCGGCAGCGCCGCCGAAACGATTGGAGCCAGATAAGGCAGGACGACCTTGATGACGGGGAGCCAGGCGGCCATTTGTAATCCTCAACGAGTGAATGTCCGGTCCATTTGTCGATATCAACGGTGCCCGGACAAGGGGTGATCCAGAGTTCGCACCGAATCAAACGGCTATCGTCTCAACGATAATCCGGATCAGATCACACTTTCGGTGAATAGCGAACACCGGCGGGAACTGTAATGTGACCCGAAATCCTGGGGCAACCAGTCGAATCGCCCACGGCGCGGCTCTAGGGTCGGACCAGCCGGTACACCGCCGGCGACGCGAACAGCGCAGTCATGTAGATGAATCCATCGGGACCACGCACATAGCTCGTGATGGCGTCTTCATGCACGAGGTGCGAACCCGGCACACCGTCGGTATCAGTAATATCCCCGTTTCCATCGGCACCGGGGCCGACCCCCACGTAACGGTTGTAGCCGTCATAGAAGTCGCCAAACAGCAGCGCTCCCTCCAGCAGTCCGCCGTACTGCGGACCGTGATAGACAGCGCCGATCATCACGCTTGCCGACCCACTGGCCACCGCCATCGGATCTTCCGCCCGGAAGTCCACGCCCTCCACGCCGCGCCGGTAGGCCACGATTGGGTTGCGATACCCGGGCAGCGCCGATGCGCCGACCGGACCGTCGTGGGTCGGCCAGCCGAAGTTAAGCGTGTTGCGTGTGTAGTCGAAGCTGTTGATCTCTTCATAGTTGCTACCGACATCACCGATGAAGGCAATATTGCCGTCGATTACCAGTCGGAACGGATTGCGCAGTCCCTTCGCGAGGATCTCGGGACAGGCGGTGGCGCTGAGCGCCACATTGCTGCACAGGGCATTGGTGCCCGCGAACATGTTGCCCACGGGAATGCTGTAGCCACCGGTGCCTGCCGTGAGACTGGGCAGAATGCGGATGACCTTGCCCAACAGGCGACCGTCATCCTGGGCGGTGCTCGAGGTCGCGCCGCCATCGCCCACCGAGGCGAGCAGCGACGCGTCAGGGGCGAAGACCAATCCGCCGCCATTATGATTGCTGGCTGCGGGTGAATCGGCCTTGCGGAAATCGATGATCCGCACCACGTCGCCCAGTACCAGGTTGCCAGCGGTGTCGAACGACACGGTCAGGCGTGACACCGAATTGACCGTGTTCGCGACGCTCGTAAAGTAGGCAAACAGGTAATGGTTGTTCGCATAATCGGGATGAAACTCAACGTTGAGCAGGCCCTGCTCGCCCGACGATGAACCCACAGGCAGGATGCCGGTCAGGTCGATCGAATTGACCGGCGTGCAGCCGCCGTTGAAGTAGTGCACGCGGCCATTCTGCGAGGCCACCACGAACGCGCCGCCGGCGCCGGGGACGAACGCAATGTCGATCGGTGCGAAGTTCGGGATCGAGGCGTCGGTCACGGTCACCCGGCCAAAACCATTGCTGCCGCCCGTGTCGTAGAGAATTCCGCCGCCCTGGCAGGTCGGCACGGGCGGTGGCGGTGTGCCGCCGGATGAGGAATTCTTGCCACACGCGACCAGCATTGCGAACAGCAAACCAGCCAGGCCGGCAGGAACCAGTGAAAGTGGCAGCCGGGAGTTATCGATTGGAATCCAGCGAGCGCTCCTGTTCATGGCGACAACCTCTCTGTTCGCTGTCGGGGTTCAGGTCACAGATCTTACCAATGCTGGCGAGAACTGCGATCGGGCCCGGTTCTCTCTTTGTCCGCGCGCCAGATGCCGGGCGCTGGTCAAGCCGATCACGCCGCCGCCGGGCACGATCACCTTCCTGTTCCGGACTCCGGCGCGAGGCGTTCCATGAGGTAACAGAGGCAGTCCTGGCGAACGATGTGACGGTCGAGGGTGAGCATCGACGGCATCAGCGCGCGTTGCAGACAAAGTGTACCGTCGTGCACTTTGAACAATTCCTGCCAGCGATTGCTGCCGTCGGCCCGCGGCACGTGGAGGGGCGTCGTGCAGGCATTGGACACCGTCGCGAGGCGCGCGCCAACCGCCAGTTCGCGGAAATTGAGGTGATCGATATCCGGATCGAACATGATATCGGCCGGCGAGCCGTCGAAGCTGAAGCGCACGCCCTCCGGGATCTTCACGGTGGCAATCGTGTGGTACAGGTCGATATCGTGCGCGGGTACGGGGTGGTGCGGAAACTCCGACAGGTGCAGCGCGGCTTCGATGAACTCGGCGGCATGGGTGTCGCTACCGGCCGAACCGGGTTTGCCGCACTCGATGGTCACGGCCGGGCACAGCTGCGCGAACGCCAGCGACTGCACGCCGCGCGGCTCAGTGAAGTAAACGACGGTGCGCGAAAACAGCACCGCCAGGTGCAGGAAACGGCGATCGAGCGAGTTGACGCAGGCATAGTGCGGATTGAGGCCGGTGTTGTTGTGTACGTCGATGCTGGCGAAGACATTGCGCTCGCGCATCGTTTCGATGACCGAGGCCATCATCCGCGCCTCCGGAGCTTCGGCCTGGACACCTCCCGGCCACACCCGGTTGTAGTCCGGCTGGTCTTCGAGACGGCGCAGGCCGAGGCGCGCGGCCGATACGTTGCCGATGAACAGCGACAGGGCGCGCGGCAGTTCGGTATCCTTGTGTTTCGTCAGCAGCCGCTGGATGGCGCGCAGCCCCGCGTCCTCGTTGCCGTGCAGCAGGATTGACACGAACAACGGTGCCGGGCGGCGGCCGGGGAGGTGCAGCAGCGTCGGGCCGCCCAGAAGGTCGGCGAGTTCGGCCGGCGTAGCAGTGAGCAATGCCGGCGGGAGCCGGTCTAGTTGGTTCAGCATCACAGGTTCCACTCGTGCACCGGCGCGCCGTTGCGCTGACGTTCCAGGTAGGCAGCGCCAAGTTTCAGGAAGTCGCGCCCGTGTAGCTCGGTCCAGCGGCACTGCCAGGCCGCGCCGGTTTGACCGCTCCTCACGCGGGCCTCCAGCACGTCC
>LJVB01000115.1 GCA_001304215.1 Acidithiobacillales bacterium SM1_46 | reverse complement strand
AGTCCTGGACCGCCCCGAAAGCGGAAACACTGGCCGCTCACTGAATTGAGTTCGCGATCGGGCCGGGTTCGTTGCCACGGAGCGAACCCGGGAGCGCGCGCTTCCAGACGAAGACCCGCAAGGGAGGGGAGGTCGAGAGAGCGCTGATAATCGGGCGGGTTGGCGTTCGCCTGGAACTGACCTGAAGACCAAAGGTATGCGCGAAGCGGCAGAGCGATGAACGTGGGACGCCGAACGTGGAATAGCTGGATTTGCCGCCTTGCACCAGGCGTCCTGCTGCTCTTGCCGCTTGCCGGTTGTGCGGTAGCACCTCCCCAAGCCGGGTCGCTGGACTACCGTACTCGTGCGGAGACGCAGTCCGACCGCGGTGTCAGGGTGTCGGCCGTGGCGTTGAGCCCCGCGGAAACGCAAAGTGGCTTCACCCTTCCACTGGCGAAGAAGGGAATCCAGCCCGTCTGGCTCGAGATCGAGAACCGGGAGGACAAGGGATTCTATCTGAATCTGCTTAGCGTCGATCCGAACTACTTCTCGCCATCGGAGCTGGCCTGGATGTTCCGCAACGAAGGGGAGGGCAGCCTCGACGACAAGATTGACATGTTTCTCGACAAGCACGTTGCAGTGATTGTTCCGCCACGAAGCACCGTGTCGGGTTATGTCTACACGAACCTTGATCCCGGCGCCAAGGCCTTTGGCGTCGAACTGTTCGGCAAGAAGGATGTTCGATCATTCGGGTTCATGCAGGAGGTGCCGGGCTTTGAGTCGGACTACCATCGCGTCGACTTTCACGGGCTCTACCGACCGGACGAGTTTCGGGACCTGAACCTCGATGGTTTGCGCCGGTATCTCGAGCAACTGCCGTGTTGCGTATTGGGCGGCGACCAGAAGACACCGGGCGATCCCGTGAATCTGGTGATCGTCGGTGACGGGAACCTGGTGCTGGCCACCCTCGTGCGCCAGGGCTGGGATCTTACCGAAACAACGCGTGGCGATACGGTCTGGCGCACGATTGGCTCATCGCTGTTCGGAGCGCGATACCGCACGTCGCCAGTGTCGGCGCTCTATCTTCTTGGACGACCCCAGGATGCGGCCCTGCAAAAGACCCGTGGTACCGTGGACGAGCGCAACCACTTGCGTCTGTGGCTGGCGCCGGTGACGCTGGAAGGACGCCATGTGTGGGTGGGTCAGATCAGCCGGGATATCGGCGTGCGGTTTTCCAGCAAGACGTTCGTTACCCACAAGATCGACCCGATCGTGGATGAAGCACGCCTGTACATTTCGCTGGACATTGCCGCCGCGCAGAGTCTGCGGGCGGTGGGCTACGTGAAGGGGGTCGGCTATTCCGATCGCCAGTCACCCCGATACAACTATACGGGCGATCCTTTCTACACCGATGGGCTGCGGGTTGTGCTCATCCTTGGCAAAGAGCACCATTCTCTCGGCGATATAGACTATTTGCCGTGGGAGCCTGTCAGGGGACGAAAAGAAGGTGCGGGGAAATGACGAGTCGAGGTGCAATATGAATCCCAATGCCGGGATTCCGGTAACGCTGTTTCCGTCGGCGCGGGGTTATCGGGGATCAGCCGTTTTGGCCCTGTCCGCGTGCATGCTTCTGTCGAGTTGCGCCAGCGTGGGCCCGCCCACTGTCAAACGGGACCGGTTCGACTACGTGGTGGCGATATCGGATTCCGTCAAACGCCAGACGCTATTGAACCTGGTCAAGACACGGTATCTGGATTCCCCGGTATATATGGACATCGAATCGGTGATCAGCCAGTACGCGATCGAAGGCGAGCTGGGATTCGAGTTCGCGCCGTCGTTTTCCGACAACAATCTGCTGCTTGGAAAAGGGACGTACGCGGACCGCCCAACCATCACCTACGGCCCCCTGACAGGCGAGAAATACAGCCGTAGCCTTCTGAAACCCCTGCCGATTAGCGGCGTGTTCCTGATGCTTCAGTCGGGTTACCCGGCAGATCTTATTCTGCACGTCTGCATTCAAACCATTAACGGTATCGACAACCAGCGAACCGGCTCGCTTTCGGCAACGCCGGCCGATCCGCGGTTCGCTGAGGCGTTGGTACTGATGCGCGATCTCCAGGCGAGCGGCGGCCTTTACTATCGCATCGAGCCGGGTGAAGAAAAGCGAGACGTCAAAGTCGTCTTCAGGCCGCCTGCCAGCCGGGATGCCAGGGAGAAGTCGGAGCGGCTGAAGCAGTTGCTGGGTTTGGATGCCAAGGCGAGCGTATTTTCCGTCGTGTTTGGCGCCGAAGGAAAAACCGGCACCGAGATTGGTGTGCTCACAAGAAGTATGTCGCAAATCACGATGGAATATGCCGCGGACATTGATGTGCCTCAGACTGATGTGAGCGAGGGCCGGGTGAGAGCGACGCGCGCGCCGTCGACAGGTGGTGACGCCGTGGCGTCTCATTTGATCAGGGTTCACAATGGATCGACCGCGCCCGATGATGCGCATGTGGCCGTTTCCTACCGGGGCCACTGGTATTGGGTGGCAGACACTGACCTGATCTCGAAGGCATCCCTGCAGTTCATGATGATGCTGTTCTCGTTCACGGAGCGAGGATCTGCCGAAAGGCAGGCACCGGTGATCACCGTGCCAACGTACTAGGCGACAGAGACCAGGTGGCCCGAGCGGTCAGGGCCGGCGGTCAAGCCGTTGGGACCGGTCAAGGGAAGTTCAGCGGAACAGGGCTCACTTCTCGGGTTCCGCGTCCCCCGACCCCTCGCGCGGCCGATAGTCGGGAGAACCCTTGGGCGGATAGTCGAGAATGTCCTTCAGCTGATTGCGTTCCTCTTCATCAAACTCGGGGAATGGCAGCTTGCCGGTGAAGCGCAGATGCCCTACCTGGGTTTCTGCTTCCTCCCGCCGCTTCTCGTCCAGACCAGTGTCGCGTGTCAGGTACGCTGTCTGCGAGGGGAACGCGAAACCGCTGCCCGCTTCCTTGATGATGTCCTCGATCCGCAGCAGTAGGTCCTCCTGAATGGCGAGGAACTCATTCTGTTCCCTGCACATCAAGTAGCAGAAAAGTTCGATGTCCTTCGAGTAGGCGCCATATCCGACGAAGCGCACGCGCGCCGGTTCCGGCGTGACCTTCGGGTGGCCCAATAGCAGCTCGCGCAGTTTCAACAGGATGAAGCGCAATTGGTTCGGCGTTGTTTCGTAGCGCAATTGCAGCGTGGTTCGCACCAGCCGCTGGTCGCGCTTGGTGAGGTTGACGATGTGCATGCCGGCGAAGGCGGCGTTCGGGATGGTGGTTAGCGTCCTGTCGATGCCCCGGATTCGCGTCGAAAGCCAGTTGATCTCCTCGACGGTGCCGATGCGCATCCAGTCGGTGGACGGATCCTCGCCATATCGGCAAAAATCACCAACCTGAACGGGCTTGTTGCCGAGAAGGATCAATCCGCCGATGAAGTTGGCGATGGTGCTCTGTGCTGCCAGCGCCACGGCAAGGCCGCCGATGCCAAGACCGGCGAGAAGCGGAACCAGATCCGCGCCCAGCGACCGGATACCACCGACGATGATTCCTGTCGCGAGCAGAAACCCGATCACCCACGCAGTGATTCGCAGCAACGCGGACTCGGACGTCTTGCCACGCAGGCGTGGCGTGGCGATGATCGTCTCGGCAAGCGCTCGGCAAAGGCTGAAGGCGACCCAGGCGGCCAGCACATAGAGCGTCGTTGCAACAGTGCTGGTTACAACCGCCTGGACGCTGCTGGTGAACTTCAGGCCAATATCAATAAATGCGTCCATCGCCCTGACAACGACAAAGACAATCGCGACACTGAGTAGCCGAAGCCAGTCCGATGCGGGCGGGTGGTTTCGTTTCGCCAGTGCGCTGACGCGACGGTACGCGACGTAGGCGATCAGCGCGGCCAGCAGGATAGAAACAAGGAGCCCGATCCACTGCCAGATCATCTGTCGCGCGTACTTTGCCTTGAACCAGCCGGGCAACGCGGCGACCACACGTCCCAACAGTTGGGCCTGGGGTACGAGATAACCGGAAGCAGCGATGTAACTCTCATAGAAGCCGGGGGATAGGGCCGGCGACAGGTACTCGAGTTCCGCACCGCCGAATTCGGCCCGGCGATAGTTGAGGTCCTTCACCTTGCGGTACATGTCCCCGACGCGCCGGACCGTGGCGGCACTGAACAGAAACTGGCCCTGTCGTTCCCCTTCGAGGATCTCCGTGATCTCAATCAGGGTGCCAGGAAGTTTCCAGCGGAAGGCGGGTCTGGACTGTAGGGGCAGACCAACTGCCTCCTTCCGGGCTGCCTCAACCATTTGTGCGGTCGGGATCACGTCGAGCGGCGGGAGCAGCATCCGGTCGAGAACCTCCTTCAGCTGAAGTGTCGCTTCTATACTGACGCTCTGACGCAGTGCCTCGGGAATCTGACTGAGATCCAGCGAGTCGCTGGCGCGCTGCAGAAGAGCAGCCGCATCAATCTCGGCTTGACGCCCTTCTTCGCGGGTCATTCCGGGCGGTGTGGCTCCTAGCGCCTGATTTGCCTGTGACGCGAGTTGGTAGGCGCGATTGACGTTGTCGAGGAAACCCTCCAGGGTCGATCGCGGACTGGAGGTATCGGCTGGCTTGAGCCGACTGCGCAACTGCTGTTCCCCTTCCCGAAGCGGGGAGTCAGCGCCGATCAGGTCCTCATATATACCGGGCGTGGCACCTTGCCGGTAGGGGAGGTGTTTCGCTTGTCGGTAGAGTCGATCGAGTGACTGAACAGTGTCGGCCGAGAAAACAAACTGGCCGGCACGGGGGCCCTGTGTGACCTTGGTGATCGTGATTCCGGTATTGGGGATCGTCCACTGCGTCACGCTTCCATCGGCCACCTCGCGAGCCCCGGGAATCCTGTCGGCAGGAGGCAATTCGACGCGCGCGAGCAGTTCATGCAGCAGGGCGACGCGGTGGCTTCGAGCGAACCATGAGTCGCCCCCGGGTGTTGTGCTGAAGTCGAGTGTCTGGCTGGCGCGCAAGAAAGCGCGGTACGAGCTTTCGTCCCGCTTGTCGGTGCGAAAGGCTTCGATGGCTCGGTTGAAGTCGGTGATGAAGCCGAGCATCGTGCTACGTGGGCTTGATGTGTCGGCGGGCCGCAAGGGGTCCGGAGCTGGCTTCGAGTCCTGGGCATGTGCCGCAGACACAAGCAAGAAAAGAGCAAGGCACGAACGGGAAATGAATGCCCGCATTCGCACGTTAGTTGGCCTCGGGGTACTGATGATCGATGTCACTGGATTCGTCTCATCTTCAGATACGGCGCTTTCCAGTGCAACTCTCGGTCAGGGCCACCTGTCGAGTCCATGACCGAAATCAAATTTTTGGGTGAGCGGGGCAATGCCATTTCCGAAGGTTCGGACTCGCGTGCCTACTGGAGCGGTCTTGTGCTAGGCCTATCTCGCCGAGCGATTGTGACATCGAATCATGGCCGTTAGCCCCTCCTCTCTTGAGGAGCGCAAACTTGACGAGCCGGATCGGGATGCGGACGGCAACGCGGTTGTCTGGGAAAGGGCCTTGCCGTTTCTCGCGCAGAGAGCAGTTGATCACGGTTTCGACCTGCCAAAGCTGTACGGGATCGCGCTGATTCCGGCCTGGATCAGGCAGGACCTGGTCCTGAAGGACCTCGCGATTTCCATCAACAACGGGTCGATGACCAAGATTGATTTTGTGCATTTCGGATCTCTCCAGGCCGAGAACCAGGCGCTGCAGCTCAAGCGCGATGCCTGGGTGTTCCCGTTCATGAATGTGTTCACGACCGTGGGGTGGTTCAACGGCGAGGCTACAATCCCGCTTAAGATCGAGGGGACCGACCTGTTCCCCGGATTGTGCAGTGGCACGCCCAACTCGCCTTTGTGTGTGCGCACCTATTCGGCTTCAGCCAAAGGGATAATTCCAGATTCGCACAATTTGCAGCTGACTCGACCTGCGCAGCCTTGTCAGAAGCCCCATCCAAAGCGCATATAAACCCCGTGGTTGGAGCCTTCGCCCTCGGCATATTCGAGTGTCGCGACCATCCTTTCACCAGGCTTGAGTACGAAGAAGAGACCCGCTCCGCCGTTAGGGTAAATGTTCTTGCCATCGCCACAGTTCTTGTCGCCGCCGTAAAGGCAGGCAATCCCAGCAAATGCGGTGAGCCCCCAGCGCTCGCCCATGCGAAAGCGTTCCTCAGCTTCGAGCGAAGACATATTGCGGCCGAGATACTGCCCCGCGGTATATCCACGCAGTCGCACGGTTGCGTAGCCGCCGGGCGGTGCGTCGGATGTCCAGTGGTTGCTGAGGTACCAGACGAACACATTTCCCTGACCATGTCCGATGTATTGCTTGAGGCCGAGCCGATAAACGTCAAAACTCACCGAGCCGCCGAGGCTCTCCCGGTAGGCAATATTGTTCGCGTCGGCGAAAAAGCCGGACGACGGAGAGTTCAGGTTGTCGCGCGAGTCGTAGTTGACGACGGCGCCAATCCCGACGGAGTCGAATCCCGTCAGTCCGATCTTTTCGAGAATCTCGCCGGACATCGCATCTTGGCCCACGATCGTGTAATTGGTGTTGGTTGCCTGTGCGCCGACAAACCAGTGTTCGTACACGCGGTACAGGTAGCGCCCCGCCAGCGCCCGCAGGTTGTCCTCGGTCTGAAGCGGGAACCCGCTTCCGAGGAAATCCTCATACTCATTGTTGACCTTGCCACCTCCCGCGAAGACCACCAGGCGGTGGCGGTCCTCGCCGAAGTAAGTACGCGCGAAGACGCCGCCTACCTTGGAACCGGTGCTGGTGTAGAGGCCGGTGACGCCAAACATGGAAATCGTTGAAGCGGGGTCGAAGCGATAGAGGTACGCTGCCATCAGCCCGCCCGAGGTGCCGAGCTTCGGATCAGACGAGACGATCGGCACTGCGAGCCACGGTGAGTCCTGCGCTTCTGCTCGCCCGGACGCAGCCGGCCCCGGTGCGGCGGAAACCCCGGCCACGCCCAAGAGGGCACAGCAACACACCAAAAGTATCTGTTTAATCATGTTCGCGCGGTCGGAGCTTGCAGGCAGTCTACGACAGTCGCGCGAGGGCGCCATTTGACGCATATCAATACCCCTCGATGAATTCTGTCGCATCGTATTCACGCTGGTGTACGTGCATGCGGCACGGAGGCTATGGATGCCGAAGCAATCCGACTCTCTGGCTGTCTTCGCCGTCGCGGCGAGCCGTGAATTCGGCGAGCGGGTGGCACAGGCGCTCGGGCAGGCACTTGGCGCGCACGAAGAACGCGAGTTCGAGGATGGCGAGCACAAGATCCGGCCGCTCAAGAGTGTGCGTGGCCGCGATGTCTATGTGATCCAGTCGCTCTACAGCGACTCGGCCCAAAGCGCCAACGACAAGCTCTGCCGCATGCTGTTCTTTCTGGGTGCGCTGCGCGATGCGGGGGCCGCGCGCACGACGGCGGTGATGCCGTATCTCGCCTATGCCCGCAAGGACCAAAAGAGCCAGACACGCGATCCGGTGACGACCCGCTATGTCGCACAGCTGATCGAGTCGGTTGGCGTCGATCGCGTCGTGACGCTCGACGTGCACA
>LJVB01000114.1 GCA_001304215.1 Acidithiobacillales bacterium SM1_46 | reverse complement strand
CGAGAACTAGTTCTTCGGGCGGTACTTGGTCGGAACCGTGCTAGCCGTCGAAACCACCCACTGCAGGTTCGCGCCCTTGTTCGTCGGCACATAGACGAGGAGCTTGCCCGTAACTTTCGGGCTCAGGGTCTTCTCATTCGTGTAGCCGATCGCAATTATGCCATTCGCGCGAATTGACACATAGGACACGTACTTGCTCTTGTAGCTCGCGCTTGCCGCGATGCCGAGGCTGTCATGGGTTTGGTACATCGACCCAAGCGTGACGCCCTCAGCGAATGCCACGTCGACCGCAGTACGCGCGGCAGAGCAGAGACCAGCGACGTGCCTTCCGATACGCGCGACTTGATGGTGTAGTCCTGGTAGGCCGGAACCGCGATGGCCGCCAGAATGCCGATGATCGCTACCACGATCATCAGTTCGATCAGTGTAAAACCACGTTGCAACGTCTTCATTTCAAAAACCTCCAGTCATGTTTTGTTGCGACGAGGGCGTCCCGGAAAAAACCGGCCCAGTTCCAATCTGGGACCGTGTTCGCATTTGCCCCGACTTCCCTGCCGGGCCGATGCTTTCCGGGACTACCTCTATCCGTTAACGAATTAGCAGAGCTCTGGGACCCGTCAAATCACGCCATGCGCCCGTCGAGCCCGGCTTTTTACCACAAGCACCCCTACATGTATGCACTTCCCGTGCCATCCGTCGGGTGCGTCTGTCGGACCAGAAAATCCCATTTAGATCCGGCAGCTTGAACGAATAGCATTCCACCCAGCACCACTCACCTTAATCGATAGCAGCAAGAGATTCTTGGCGGAACACCGATTGGAACAGTCAGAATCTGGCACGAGATAGAGATATCCACAGGCTTATCCACATTTTGTGGATTACTCAATGCCAAGCTTTTCAAGTTTGTAGCGCAATGCCCGAAAGCTGATTCCCAGCAGTTTGGCTGCGGCTGTCTTGTTCTGGTTGGTCTTGCCAAGCGCTGCTTCGATCGCCTGGCGCTCCACTTGTTCAAGATAATCATCGAGTGAGCGCTCGCCGCCGGACTGGTATGTCCCGTTCGCCTCGGACTCGTCCTGTCCGTTCCCGGAAACAGGCAGGTGCAGGTCCGGCGCCGAAATCTCGTCACCATTGCAGAGGGTGAGTGCCCGTTCCAGGATGTTTTCCAGTTCGCGGACATTGCCCGGAAAGCCGTAGTGCTTCAGAACTGTCAGCGCATCGTCAGTAAGATGTGGAACCTTCATTCCGAGGCTTGCTGCGAGTCGCGCCAACACGTGGTTGGCTAGCAGCGGGATGTCGTCCGAGCGCTCGCGCAGCGGCGGGATATGCAACTCGATGACATTGAGCCGGTAGTACAGATCCTGACGGAAGCGCCCTTGTTGGACCAGGCTGTGCAAGTCCTTGTGGGTAGCTGAGAGGATACGGACATCGACTTTGATCTCGGTTTGCGCGCCGACCGGCCGAACAGACCGCTCCTGGATGGCGCGCAAGAGCTTCACCTGCATGGGCAACGGCAGATCGCCCACTTCGTCCAGAAAGAGTGTGCCGCCGTCCGCGGCCTTGAAGAGCCCGTCCTTGTCCTGAACCGCTCCGGTGAAACTTCCCTTTTTATGCCCGAAAAACTCGCTTTCCATCAGGGCTTCCGGGATGGCACCGCAATTTACGGGCACAAACGGGCGGTCGCCTCGCGGCCCAAGCTCGTGGATAAGGCGCGCCACCAGCTCCTTGCCTGTGCCTGAGTCGCCGCTGATATAGACAGGCGCCTGGCCACGGGCGAGACGCTCGATCATGGCGCGGACCTTCTTTATTGGTTCCGATTCCCCCAACAGTCGGCGGGCACCAGAAGCGGCCGTGACCGGCTCGGAGGCGCTCGCCACCGGCGCTGCCGGCACGGGTGCGCCGCCGCCGTGGCCGACGCGCAGGGCCGAGCGAACGATGTTGCGTAGGTCATTCAGGTCGAGGGGTTTCGATACAAAGTCAAAAGCGCCGGCCTTGAGGGCCGCAACCGCGGTTTCCATGTTTCCGAACGCCGTGATAACGGCGACCGGCAGATAGGGGTAGTTCTCCTGAATGAATCGCACAAGGTCGATGCCGTTGCCGTCCGGCAACCGCATATCGGTCAGGCACAGGTCGAACTTGAACTCGGCGAGCAGGTGTTTGGCATCGCCGACATTAGCGGCCGAACGGGTCTCGAGATTCATGCGCCCGAGCGTTAGTTCCAGCACCTCGCGGATGTCCGGTTCGTCGTCGACGATCAGGATCTGGTTCTTGGCCTTGCTCATATCGCGATGCTTTCAGAGCATTCCTCTGCACGGGCAAAGGTCACGCGGAAACGGCTCCCGACTCCCCCGTCACCGGGGAAGTAATCAAGAGAGCCGCCGTTTCCTTCACACAATTCCCTAGCAATATACAGGCCAAGCCCGGTTCCCTTCGGGCTGGTCGTGAAGAAGGGGTCAAAGATGCTGTCCGCCACCTCCGGCGGCACGCCCGAACCCCAGTCGATCACATCCAAACAGGGCCGGCCATCCTTATCAGTGCTGCCCTGCAGTTTGAGTAGCGGCGTGCCCGTGAACGGTGGGCTATGGCGCAGCGCGTTCTGGCAGAGATTGGTAACCACCTGGTGGATTTGGTCGCTATCCGCACACAGGGAGAGCCCATCCGGGCAGACCACAGCAAAGGTACCTTGGGGCACGAACAAGGTCTCGCAGTACTGGCGGACAAAGTCCTTGAGCCAATGATCGAGCACCATGCGAGTGGCATTCACCCGGTCGCGGCGACTAAGCTGTGTGACGTTCTGCACGATGACATTCATGCGCCGCGTCTGCTCATCGATGATCTTCAGCAGGCGCTTTTGTTCGGCCTCACTGCCGCTGGATTCCGACAGCAGTTGGGCGGCGTTGCTCAAAGCCCCCAATGGATTGCGGATTTCGTGCGCGATGCTCGCGGTAAGTCGCGCGAGCGCCGACATCTTGAGTTCCTGGGCCTGCTTCTTGAGGACCACCATGTCGTCCAGGAACACCACCACCCCGGCCACCGGGCTGCGGCGCCCCAGCGACCCGCTCTTACGTGCATCGGTATCGCCGACCGGCATGAAACGAGGCAGGAGCGTGTAGCCGGCCTGCGAACGGAAGATCTTCGGCGCGCGCTGCTCCCCGGCGGCGCTGCCAAGCCATTGCACCAACTGCGCTGCGAGGTCAGGGGAGATCTCGTTGACATTGGTCTTTCCCGCCACGCCAGCTGGGATTCCCAAGTACTTCACTGCTGCTTCGTTGGCTTTGCGAACCTGGCCGCTTGCCTCGCACACCATGACACCGGACTGCATGCGCTGAATGATCAGCTCACTCATTTGGGCCAGGTTGGCCGCGTCGACGCCGCGGCGCTCGGCCAGCGCTTCGGTCGCCCGCAGCCGCGTGGCGAGCGACTGTCCAACAAAGGCTGTGGCAAAGAGACCGACACCGAAGAGACCGGCAATCGGGAAACCCTGCAGCGAGTCTGTTCCCGCGATACTCACGCCCGCGACGGCATCGTGAATCAACTCCCAACCCTGCTCGAGCAGGGCGGCAATCGCCGCGAGCGAGGCATAGAACAGCGTGAGCTTTCGCCCGAGCATAAGGCTCGCACCGCCGATCGCGGCGATCAAAAGTAACCCGACGCCGCTCGCGAGACCGCCGCTCGAGTGCATCAGCATGGTAAGCAGGGTGATATCGGCGAACGACAGCAGAACCGCGTGCGTATCGAAGTCCGGCTTGCGGGCGCGAATGGTAAACGCGGCGATCAGGCCGAGCACCGTGTAGGTCAGGCTGGTGCTGAGGAAGAGGGCGGGCCTTGCCTGGCCGAGCGGCGGCAGCGTGCCCCAAGTGAGCGCCACGAACGAGGCAGCCAAGCCGGCGGCCAGACGGAAATAGTTAAAGTATTGGAGAAGCTTCCAGTTCTCGGTTTCGACCGCGGCGCGACTCTCTGCCCGCGTTGCCCCGGCCGCTAGGGGGGTCGGGGTGCTCTCCTTTGCTGTCATAGGGATGAAGTAGCACAACCTGGCGCAAGCGCCACAACCAACACCGTGTATCAGCCGTTCTCGGCCGCCCGGCGATGGGCCTCGCTGCAGTAGGCGCGCTTGTCTACCCGGATCGCCTGCGATTCGGGAATATGCATCCCACAGTGATCGCAAGCCACCATCTGCGCAAAACGCTTGGTTTCGGACTCTCGGTCGCGCCGCTCGCGATACCGCCGCACTTCACGCAGCACAAACCAGGCGCCAAGTGCCACGACGATGAGGAGGACGAGATTGCGGATCATTTCACCCCGACAGCGACGTTGGTCGGGGTGAGAGGATTTGAACCTCCGGCCCCTTGCTCCCGAAGCAAGTGCTCTACCAGGCTGAGCTACACCCCGAACGGAACGACCGCAAACTGCTAGTGACTGCGATGGGCGGAAAAGTAGGCGAGATCGCGCAGGGCTTGCGCGTACGGCGACTCGGGTAGTGCGCCGAGGGCCTTGAGGGCCAGCGCGGCCTCCTTCTCGGCCCGGCGCGCAGTGTACGCGATGGATCCAGCCGATTCAACGGCGTCAATGACGGCATCAATGTGGTGATTCCCGCCTTCTTCAATCGCGCGCCGGATGAGCAAGCGCTGCGCGTCGGTGCCATGTTGCATGGCATGGATAAGCGGCAGGGTTGGTTTGCCCTCCGCCAGGTCGTCGCCAACACTCTTGCCAAGTTCCGGGTTATTGCGGCCGTAATCGAGGGCATCGTCGATCAGCTGGAACGCGGTTCCCAGATGCATTCCATAGGCGGCCATGGCACTTTCAACTTCTCCGTTCTGGTGAGTAATTACGGCGGGGAGTCGGGTGGCCGCTTCAAACAGCTTGGCGGTCTTGCCGCGGATCACCTCGAGATAGCGCGTTTCGGTGGTTTCCGGGTCGTGGCAGTTAAGGAGCTGGAGTACTTCGCCGCGCGCAATGGTGTTGGTTGTATGGGCCAAAATCTCCATGACGCGCATGTCACCCACGTCTACCATCATCTCGAAGGCCCGGGAATAGAGAAAGTCCCCCACCAACACACTCGCTTCATTGCCCCAAATTGTGTTCGCGGTGGATTGCCCACGCCGCAATTCCGAGGCGTCCACGACATCATCGTGCAGGAGCGTGGCGGTGTGGATGAACTCAATAGTCGCGGCCAGCGTGATATGAGCCTGGCCGGCGTAGCCGAAGGCTTTGGCCCCGATGACCACCAGCAGCGGGCGCAATCGTTTGCCGCCACTCTGGATGAGGTAGGCGCTGAGTTCGTTGATTAGCGCTACGTCCGACGTGAGCCGGGTCTGGATCTCCCGGTCCACGGCCTGCATGTCATCGTGGGCGAGCGCCCTGATTGCCTGAAAATCCATGGGGATCGGGGTCGGTTGGCGGGCGGGATGCTAGGGAGGGTGCCCGGGGCTGTCAAGGAAGTTTGACCGGCCCGGCGCCGGCCGCTAGAATCCGCGCTTTTTCCGGGGCTTGCGTGTCCGCGCGGGCCCCCAAGGAGACGGCGATGTACGCGGTTATCAAGACCGGTGGCAAACAGTACCGAGTGGCGCCGGGAGATGTGATCCGGATCGAGAAGCTCGAAACCCCGGCCGGCGACTCGGTGGATCTTACCGAGGTGCTGATGGTATGTGATGGCGATAATGTTCGGGTCGGCTCCCCGCTGCTTGCGGGCGCGGCAGTAACGGCCAAGGTGCGCGCGCACGGGCGTGGCGAGAAGATCCGCATATTCAAGATGCGCCGGCGCAAGCACTACCGCAAGACCCAGGGGCACCGCCAGGACTATACGGAAGTCGAGATTACCGGCATCAAGTAACCAATTCGTCCGCGCGTCTTGGTTTAATTATTGGCGTGCTTCGTGCGGACAGCAATTTGAGGTAGACGCAATGGCACATAAAAAGGCAGGCGGCAGTTCTCGCAACGGTCGCGACTCACAGGCACAGCGCCTTGGCGTGAAGCGCTTTGCGGGCCAGCAGGTGCTGGCGGGCAACATTTTGGTGCGTCAGCGCGGAACGCAGTTTCATGCGGGCAACAACGTTGCCAAGGGCAAGGATGATACGCTGTATGCGACTTCTGATGGCAAGGTGGTGTTTGAAACCAAGGGCCCGAGCAACCGCAAGACGGTAAGCATCGTCTCGGGCTGAGCAGGTTTTCACGCCGCAACACGAAACCCCGCCCTGGCGACAGCGCGGGGTTTTTCTTTTTTTCGGGACAACCGCACTCTGGCATATGAAGTTTGTTGATGAGGCAACTATTCGCGTCGAAGCCGGTCACGGCGGGGCAGGCGCGCTCAGTTTTCGCCGCGAGAAATTTGTGCCGCTTGGCGGGCCCGATGGTGGCGACGGCGGGCACGGTGGCAGCGTATATCTGGTCGGACGCGGTGGTCTCAATACACTCTCGGACTTCCGGCACACGCGTGTCTTTCGCGCACGCGCTGGCGAGCGCGGGGGTGGAAGCAACCGCACCGGCGCCTCCGCGGACGATCTGGAGATCGCGGTTCCGCTTGGCACGCTCGTGCGGGATGTCGATACCGAGGAACTCATCGGCGAGATCACGCGCGACGGCGAGCAGCTGCTGGTGGCGCACGGCGGCAAGGGCGGATTCGGCAACACGCGCTTCAAGTCGAGCGTTAACCGCGCGCCGCGCAAGACCACCTCCGGCCTGCCCGGTGAAAGCCGCGAGCTCGCGCTCGAGTTGCAGGTGCTGGCTGATGTCGGGCTGCTGGGGTTGCCGAACGCCGGCAAGTCCACGTTTCTGCGCGCCGTGTCTGATGCACGACCCAAGGTCGCCGACTATCCCTTCACGACGCTGCACCCACACCTTGGAGTGGTGCGCGTCGGGCCGGAACGAAGCTTCGTGGTAGCCGATATTCCGGGGCTGATCGAGGGCGCCGCAGACGGTGCCGGGCTCGGTAGCCAGTTCCTGCGGCATCTCTCCCGCACCCGCATCCTGCTGCATCTCGTCGATATCGCGCCGCTCGACCCTGACGAGGACCCGGTGAAGGCGGCTCGAGCGATCGCTGCCGAGTTGCGCAAGTTCTCGCCGGCGCTTGCCAAGCGTGAGCGCTGGCTGGTGCTGAACAAGGTCGATCTGCTCGCTCCGCCCGAGCGTGCTCATCGTGTCACGAATATCGTGCGCCGGCTGCGTTGGACGAAGCCTGTCTACCAGATCTCGGCGGCCACCGGGGAGGGTTGTCAGAAACTCTCGGCCGACCTCATGATGCGCCTGCAGGCGCTCGCCAAAGACAAAGAGATCCGACCATGAGTGAATCCCGTGCCCGGCTCGCTAGCGCGCGCCGCATGGTGGTGAAGATCGGCAGTGCGGTGCTCACCAACGCAGGCCAGGGTCTCGATAGCGGAGCCATCACGCGCTGGGTCGAGGAACTCGCCGGCGCTCGTCGTCGGGGCATCGAGGTGCTGCTCGTCACTTCCGGCGCGGTGGCCGCCGGCATGCAACGCCTTGGCAGGTCGACACGACCGAGCGCACTGCATGAGCTGCAAGCCATGGCAGCCATCGGCCAGATGGGGCTGGTGCAGGTTTATGAGTCAGCCTTTCAACGCCACGGATTGCACACCGCCCAGGTGCTGCTGACACACGACGATCTGGCGGATCGTGGGCGCTATCTGAATGCGCGCAGTACCCTGCGTACCCTACTCAAGTTTGGGGTCGTTCCGGTCATCAACGAGAACGATACCGTCGCGACTGAAGAGATTCGATTCAGCGACAACGACACGCTCGCGGCGTTGGTTGCGAATCTGGTCGAGGCGGACTTGTTGCTCATCCTGACTGACCAGCAAGGGTTGTTCGAGCGGGATCCGCGCGCTTATCCGCAGGCCAGCTTGGTGAGTGAGGGAGATGCTGACGACCCGGCCTTGCTGGCCATGGCCGG
>LJVB01000019.1 GCA_001304215.1 Acidithiobacillales bacterium SM1_46 | reverse complement strand
AGTTCTCGTTCACGTAACGCGGCGCGATCTTCACCGCCACGGTGTAATCGCCAGCCTTGCCGGACAGGGAAGTGACCTCGGCCATGGTCAGCACACGGATGCGCTTGTTGACCTTCAGGCGCTTGAAATTGATCTCCATGCCGCAGGTCGGGTGGCAAAGCTTGGGGAAGTAGCGGTACAGCTGCGACACGCGGCCACCGAGGGTCGGCTGCTTCTCCACCAGCACCACATCCTTGCCGCATTCCGCTGCCTCAAGGGCCGCGGTCACGCCGCTGATACCCCCGCCCACTACCAATATTGTTTCGTTTGTTGCGACCACAGCTGTCATGGACAGGCCTCCACCACGGAAAGATCAGTAATCACCCGGCACCGCCGCCGATTCCTTCTTAATTGATGCGCGGCTTGGTGCATCGTCCGGCGCGGGGCGCCAGAAAGAAAAAATCCCTCACATCCGGGCACTTGCCGCATCGCATGGGACTTCTTGCGATGTGCCCCGGTACCCCGCGGGGACGGCAACGATACCCTGCAATCCAGCGAGGTGCCACCGCCCAAACCGCTGCAATAGATCGAAGTTTCGTATGCAGGGATAGAACACTTGAATAGAGTATGCCCCGCGCGAGAGCCGGCTATTCTCGGCGCCGTACCGGGGGGCGTCAACCAATGTCACGCCGGCGGTGGTAGTATTCTTTTGTCAGACTGAATCGCTCAACGACTGCCCGTAGACTACCGCGCACCCATATATATGTCGGCCGCCGCCCACAAAGCCCGTGTTCTGAAAGTCGAGGAATACCTGATCCACGAGGAGCCCTACTATCAGCCGGTTGGCAAAGAGGTTGAGCTGTTCGAGGCAGCCTATCGCAACGGGCTGCCGGTATTGCTGAAGGGGCCGACAGGCTGCGGCAAGACGCGCTTCATGGAGCACATGGCGTGGCGCCTGAAACGCCCACTGATCACCGTTTCCTGTCACGACGACCTCACCGCCTCTGACCTTGTCGGCCGCTATTTGATCATGGGCGGCGAGACGGTGTGGGTCGATGGCCCGATGGCGCGCGCCGTGCGCGCCGGCGCGATCCTCTATCTGGATGAAGTGGTCGAGGCGCGCAAGGACACCACGGTCGTGATTCATCCGCTCGCGGATGACCGGCGAGTGCTGCCGATGGAGAAAACCGGCGAGCTACTCGCGGCACCGCCCGAGTTCTGCCTCGCTATTTCCTACAACCCAGGGTACCAGAGCGTACTGAAGGACCTGAAGCAGTCGACGCGCCAGCGCTTCGTGGCGCTCGAGTTCAATTACCCGTCGGCCGCGCTCGAGAAAAAGATCGTCATGCACGAAACTGGTGTCGACGAATCGATGGCCGACATGCTGGTGAAGTTCGCCGGCATGACTCGCAACCTGAAGGGCAGCGGGCTGGAGGAAGGTGCCAGCACGCGCCTGCTGGTGCACGCCGGCAAGCTGATCGCCTCCGACATTGACCCGCGCATTGCCTGCCGCGGCGCTATCGCCGAGGCGCTCACCGATGACCCGGAAATGCTGGCTGCGGTGAACGAGCTCTCCGCCTCGCTGTTCTGACTAGCCCTAGCCGGATTGGGCCACCACCGGCTCGATCAGGATTTCCACGCGGCGATTGAGCGCGCGTCCTTCCTTGGTGTCATTGCTGGCACGCGGCACGGTTTCACCCCGGCCGGTGGCCGTGAGGCGCTGCGGATGGACATTGCGACCAAGCAGGTAACGCTCCACGGCCTGTGCCCGGCGCTCGGACAGACCCTGGTTATATTGCGCTGACCCGACGCTGTCGGTATGACCCACGACATCGAGCGTCGTCTTGCCGTAGCGATTAACGATGGTCGAGATCTTGTCCATGGTCGGGTGAAACCCGGCTTTGATGTCGGCGGAGTCAAAATCGAACGAAGTGCGCTCGGTCATCACCACTCGCAGCCCGTGATCGGGCAGGGTTTCGAGCTCGATGGCGCCAGCACCGATTTCGCTGGCGAGCTGCTTCTCGAAGTCCTTTTTCTGGTTATCCATGTAATTACCGACCAGGCCGCCGGCGATCCCGCCGCCGACCGCGCCGATCACGGCGCCCTTGGTGCGCCTGCCCTTTTTGCTCGCGGCGGCGCCGACCGCCGCCCCGGCCGCGGCACCGATCAGTACGCCGGTCTCAGCATCCGTGAGCGGACGGGTACGGCCGTACTCGTCCGTCGCGCAGCCGGCAAGTGCGAGCGCCGCCCCGATGATGGCAGCTCCGAGTGCCTGGATCGTTCGTTTCATGACTATTCCTCGCTATTGATGGAAACCGGACAATGCTACCCGCGGTCTGTGCGGGCGGGTCCAGCACTTAGGACCGCTCCCGCATACGACAGTTTCGCACGACCGGGCAGATCGATGCGGTGATACGCTAACAACAAGGACCAGTTGGCGCGAAACTGCACGCATGCACCAGACGGCCATGACTGCCCGCGAGATCGAGGCGCGCCTCGAAGCCGCGCTCGAACTCGTGCAGTACTCGCGCTATTCCGCCGCGCCGCTCGCGTCGGCGCTCGCCCCGCTCACGCGCGCCGAGCAGGAATACGTACTGCGCTGGGCGGAGGTCATCTGCAAGACCAATACCGACCTCGCCTACCAATTCGTTGCGAACGCGCCGCAGGCGCTCTCGCTCATGCCGCCGCCCACCGTGGATGCCTGGATCATCCGGGCGATGGATGTCTACGACCGCGAGGGACTCTACCCGGGCTGCGCCATCCTGGGCCGCGCTGCGCTGTTCGCGGCCGAAGCCGCCGCTGCCGTAAACGGGGTCGCGCTCGAGGAGATGAGCCACGTGCTCGAGCTGTTCGTGCAAGGGCTGTCGGGCCGCAAGCTGCGCATTGACGTTGCCGATGAACCGTATACCGACACCGTCAGCCTGTTCCTGCCGGACCGTTTGCATGTGTTCCCGACGCGCGACGACAATCTGCGGCTCTACAAGGCCACCGTCGCCTTGCTCTGGGCGCAGACCTGGTATGGCACTTTCAGGCTGAGCGCCCGTCATGCCGACGCGCTGCCGGATCTGCTCGAACGCTACCCGCAGCCGGCGCGGGCGCTACGCGTATTCAATGCGTTTGAGACCATGCGTCTCATCGCCTGCCTGGCCCGTGAGCTTCCCGGACTGCATCGCGACCTCATGGCACTGGATGACCTGAGCGGCTGGCGCGAGGAACGCGATGGGCCCTGGGCGCAGGCGCGCCAACGGCTGGCGGCGCCCGGTGCGAGCGTGGAGGACAGCGCTGCCCTGCTGGAGGCGCACTACGCGACCGAGCCGCCTGCGCCCCACTGTTATGAGGGAGTGCTGCATGTCGAGCTTGCCGAACGCGCGATGCGGGAACGTATTGCCCGCGAGCGCGACCAGTTTCGCGTCGCGCTCGCACGCCTGCGCATGGAGCAGGCCCCCCGGGGCGGTGCCGTCCGGGCCAGCACCCCGGGGCGGTTCGAACTGCGAGCGCTGCCCGACTCGCAGTACCCCGAGCGCCACGAGTTTTCCCTGACGCTCGACGGACAGCCGCTCGCCCCCGGCGCCGATGTCCGGGCGCTGATGGACTCGATCATCCAGGATCTCGGGAACATCCCCGAAGACTATCTCGTCGCCGCGGGTGACGGGGGCTACCGGGCCGACATGGACCGGACTGAGGGCGGCACGGAGACCACCCGCGAGCAGGGAGTATTTCTCTACAACGAGTGGGACCACGCTCGCAGCCACTATCGCAAGGACTGGTGTGTGCTGCGCGAACACAACGTGAGCCCACAGGACGAGCCGTTCGTGGAACGCACGCTGCGCAAGTACGCCGGCGTACTGCCGGAGCTGCGCCGCACGTTCGAGGCACTGCGTGGCGAAGACCGTCTGCTCAGACGCCAACTGAATGGCGACGACGTCGACTTCGATGCGCTGGTCGAGGCACAGGTCGACATGCACCGCGGACGCGAGTCCGGCGAACGGCTGTTCATCAAGCGCCGGCGCCTCGAGCGCAATATCGCCGTCATGTTCATGGTGGACATGTCGGGCTCCACCAAGGGCTGGATCAACGACGCCGAGCGCGAGGCACTGGTGCTGCTGTGCGAAGCGCTGGAGATCCTCGGCGACCGCTACGCGATCTACGGCTTTTCCGGCATGACGCGCATGCGCTGCGAGCTCTACCGGGTGAAGCGCCTCGACGAGCCCTACAATGACGAAGTGCGCCAGCGCATTGCCGGCATCCTGCCCAAGGACTACACCCGCATGGGCGTCACGATCCGCCACCTCACCTATCTGCTGGGAGAAATCGAGGCGCGCACCAAGCTGCTCATCACGCTCTCGGACGGTAAACCGGATGACTACGATGGCTATCGCGGGGACTACGGAATCGAGGACACACGCCAGGCGCTGATCGAGGCGCGCAATGCCGGCATCCACCCGTTCTGCATCACCATCGATAACGAAGCGCGCGACTACCTGCCGCACATGTACGGCGCGGTGAACTGGACGCTGGTCGATGACGTGCGCCGTCTGCCGCTCAAGGTGTCCGACATCTACCGCCGGCTGACGCTTTAGCCGGCCGCCAGATATTTAGCTGCGATAGTTCGGATCGACCCAGCAGCGCGGCAAATTCTCCCCAGAGGGAAAACAAAGCTCGGCCTTCGGAAACTCGGCCGGATCCTGCATTTCCTCACCAGCGTGGAAGCGCCCGCTGATCTTCGCCTGGAACGGGTCAAACAACGCCCCCAGGTCGAGCACTTCGACCGCATCTCCGCTCGGCTTGTGCTTGAGATACATAGCCCCTCCCGTTGATGGCGATGGTGACCAGAATATCCAATCTGCCCGGCGCTGTTAATGACGCAGGTCTTCGACGCGATCGGCAATTTCTGCCAGAATCGGCCGGCATGCGGCGTGGCACCAGCGCGCTGCCTCTTTCGTCATTATCGGGATCCCATCGCGCATGTCGGCACTCATCTGCGGCTCATTTGCCTACGACACCATCATGGTGTTTCGTGATCGCTTCAAGAATCACATCCTTCCGGACAAGGTGCACATCCTGAATGTCTCGTTCCAGGTACCGGAAATGCGCCGCGAGTTCGGCGGCTGCGCGGGCAACATCGCCTACAACCTGAAGCTGCTCGGCGGCGACCCCGAGCCGCTCGGCACCGTGGGGCGCGACTTCGGCCCCTATGCGGAGTGGATGGACCGCCAGGGCATCGAACGCCGACGCGTCAAGGTCATCGAGGAGACCTACACAGCCCAGGCTTTCATCACCACCGACATGGATGACAACCAGATCACCGCCTTCCATCCCGGCGCGATGAATCATTCGCATCACGCCACCATGGGCGATACAGGCAAGGTGAAACTCGGCATCGTCGCGCCGGATGGCCGCGACGGCATGATCGCCCACGCCGCCGAATTCGCCGAGCGCAAGATTCCGTTCATCTTCGATCCGGGCCAGGGTCTGATTTTGTTCAACGGCGAAGAGCTGCTCCGGCTCCTCGATCAGGCAAGCTGGGTGACGGTGAACGACTACGAGGCGGGCCTCCTCGAAGACCGCACCGGATTGGCGCTCGGCGAACTCGCCGCGCGAGTGGAGGCGCTGATCGTTACACGCGGTGCCGACGGATCGCGGATCCATACCCAGGGTCGCGTCATTGATATTCCGGCCGCGAAACCGCGCGCCATCAAGGATCCGACCGGTTGTGGCGACGCCTTCCGCGCCGGCCTGCTGTACGGACTGGGAAAGGGCCTCGACTGGGATACCACGGGGCGCATCGCCTCGCTCATGGGCACCATCAAGATCGAGCAGCCGGGAACGCAGAATCATCGCTTCACGCGCGCAGAGTTCGGCACACGATTCCGCGAGGCCTTTGGCGGCGATCTCTAGCGCCGCACCGCCTCATCGACCCGTACCCCGGGAGACGACCCAAGGCACAGGAAACCAGAATGCTGCCGCCACTCCTCGAGGCGCTGCTTGAGCCGGGCTGCTATCCCCATCCGGTCGGACGCATTGAACTCGTTGAAACGCACATCTCCTGGGTACTGCTGACCGGCGAATACGCCTACAAGATCAAGAAGCCCGTCGACCTCGGATTCCTGGACTTTTCCACCTTGGCAAAGCGGCGGCACTTTTGCGACGAGGAGCTGCGCCTCAACCGCCGACTCGCCCCGCAGCTCTATCTCGACGTCGTGCCCATCACCGAATCGGCGGGGACGCTGCGTGTCGCGGGCGGAGATGGCGAACCGATCGAGTACGCCGTGAAGATGCGCCAGTTTGCCCAGGACGCCCAGCTCGATCGCGTGCTTGCCCGGGGCGAGCTACGACCCGAACACATCGATTCCCTAGCCCGGGAATTGGCGCGCTTCCATGGCGAGATTCTGGTTGCTCGGCCCGAAACCCCTTTCGGCGAACCCGCAGTGGTTCTCGCTCCCATGCGCGAGAACTTCGAGCAGATCCGCCCGCGGGTGGAGGCGGGCCGGCATGGCCTTCTCGCACAGCTGGAGCGGTGGACCGCGCGAACCTATGAACAACTGGCACCGGTGCTCGCCGCTCGCAAGCGCGAGGGCTTTGTGCGTGAGTGCCATGGCGACGCCCATCTGGCCAATATGGCACTGCTGGAAGGTGAAGTGGTGCTGTTCGACTGCCTCGAATTCAACGCCAACCTTCGCTGGATCGACATAATCAGCGAACTCGCCTTCGCAACCATGGATCTGGACGATCGCGGACGCAAGGATCTCGCGTGGCGGTTCGTCAACGGCTATCTGGAGCACACCGGTGACTATGCGGGGGTGCGCTTGCTGCGCTTCTATCAGGTCTATCGGGCCCTGGTACGCGCCAAGGTGGCCGCCATCCGCCTCGGTCAGGCAGCGATCGGCGTGACCGACCGCACCCGCGCGGAGAAGGACTTGGGCAGCTACCTGGAGCTCGCGCAGGGCTACACGCGGACCGGCAGTTCGGGACTGCTGATCACCCATGGTCTGTCCGGCTCCGGCAAGACCTTCCTGACGCAAGGGCTCGTCGAATCGCTTGGCGCCATTCGCATCCGCAGCGATGTGGAGCGAAAACGATTGCAAGGCCTGAGTGCCGAGGCACGTAGTGGCTCGGGAGTTGCCACCGGGCTCTATGCTGAGTCGGTTACGCGCGAAACCTACGCACGCCTCGCAAGTCTCGCGCGCGCCGTTCTGCAGGGGGGTATGACGGCGATCGTCGATGCGACTTTTCTTCAGGCCGCACAGCGCAAGGCTTTTGCTGAACTGGCGCGCTCACTCGATATTCCCTTCCTTGTACTGGCGACGCGTGCAACTGAGCAGACGTTGCGCGCGCGGATCGCGACCCGTGCGGTCGCCGGTCGCGACGCATCGGAGGCAAACCTCGACGTTCTGGCACGCCAGCTCGCGGGGCTCGAACCGATCGTCGGCGACGAACGGGAGTTGGTGATCGAATTCGACACCGAAAGCTTGCCGCTATCGGAGGAAATCGCGCGCGCCGTGCGTGCTCGCCTGGTTGCGACTTGAGTCAGACGATTCGAGAAGTGTTCCACGGCCTGAGATGGGACGGGAAATTCCTTGACACCCCAATCTGCTGGGACTAAATTTCGCAGCGACCACAATATATAGTGGTCGCTCGGCAAGCTGCCGACACCTTATATAAGCGGGGAGCAGTCCGGCCCCGTTTAATCCTAAAAAAGCTTCACCGGAGGAGAGTGAATGAAAGCGGTTCAGCTCCAGGAAGAGAGTGCTGCCCCCAAGACCCAGCCTGCCGTCCGCGAAACCAGTACCAGGGAAATTCCCCTCCAGCCTGCGTCCTATGACATCTGGGACAAGAAGTACCGCTTAAAGACCAAGACCAGCCAACCGGTCGACCTGAGCATTGACGATACGCATGCCCGGATCGCCCGCGCGCTCGCCGATGTGGAGGCCACGCCCGAAAAGCGTGAGACCTGTTTTGCCCGTTTCCTGTGGGCGCTGAAGAACGGCGCAATTCCGGCCGGCCGGATCGTCTCGAACGCGGGTGCGCAGGAGCACAAGCCCGCAACCTCGACCATCAACTGCACGGTGTCGCGCATCGTTCCGGACTCGATGGATGGCATCCTGACCTCGGTCCATGAGGCCGGCCTAACCCTTAAGGCCGGCTGCGGCATCGGATACGAGTTCTCTACCCTGCGCCCCAAAGGGGCGTTTGTGAGCGGGGCCGGAGCTTATACCTCCGGCCCCCTCTCTTTTATGGATATTTTCGACGCCATGTGCTTCACGGTGTCCTCGGCCGGGGGACGGCGTGGCGCCCAGATGGGGACTTTCGATATCGCTCATCCGGACGTGGCCGACTTCATCCGCGCCAAGCGCGAGGACGGCCGGCTGCGGCAGTTCAACCTTTCCTGCCTGATTACCGATGAATTCATGCAGGCCGTCAAGAATGATGCGGCCTGGGACCTGGTGTTCCCGGCCAACCAGCATGAGTACGAGGATCCCGACAACAAGATCGTCTGGCGCTACTGGCCATACGAGAGCAGCAACTATGTGAAGGATTCTCTTGGTCGCATTGCCTGCAGGGTATACAAGACCATCCCGGCGCGGCGGCTGTGGGACCTCATCATGACGTCCACCTATGACTATGCTGAACCCGGGTTCATCTTGATTGACCGTATCAACGAGATGAACAACAACTGGTTCTGCGAGAATATTCGGGCTACCAATCCTTGCGGAGAGCAACCGCTTCCCCCGTATGGCTCCTGCCTGCTCGGCTCTGTGAACCTCACGAAATTCGTCGAACAGCCCTTTTCTCCCGAAGCCCGCTTCGACTGGGACCGCTACCGCGAGGTGGTGCGGATCTTCACGCGGATGCTGGATAACGTGGTGGAGATCAATGGTTTGCCGCTCGAGCAGCAGCGCCACGAGATCCACCACAAGCGCCGCCACGGCATGGGGTTCCTCGGCCTTGGGTCGGCGCTCACGATGCTGAGGATAAGGTATGGGTCACCTGAGTCGCTCGAATTCACCGAGGCGGTCGCGCGCGAGATGGCCGAGGTAGGCTGGGAAGAAGGTGTTGCGCTTGCCGTCGAGAAAGGGCCGGCCCCGATCATGGAAGTACCGTTTACCGTGACCGAGGAGATGCTGGCCCGACGTCCCGAGATGCGTCGCGACGGCCACAAGGTAGGAGACCAAGTAAAGGGCAAGGTCCTGCTCGCCAGGTACAGCCGGTACATGCAGCAGTTTGACGATGCGCTCACGGAACGCATCGCCAAGCACGGCGCCCGCTTCAGCCATCATACGTCGATCGCGCCCACCGGAACGATCTCTCTGTCGCTCGGCAACAACGCCTCAAACGGTATCGAGCCGTCATTCGCCCACAAATATGCCCGCAACGTGATCCGTGAGGGCAAGAAGAGCAAGGAGAAGATCGACGTCTACTCCTACGAGTTGCTAGCTTATAAGGAACTAATCAATGCCGAGGCCGCACCCGATGCGGCGGACCCAAAGCATGCCCTACCGGACTATTTCGTCGCGGCGGATGACATCTCCCCTCGCCAGCACGTCGATATTCAGGCGGCGGCTCAGAAATGGGTGGATTCGTCGATTTCCAAGACCGCCAATGTCCCGACAACTTTTCCCTACGACGATTTCAAGGACATTTATATGTATGCCTACGAAAAAGGCCTGAAGGGTTGCACGACATTCCGATTCAACCCGGAGGCCTTCCAGGGCGTACTGGTGAAGGACAAGGATCTGGAAAACACGCGTTACCGGTTCACGCTGGACAATGGCGAGACGGTCGAGGTCAAGGGCAACGACGAGATCGAATACGACGGCGAGCGGCATACCGCCGCCAATCTCTACGACGCGCTTAAGGAAGGCTATTACGGCAAGTTCTGAGGACAGACAGGAGCACCTTTCGGGGCCTGGGCAGTGCGAGGCTGATTCGCAGTCGCTTGTGCCCGGCGACCCCACGGGAGAGAACAAAATGACCATCAAGATCAGCGAAAAGATTACCGGCTACGAAGTCGTCAAGAACGAGGAGCCCAAGCGGGTCGAAAGCAATGTCGTGCACATGCACGAAAAGCTCGAGCGCCCGGAGGTTCTGCTTGGCTCGACCTACAAAATAAAAACGCCGCTCACCGAGCACGCGTTGTACGTCACGATTAACGATATCGTGCTGAATGCGGGCACGGCGCACGAAAAGCGGCGCCCGTTCGAGATCTTTATCAATTCGAAGAGCATGGATCACTTCCAGTGGGTGGTTGCGCTAACGCGCGTCCTCTCTGCAGTCTTCCGCAAAGGCGGTGACGTGACCTTCCTCGTCGAGGAATTGCGCTCGGTATTCGATCCGCGCGGGGGCTATTTCAAGAAGGGTCGCTATACGCCATCACTGGTGGCCGATCTCGGCGATGTGATCGAGTGTCACCTTCGCATGATCGGACTCATTCCGACCGACGATCTGGACGAACACCGCAAACAGTTTATTGCGGAGAAGCGTGCGGAGATGCAGGCACGCCAGGATCCGTCACGCGAAAACCCGGAACAGAACGGCGAGTTCCCTGCCGACGCGCAAGTCTGCGGGAAATGTCACACCAAGGCGGTCATCAAGATGGATGGATGCATGACCTGTCTCAACTGCGCGGACTCGAAGTGTGGATGAGATCAACGAATGCATCGTGGTCGCGATCGACGCGTGAATGTAGCTCACTCAGTACTCGCGATCAGTCGTTGCGTTGGTGTCCGCTCGTATTGCAATTGGCATGCTTTTGCATTAGTGTCTTGACACACAAGGATGCTGTGCTAAGTCTGAAGTAGCGATGACAAGGTAGTCACCGACCCGTTAACGGAGTTCGTCGCAATGCGCGGCGAGTGATACCGGGAAGCGAGGCGGAACTGGAAACCCAACGGAGCCGAAAGTCATTTTGGTTCGATTGCGAAGTACCACAGCAGCTAGCATGCGGTACGAGACCTGGGGGCACCGCGAGGCCGCCGGGTCGGGTTATTCGGGAAAGCATGTTGGTCCGCGACAGCTGATCACCCGCGCGAACCCCCCATCCCTCACCCTGACAGAACCCTCAAGGACAGTGGAGCACCGTCCTTCCTGCTTGGCTGCGTGCGCCAGAGGCGCGAACGCGGCAAACCGGGCAGTACCAAGCCGGCTACAGCCGGCTTATCAGCAGTAGTAGTCCCTTAACCCACAACCCAAAGGAGCTCACCATGGCAGCGAAGAAAAAAGCCAAGAAGAAAGCCGCTAAGAAGAAGAAGTAAGTGGCTTAGGCGGGGAACATCCGGGGTGTGACGCGTGGACCGCAAAGCGGGAAACCGCCATACCGGACACCGAAGAACCCGAAACGGATGACAAACCCCGCGGCTGTACGTATCGGACCGGTAACACCCGTCCCAACCCTCATCAGGTGCGCGGTGTTACCGGTTTTTTATCATCCTTAACCCGTGAATCTTCGGGGCACCAGGCAGGCGGCCCCGCAGTCATATTGTCCCCGGTTTCGGCTGGCAACTGCCAGCACTATCGTAACTCACTGAAAAACATATAAAACTGATGGTGCGGGAACGCCCCAGTCGCTAGCGCAGGGTCAGTTCAAGCGCGGAGAGCCGCTCGGGGGTACCGATATCGAACCACTTGCCACGGTAGTGCTCGCCGCTCACCTTCGCGTCTTGCATGGCGGCGCGCAGCAGCGGCGCTAACGGAAACTTCCCGGCCGTACAGTGAGCGAACAAGGCGCGCCGGTAGACCCCAATCCCGCTAAACGTGAGCCGCGGGAGTGCCTTGTCCAATACGCGCCCATCTTCCAGTGCAAAATCGCCCCCGGGATGGTGTGACGGATTGTCCACCAGCACCAGGTGGGCCAGCCCGGGGGGCGCATCTGGCAGGCGGCCAAACGGAAAGTCCGTCCAGATATCGCCATTGACCACCAGGAACGGATCGGTGTGAATCAGATCGAGCGCCCGGAAGATGCCACCACCGGTCTCAAGGCCAGTCGGACCCTCCGCGGAATAGATGATACGGACCCCGAATCGTTCCCCGTCGCCAAGCGCCGCGACTAGCTGTTCACCAAGATGAGCGTAATTGATGACAATGTCACGGATCCCGGCGGTCGCGAGCCCCTCGATGAGATAGCTGATCAGTGGTCGACCGGCGACCGACAACAGTGGTTTTGGAACGACATCCGTGAGTGGCCGCATGCGTTCGCCACGCCCGGCGGCAAGAATCATGGCTGAAAGCGAAGAAGGCATCTTTGGGCACTCGCGCCCAAACTTGATGGGCCAAGGGTTGTGTGCAATTTTATGACCCAGCCATCATAAGACAACCTGACCCCATCACCTCCATGCACCGTGCCCGCCTGCTGGTCGGCCTCCTGTGCGGCCTAGGCATTGCCGGCGGCATTCGGCCGGCGTACAACGTGGCGCGCGCGGACGTCCCCCCACCGCCAGGATGCCCGGAGGTCAGCGCGAAGGGTCAGGTAGTGCGACCGACCACGCCGCGCGTCCCGATCCCGGCCGATGCCCTAATCACCATTCGGGCCGAGGAGGCCAGCGGCACGCCGGGTGAGAAGGCAGAATTTGTCGGGCGCGTCCAGCTCGAGCGCGACGGTCAGAGCCTGAGTGCCGACCACATGGACTACGACGAACGGGATACCACGGCGCGCGCGCGCGGCAGCGTGGTACTGCAAGAGACCGGCACCGCGCAATTCGCAACCTCCGAGCTCGAGCTCAATAGTCGCAGCCGCGAGGGGCACTCCGCTGCGGCGACTTACCGGGTCGACCGTATCGGTGCACGTGGGGATGCCCAGCGGATTGAGTTTGCCGGCCCCGATCTGACCAAGCTTTTCGACGTGCGCTACACGACATGTCCGCCGGGCGAGGATGACTGGTACCTGCGCATGGGGGAGCTGAAGCTCGACACCGCCGACGACATCGGCACGGCCTACCACACCACCCTGGAGATTGAGGGGCTGCCGGTCTTCTATTGGCCATACCTCAACTTTCCGATCAGCCAGGGGCGCAAGTCCGGCTTCCTGATGCCTGCTGCAGGTTTGTCGGACAAGCGCGGCTTCGAACTGGACATTCCCTACTATTTCAACATCGCTCCGAATCTCGATGACACGCTGACCTCTCGACTGCTCACTAAACGCGGGCTGCAGGTGCAGAACGAGTTCCGTTATCTGTTCCCTGGCACCACAGGAAAGCTCGACCTTGAGTATCTGCCGAACGACCGGGTCGCCAATGACGATCGAGCCGCCGGCCGATGGCTGCAGCAGAGTCGGCTCAGCTCCCGCTGGTCGGCGTCAATCGATGTCAGCGCGGTGTCTGACAAGCAATATTTGGATGACTTTGGCAACAATATCGGGGTTACTGCCCAGACGGTCTTGCCACAGGTCGCTGCGCTTACCTACGGTGGCCCGGATTGGCGCTTTCAGGCGCAGGCGATGAATTTTCAGACAATTGATCCGACTCTGACCAGCAGTCAGTACCCTTACAAGCGGCTGCCCCAGCTGATACTCGCCTATCAAGATCACGCCGCCCCCAATCAGCTACACCCACAACTGTACAGCGAAGCGAACTACTTCCTCGTGGACGACGCCAGAGTGACCGGAACACGACTCGAGATAATTCCGGGTCTGGCGCTTCCCCTAGCCAACGCTTATGCATTCCTGACCCCAAAAGTGGGTGCGCGATACTTGGGATACCATCTTGATAACGCCGAAGATGACAACCCCGCTATCGCGCTTGGATACGCGACTCTTGATAGTGGTCTCTTCTTCGATCGCTCGACGCAATGGTTCGGAACGAGAATCAAGCAGACGCTAGAACCGCGATTGTTCTATGTCTATGTCCCGTACAAGAATCAGGACAGTTTGCCGATATTCGATACCTCCACGCCCACTTTCGCCTTTGGAAATCTCTTCCAGGAGAACCGCTTCGTGGGCGGCGACCGCATTGGCGACGCCAATCAGCTTACGACCGCACTGACAGCCCGAGTCCTGAGTGGCACTGATGGGCACGAGTACATGCACATCAGTGTCGGTCGAATCGCTTATCTCGACGAGCGTCGTGTCAACCTACCTCCCGGTACGGTCGATGTTAGGCGTTCTGACTACGCCGGCGAGATTTTTGGCGGGATCGGGCAAGGCTGGTACGCCCAGGCTGACATCCAGTGGAATGCCGATGACAGAAAGACCGAGAGGTCGGGAGTCTACCTCCAGTACCACCCCGACAAGTACCGCATCATCAATGTGGGAAACCGCTACATCCGTAACGATCTTCGCCAGTTTGACATTTCAGGTACTTGGCCGGTGTTCAATCGGTGGGGGCTGTTCGGCCGGTCACTCTACTCATTCTTCGATGAACGCAATGTCGAGACCAATGCCGGCATCCAGTACCGGAGCTGTTGCTGGGGCGCGCGCATCTACTGGAGCCGGCGCTACTCTCCCAGCGATGTCCAACAGGTCAGCAGTATCTTGTTCGAAATCCAGTTGATCGGTCTTGGACACACTGGGCGCCACCCTGAGGATCCGCTCGAGCAGGGCCTGACCCGCTACGAGACGCCACCACCGACCCGGAACCTATTCGATCCGTAGCGGTCTCCCTGCTTGGGGGCAGCGCCTTCTGCTATGCTTTGGCGCCTTGCGGGTCCTGGCAGCTCATACCACGTCGTTCACCATGCGGTTTTCTGGGTCTTCTCTCATCATATTGCTGGCGCTTACTGCGCTGGCCCCCGTGCGCCTTCTCGCCGCGGAGTCCGGCGCCAAGACGGACGCCGCTGTACAGGACGTCGACCGGATTGTCGCCATCGTCAACAGCGATGTGGTCACGGCAACCGAGCTCGAGCGCCGACTCGCCGAGGTGAAACGCCAGCTGGCTGCCGAGCGGCGGGGCGCGTTGCCTGCCGATGACGTGCTTCGCCGCCAGCTGCTCGATCGGCTCATCATTGAGCGGATCCAGCTGCAACTTGCCGCACAAACCGGCATCCGGGTGGCCGAAGCAGACGTGGATCGCGCGATCGCGCGCATCGCCGAACGTGGCGGCATGACGGTGGACGCGCTGCGCGAGCGAGTCGGACGGGAAGGCGGCGATTGGGCGAGCTTTCGCGCGAACCTCCGCGATCAGATTGCCATCCAACAGCTGCAGGAACGCGAGATCGGCAACCGCGTGATGGTCACCGACAATGAGATTACGGAGTTCATTGAGAGCGAGGAGAGCCGCCGCAACGTCAGTGTCGAGTACAACATCGCCCATATCGTGCTGGCGTTGCCAGAGGCGGCCTCGCCCGAGGTAATTCAGGAGACCCGCCAGCGCGCCGAGGCCTTGCGACAGAAGCTCATCGCCGGGGCGGAATTCAGCCTGACAGCCATCGGCCAGTCGCAGGGCGCTGAGGCCCTGCAAGGCGGTCAGCTTGGCTGGAAGAAATCGGGGGAGCTGCCGGAGCTGTTCGTCGCCGCGCTCAAGACGATGCCGGTCGGAGCGATCAGCGAGGTACTCCGCAGTCCGAGCGGTTTTCATCTGCTCAAGCTCATCGACAAGCGCGGCGAAGTAAAGACCGACCCGATTATTCAAACACACGCCCGCCACATCCTGCTGCGGCCGAGCGAAATCCAGTCGCCGCAGGAAGCGCAGCGCAAACTCGCACAGATGCGCGAGCGTGTGCTGCTGGGAGAGGACTTTGCCGCCTTGGCGCGCGCGCACTCGGAGGACCCCGGTTCGGCCGCCAGTGGCGGCGATCTCGGGTGGGTCAATCCTGGCCAGATGGTGCCGGAATTCGAAAAGGCGATGGCCGACCTGAAACCCGGAGAACTCAGTCCACCGGTACAGTCCCAGTTCGGCTGGCACCTGATCCAGGTGCTCGAACGCCGCGACCGCGATGTCACCCAGGAGCGGCTGCGCGCCGCTGCGCGCCAGCAGATTCACAGCCGCAAGGCGAATGAGCGCTTCGAACAGTGGATACGCCAGCTGCGCGACGAAGCATATGTCGAGTATTTCCTGGAAGACGCAGGCTGAGCAACGGCGCCCTGGCAGTGCTTGCGGGTAGAATTCCCCTATGCCCAGCCTGCCGGTACTTGCCCTGACCCCCGGTGAGCCCGCCGGTATCGGTCCCGACCTGTGCCTCACGATCGATGTCCGCGCCGACGACGCGGCTATTGTCCTGGTCGCGGATCGCGCCATGCTGCATCAACGTGCCGCGATGCTCGACCTGACGCCTGCCTTGCCGGACTGGCCCGGACGCGCCGCGGCCGCGGCCGGAGTCTACCTGCTGCACATCCAGACAACCTCCCCCGTGGTTCCCGGCGTTCTCGATCCTGCCAACAGCAGCTACGTGATCGAAACGCTACGCGTCGCCATAGATGGCTGCCGGCACGGCGAATTCGACGGGCTGGTAACCGGCCCGGTGCACAAAGGCGTAATCAACGACGCTGGCATACCATTCACCGGCCATACCGAATTCCTGGCCGAGCGCTGCGGCAATGCTCCGGTCGTGATGATGCTGGCCTGCCAGAATCTGCGAGTGGCCTTGGTCACCACCCACCTGCCACTTGCGGACGTGCCGCGCGCCATCACCCGCGAGCGGCTGACTGCCGTGATCAAAGTCCTTCACGCTGACCTGCACAGCAGGTTCGGCATCGCCGAGCCGCGGATTCTCGTATGCGGGCTAAACCCGCATGCCGGCGAGTCCGGCCATCTGGGACGCGAAGAGCGCGAGATAATTGAACCGACGCTCGAGCGCTTGCGTGCTGTGGGCATGCAACTCATTGGTCCGGTGCCGGCCGACACGGCCTTCATTCCGTCGCGCCTCGCCGACATCGACGCGGTCCTTGCCATGTACCACGATCAAGGCCTGCCGGTTTTGAAACATCACGACTTCCAGCATGCCGTGAACATCACGCTCGGCCTGCCATTCGTCCGTGTGTCAGTGGACCACGGCACCGCCCTTGAGCTGGCCGGCTCGGGCAAAGCCGACCCTTCGAGTCTCTACGCCGCCATCGATCTCGCCCGCGAGCTCTGCCGGCGATGAGTCACCGCGCCAAAAAGCGTTTCGGGCAGCACTTTCTGCGCGATGCCCGCGTCATCGATCGCATCCTGCACGCGTTCGCGCCGCAGCCAACCGATTCGGTCTGCGAGATCGGGCCGGGAGAGGGTGCGCTGACGCGTGCGCTGCTCGGAAGAGTCGCGCGATTGCACGCCGTGGAGCTCGATCGCGATCTGGTCACGCTCCTACAGCGCGCTTTGCCCCCCGATCAGGTCACCATCCACAGCGCAGATGCCCTGACCTTCGACTTCAGCACCCTCGTCGCAAGCGGCGAGAAACTGCGACTCATCGGCAATCTGCCCTACAACATCTCGACCCCCCTGCTGTTTCACCTGATCGAACAGCTCGGGGTCGTGCAGGACATGCTGTTCATGCTGCAAAAAGAGGTGGTCGATCGCCTTGTTGCGACGCCGGGCGGCAAGGACTATGGCCGGCTCAGTGTGATGATCCAGTGGCGACTCGGCGTTTCACGCTGTTTCGATGTCGCGCCCGGCGCGTTCTCCCCGCCGCCCAAGGTGCACTCGTCGGTGGTGCGCCTCACGCCGCACGCGCAGCCGCCGATCGCCGTGCGTGACCCGACACGTTTCGGCCAGCTGGTGCGCGCCGCATTTGCCCAGCGGCGCAAGACGTTGCGCAATACCCTGCGCGGGCTCATCGATGCGGAACAGATGCTCGCCGCCGGGATCGATCCGCAACGACGCGCTGAAACGCTAACGCTTGAGGAATTTGGCCGGCTCGCCCGCCTGGGTACCGACGGCTAGCGCGAGCGGCACCGACCCGCGTTGCGCTCAGCTGGCCCGGTTTTCGATGCGCGCCATTTCGGTCTCGATCCAGTGCTCGGCCTCGGCCGTGATCTGCTGGGCCGTCTTGCCGGCGCTCTCGATCACCGGACCGATCACAACCTGCACTGTCCCGGGCTTCTTCAGGATCTTTCGCCGCGGCCAGAAGCTGCCGGCGTTGTGGGCGATCGGCACAACTGGATAACCCGTCTCGGCCGCCAGCACGGCCCCGCCGATCCCAAAGCGCCGGCGATGACCCGGTGCCACGCGTGTGCCCTCCGGGAACACGATGACCCAAAAACCGTCGGCGAGGCGACGCCTGCCCTGCTCAATCACCTGCTCGACCGCCTTGCGCCCCGCCCCGCGATCGATCGCAATCGGCTTCAACAGGGCGAGCGCCCAACCGAACAGCGGTAGCCACATAAGTTCACGCTTCAGCACCCACACCTGCGGCGGCAGGATCTCCTGAAAGGCGATGGTCTCCCATGTGGACTGGTGCTTGGCAAGCACAATCGCCGCGCCCTTTGGCAGGTGCTGGCGCCCCTCGACCCGATAGCGGATACCGACCAGCCAGCGCGCGAGCCACAGCTGCATTCGGGCCCAGCCGGAAATGAAGGCATATCGCGCCCGCACTGGAAACGGAAACGTAAAGAGCGCAAGCGGTGCATAGATCAGCACCGAGATCCACAAGAACAGGTTAAACAGAAGCGAGCGCAGCCACTGCACGGCGATCAGGCGAGCTCCCCGGCGAGTAGGGCGTCCGTGAAGGCGGCAAGGTCCGTAAACACCGGCGCGCTATCAAGCGACTTGGATTTCCTTAGCGTCCGCTCGCCCTTGCCGGTGCGCAGCAACACCGGGCGCGCGGACACCGCGCGCGCCGCGACCACGTCGCGCTCGGAGTCGCCCACGGCGAAAACGCCTTCGAGACTTCGGTTGAGGCGCGTGGCGATCTCCTCAAACAATCCTGGCAGGGGTTTGCGGCAACGACAACCGTCGTCCGGACCGTGCGGGCAAAAGAAAATGGCGTCAATCTCGCCACCCTTGGCGCGCACGGCGGTCAGCATCTTGTCGTGAATCTTGGCAAGCATATCCATGGAAAACAGTCCACGCGCCACCCCCGACTGGTTGCTTGCCACGACCACCGTGTAGCCTTCGCGGTGCAGCCGCGAAATCGCTTCGAGGCTGCCAGGGATCGGCGCCCACTCTTCCGGCGATTTGATGTACTCGTCGGAGTCGAAATTAATAACGCCGTCACGATCGAGGATGACGAGTTTCATGGATTCTCCTGCCGGCTCCCGGTTACAGAGTCCGTCAACCTAGCGGCTTCTGGGGACGGGATCGAGGCAAGGGCCGCGCGCGAGGAATGGTGCACAAAAAAACCTGCAGAAAGAGCACTCCCCTCGCCGATGGGACCAAGGCAAGGGCCGTGTACGAGGGATGGCGCGGTGGCGGATTTGGACACGGCTTGCTAATCCCTGAATTCCGAAACACGAATCCGCCCGTTAATCATGCGCGATTCCCGGGCAGCAAGCTTGTCCATCTTGCGCCAGAACGCCTCGCGCAGATCGAAATCCGCCGCGATCGCTGTCCCGAGGAGAAGGATATACAGGTCCGCGACCTCTTCGGCGAGCTGCTCGCGCGCCTTGCCCTTCGTCACGCACTCGGCGATCTCACCAAGTTCTTCGCTCATCAACGCCACGCGGTAGATCAGGTCCTCGCCGCCGGTTTCGCGGAAGCGGTGTTTGTCGTGAAAAGCCTGCACGGCTTTCAGCATCTCGGCATAAGAGTCGGCATTCATATCGGCATTAGCCCTGCAAACGGGAGATATCGGCGACATTGCAGAACAGGTCGCTCAGGCGCGCCAGCAACGACAGGCGGTTGGCACGCACGGCGCTGTCCTCGACCATGACCATCACGCGATCGAAGAACTCATCAACCGCCGGGCGCAGCCCCGCCAACGCCTTCAGCGCCTCGGTATAGCGTGCCGCCGCCAGCAGCGGCTCGATGGCTTGCGCGGCATCGCGCACCGCGTCCGCCAGGCGTCGTTCGGCTTCCTCCTTGAGCAGGCCCGGATTGACGATATCGCCCGGGGCGCCCCCGGCCTGACGCAGGATATTGCGGATGCGCTTGTTGGCGGCGGCCAGGGCCTCGGCCTCGGGTAGCGCCCGAAACTCCCGAAGCGCCTTCATGCGCGCCGGTACCTGATCAATGCGGGTCGGATTGAGCGATACCACGGCGTCAATCTCATCCGGCTCGAAGCCCTGATCGCGCAGATAGGGCTTGAGACGCTCGAGCACAAAGCCATGCAGGTCCTGCGCGACGCTTTCGGCCACCACGCCGGCCGGAAAGTGCGCGCGTGCGCGTGATAACAGCTCCATCAGGTCGAGAGGCAAACCCCGCTCGGCGAGCATGCGCACCACACCGAGCGCCGCGCGCCGCAGCCCGAACGGATCCTTCTCACCGGTCGGTGAGAGACCAATACCGAAGATTCCGACCAGCGTGTCGAGGCGGTCCGCCAGCGCGAGCGCCAGGCTCACCGGGTGCTCCGGCAGCGCAGCGCCTGCGCCCCTTGGGAAATACTGCTGTTCGATAGCATCGGCCACCATCGCGGGCTCGCCGTCGTGCAGCGCGTAGTAGCGCCCCATGATGCCCTGCAACTCGGGGAACTCACCCACCATGTCGGTGAGCAGATCGGCCTTGGCGAGCGTCGCCGCGCGCTCCGCGAACGAGGCATCACCGCCAAGAAGCTGGGCGATCTCGCCGGCGAGCTTGGTCAGACGCTGCACCCGCTCGAGCTGGCTGCCGAGCTTGTTGTGGTAGACGACATTGGCAAGCCGCGGCACGCGCGCGTCGAGGCGCTGCTTGCGATCCTGGTCGTAGAAGAAGCGCGCATCGGACAGCCGCGCCCGCAACACGCGCTCGTTTCCGGCGATGATGTAGCGCGGCGTGGCGGCCTTCATGTTGGACACGAACAGAAAGCGGGGCAGCAGGCGACCGTGCGCATCGGCGACGGGAAAGTATTTCTGGTGCTGCTGCATGCTGATAATCAGGCATTCCTTCGGTACCTCCAGGAACGCGTCGTCGAAACTGCCGGTCAGCACCACCGGAAACTCCACGATGCTGTTGACCTCATCAATCAAGTCGGCTGATCGCCCGATATTCCAGCGCACCCCGGCGCCGAGTTTGTGGGCGGCCTGATCGAGGGCACGCGCAATCATATCGCGGCGTGCCTCGAAATCCGCGATTACCCTCTCCTGCTTGAGACTACGGTCGTAATCGCGCGCGTTCTTCAGCGTCAACATCCCCTTGCTGAGAAAACGGTGTCCGCGGGTCTTGTTGCCGCTCGGCAATCCAAGCACCGTGCCGGCCACCACGCGTTTGCCATGCAATAACACGACACCGTGCGCAGGCCGAACGAACTGGGCCTCGCCATCGCCCCAGCGCATGGTCTTTGGGACCGGCAGTTTCTTCAGTGCCGCCTCGACAATCGGCGCGAGGTGCCGCTTAAGCAGCTCGCCTTTCTGTTTCGCGGAGTAGACGAAATACTCGCCCTTGTCGCCGCCTCGCCGTTCAAGCTTCGACGCCTCCATGCCACACGACTTGGCAAATCCGAGTAGCGCCGGGGTCGGCTTGCCGTCCGCGTCCAGACCCGCTGCCACGGCGGGACCTTTGCGTTCCACCACCCGGTCGGGCTGCTTGTCGAGCACCTGTGAAATCAGAACGGCCAGCCGGCGGGGTGTGGCGAAAGGTTGCGGCTCGCTGCCCGCAAGAAGAAAACCCCTGTCCTTCAGTCCTTCAAAGATATGATGCGAAAATGCCTCCATAAGGCGCGACAGCGCCTTGGGTGGCAGTTCTTCGGTAAGGAGCTCAACGAGCAGCGACTCAGCCACGGACGCGTCTCCGCGGCCGCTTCAGCAAAGGCCGCTCTCGGCCACCGCTGGTCTGTGCGGAACTCGTGCTTCGGCACATCGGAAACCCCAGACGCTCGCGCGAATCGAAGTAACTCTGGGCGACGAGGCGGGCAAGGCCTCGTACGCGCCCGATGTAGGCGGCACGCTCGGTGGTGGAAATCGCGCCGCGCGCATCCAGCAGGTTGAAGGCGTGCGAGCACTTCATGACCATCTCATAGGCCGGTAATGGCAGGTCGAGCAGCATGAGGCGCTTTGCTTCTGCCTCGTAGTCATTGAACTGCTGAAACAGCCAGTTCGCATTGGCCTGCTCGAAATTGTACTTGGACTGCTCAACCTCGTTCTGGTGATAGACATCGCCATAGGTCACGCCCTCGGTCCATACCAGATCGAACACGTTCTCCTTGCCCTGCAAGTACATGGCGAGCCGCTCGAGTCCATAGGTGATTTCGCCGAGCACCGGCTTGCACGGCAGGCTGCCAACCTCCTGGAAATAGGTGAATTGTGTCACCTCCATGCCGTCCAGCCACACCTCCCAACCAAGGCCCCAGGCACCGAGCGTGGGAGACTCCCAGTCATCCTCGACGAAGCGGATGTCGTGCAGCTGGGTATCGATACCGATGGCACGCAGCGACTGGAGGTAAAGTTCCTGGATATCGAGCGGTGAAGGCTTCAGCACCACCTGAAACTGGTAGTAGTGCTGCAGGCGGTTCGGATTCTGGCCATAACGACCGTCCTTGGGGCGGCGCGAGGGCTGCACGTAGGCGGCGCGCCATGGCTCGGGTCCAAGCGCGCGCAAGAAGGTGGCGGTATGAAACGTGCCCGCCCCCATTTCCATATCGTAGGGCTGCAGCACCACGCAGCCGTGCTCTGCCCAGTAGCGCTGTAGGGCAAGAATCAGGTCTTGAAATGAATCGGGCTTTCTCTGGCGGGACTTCGGCACGACCGGATTATACCCACCCCCCGCTCATCCCGCAGCCGCGGAATTTCCTTCAAAGCGTGTCGCGAATAAGCGGCGCTGGCGGGGCCCGCGCAGGAGGATCCTCCCGGAAGCGCTCCATCTCTTGCGGTGTCAACGGCTCCCCCGGGCTCTCCAGATCGATCTCATGGGCGGCCAGCGCCTCGGCGGCGTCCCCCGGATAGCGGGTCAGGAGGTTGAGGATCTTGCGCATCCGCTTGTCGAACTGCTCGGTACGCGTCGCGGGATTATGCTTCAGGGGACTTGGCAGCGTCGCGGCAAGCTCGGCGGCCTGCTGGGGCGTGAGCTGGCCGACATCGACACCCCAGTAGAATCGCGCGGCCGCCTGCACGCCGTAAACGCCGACGCCAAACTCGGCATCGTTCAGGTAGATCTCCATGATGCGCCGCTTGCTCAAATTGCGCTCCATGCCCCAGGTGAGCACCAGTTCATGCCATTTGCGAATCGGGTTCTTGGCGGAACTCAGGAACAGGTTCTTGGCCGTTTGCTGCGAGATGGTGCTTGCCCCTAGCGCCAGACGACCCTCTTTCCAGTTGTACTGCATCGCTTCGCGAAACGCGATGAGGTCGAAGCCGCTGTGCTCGTAGAAGCGGCTGTCTTCCGCGACGATCACCGCACGCACCATATATTTCGGGATCGCCTGAAGTGCCACCGGCTGCCAGCGCAGCCCTGGCCGATCCCGTTGCGCAGCTGCCTCGCGCTCATACTCCTGGATGAAACGGGACTTTGGTACTGGGCCGCTTGCCAACTTCCGCCAGTCGGGCCAAGTCACGGCGAGGTAAAAGAGATCGATGATCAACAGGATCAGTGCGACGCGCAGCGTCCAGCGCAGTATCGTCGCCCCGCGGCGCGCCTGGGACAACCATGGACTGCGAAAGTCGTTGCAACAATCTCATCACTGTCTGCGTCAGGGCGCCTTGACCGCGAAGGCGGCGGGCCCAACAATCACTGTCCGAATGCCGATTCCCTATGCGCGCGAGAAAGGTTTGCTGATTGCGGCGGCAATCTGCGCTGCGCTGTTCTGGGGTTCACTTGTGTACATCCTGTACACCGCCGCAGATCGCTTGATCCCGGAAAACGCGATCGGTGCGACGGCGGCGCTTGTGTTTGCCGTGGTTATTCTAACCTACCTCGCGAGCCGCCTGCGGCGCGTCGGACAAGTGGCCTTCTTGCGGGGGCACGCGGTGGAACTCTCGGACAAGCAATACCCGGATCTGCTGGCGCGCGTGCGACAAGTGACCAAACGACTTGATCTGGCCACTCCGCCAGACGCTTATCTCTACGACCGTGGTTGCAGCGCCGCCAGCTTCAGTCTCAGCGACAGCGGGCGGGACATTGTCGCGCTCAATGCCGAACTCGCGGGAGCCTTCAGCGAGCATCCCGGCGCGCTCGATTTTTTCATCGGCTACGAAATCGGGTGGCGGCAGCATCCACTGACGCGCTGGTGGGCGTGGCTCGCACCGGCACGCGTCCTGCCACTGCTCGGACCCGCCATCGGGCGCGCCCGGATATATACGGCCGACCGTTTCGGCCTGCTGGCTTGTCGCGCCAAGGCGGATGCCGCGCTGGCGCTGGCAGTATTCGCGAGCGGGCCGCGGCGTTGGCGCTCTTTCAATATCGCACACTTCGCAGCCCAGAGCGCGTCGGCCACCAACCCGATGATCGCGCTGATGGAACTTACGCAGCCGGAACCCTGGCTTTCCAGGCGCATCGCACATCTGCGCGCCGTCGCGACTGACAATCCCGCCGTTGTGCCCGCTCGGCATGCACTTGCCTACCTGATCGCCTTGTTCGTTCCGGGCCTTGTCTGGCGCCGCCCTGGGGCCAGCGGTCGAGCGCTCTTCATATTGTTGTGGGCGGGCCTCGCCGGCATCACCGGGTACGCGGTATGTGGCGCACTGTATGAGACCCCTCTCCCGCGCGCCGCGGGACGCGCCGCGCGCGCTTTGCCTGCTCCGGCTGCCCCCCCTGCGGCGCCTAACGGCTTGGCCGCAGCCAATGAGACCCGCCAGCTGCTCGATGCAGACCTGAAGACCCTCGGGAATCTCGCCGCCACACGCTTTCGCAAGCACGGCGGCAACCCGTGTGAGGTTGGCAACATTGGCGCGCTGCGTCTCAACTTCCCCGCGCAGCGCTACGCATATAGTTGCGATGAGCCGCTCGTCTATACCGTGGTTGCCTTCGGCGAATTCGAGCCGGGCCGACCATCCTATGTGCGTGCCTACCATTGGAAGGAGGCGCGCTTCACCGAGCAACTGTCTCGCAGCCCGGCCGGACCCACCACCTCCGGGCCGGGGTCCAGCGAATAGCCCGGCGGTTGGACAGGCCAGATCGATTGCGCTAAGGTGGCGACGCTTCGGACGCGTCCGAACCACCAAGAAAAACACTCAGGAGGATCTACGGGCTGCGGCCCGTAGGGAACGGGCCCCCCAGCGGGGCCCGTTCGATTTTGGGCACCCGACCGAACACTGTCCACGCCGCTGGGCTACCATGTCGAACCCGATTGAGTCGCCAATACCCATGACCCAGCCGTCCCCTGTCAAAGCACCCGCACGGCGCGCAACTGGTCCCGTCACAGCTCGCAGGGCGGTCGCACTCATTTCCGGCGGCCTCGATTCCATGCTGGCGGCCAAAGTTATGCTTGAGCAGGGAATCCATGTCGAGGGAATCAATTTCTATACGGGCTTCTGCGTCGAAGGACACACGCATGCGATCCGGCGCGAGCACCGCGACAAGCCCAAGCGCAATAATGCCCTGTGGGTGGCGGAGCAACTCGGCATCAAGTTGCACATCGTCGACGTCATCGAGGAGTACAAGGACGTCGTGATTAACCCCAAGCATGGCTATGGCAGTTATCTGAACCCTTGCCTCGACTGCAAGGGCTTCATGGTTCGCAAGGCACGCGAATGGATGGAGCAGCATGGTTTCGACTTCATCATTACGGGCGAGGTCGTCGGCCAACGCCCGATGTCGCAGCGTCGTGACACGATGCCGGTCGTGGCGCGGGAGTCGGGAGCGTTCGATCGGCTGCTGCGGCCGCTTTCGGCACGGCTTCTTCCCCCCACCCTGCCCGAACGGGAAGGTTGGGTAGACCGCGAGAAGTTGCTGAATTTCAGCGGGCGCAACCGTAAACCCCAGATGGCACTGGCGGCCGCCTACGGCATGCACGATTACGCCCAGCCGGCCGGAGGCTGCTGCTTTCTGGTGAACCCGCACTACACCCACAAGCTCGCCGACCTGTGGCAAACCCGTGGCGAGAAGCGCTACGACTTTGACGACATCATGCTGCTAAAGGTCGGTCGGCACCTGCGTCCTCGTCGTCATTTCAAACTCATCGTGGCGCGCGATGAGGGTGAAAACCAGTTCCTGCATGGCTATCGGCGGCAGTTCACCCATCTGTATGCCACGAGCCACGTTGGGCCGCTGGTGCTGGCAGTTGGCACGCTCGCGGACGAGGACATGGTGCTGGCAGCGCGGCTGACGGCGCGTTTTGGCAAGGGTCGGGAAGCGGCACAAGTTCGGATCGCGATCACCACCCAAGCCGGTGAAACATGCGAGCTCGACGTCGAGCCGCTCGGCGCGGACGAAATCCCCTCGGACTGGTATTTATGACGATAGGAAAAATGGAGCGAAGCGAAGTAGGGCTTCCTCTATGAGCCACCACGAGCTCGATGCGCGTCAATTGCTTTGCCCGCTGCCGGTGATCCGCACCCAGGAACGGGTGGCGATGCTGCAACCCGGGGATACCCTCACAGTGCGCTGCACCGACCGGGGCGCACTCCACGATATCCCTGCCTGGTGCCGGGTCCATGGGCACATGGTGACGGCCACACGGCGCGAGGAGGCCGAAATCACGATTACTGTGAAAGTCCTGGGCGCATGAGCGAAGCACACGAGCATGGTACCGTCGATCGCTCCAGCCCGGAGCGTTTCGCCGCGAGCCTGCGCGTCACGCTGATCAACGTTACCTCCAACCTCCTGCTCACGGTCGGGCAGGTGATTGTTGGAACTGTTGGCCACTCCCAAGCGCTTGTGGCCGATGGCCTGCACACGCTATCCGATCTGGTTGCGGACTTTCTCGTGTTGTTCGCGCTCGCCCACGGGCGAAAGGGCGCGGATGCCGACCACCCCTACGGGCACGAGCGCATCGAAACCGCCGTCACCATGATCCTCGGCGTGATTCTCGTCGCCGTGGGTACTGGTATCGCGATTCGGGCCGCTCTCAAGCTTGCGGCAGCTGAGGAATTTGTCACGCCGAGCATGCTGACGTTGTGGGTCGCGATCGGTACGCTGTTCGCCAAGGAGGCGATGTATCGCTACACCATGCACATCGCCACGCGCTTTGACTCCAACATGCTGCGTGCCAGCGCCTGGCATCACCGCTCGGACGCACTATCGTCGCTAATCGTCGCCGCCGGTATCGGCGGCAGCCTGCTTGGTCTCGCCTATCTCGACGCGGTAGCCGCTATCGTGGTTGCGGCCATGATCATCAAGGTAGGCATCGAGCTCGCTTGGCAGTCGCTACGTGAGCTGGTGGACACCGGGCTCGATCCGGAGAACCTGGCGGCGATCCGCCGCGCCATCGCAGAGGTTCCGGACGTCCGGGCACTACACCTGTTGCGCACGCGTCGCGTTGGCGGGCGGGCGCTGGTGGATGTGCACATTATTGTCGATGACCGCGTGAGCGTGTCCGAAGGACACCAGATAAGCGAAACCGTTCGGGCGCGGATCATCAGGGAAGTCGAACCGGTAAGCGACGTCATGGTGCATATCGATACAGAGGAGGATGTTGAGGGTCCAAGCTGCGCGCACCTGCCGCTACGCAAGGAGGTGCTCGACCGACTTGCCGAGTACTTTCAGGACATCCCTGAGGCCACCTACCTGGATCGCATCACGCTGCACTACCTGAATGGACGACTGCATATCGAGCTACTGCTACCGCTGAGCGTGCTGGCGCACCATGATGCAGCTGCGCTACGGGAGCGCTTTCAGACGGCGGTTGCAACAGATAGCGCGATCGCCAAGGTCGACATCCAATTCCATTAGAGGTGCACTGATATGGTGCGAGGGAGAAACAATTTGCACTCATATGGATCATTCGTTGACCTCGGCCACGATGAATAGTGTATTAACCTGTTGTTCTTTAATAGATAAAAGACATGGCATGGATTCTGCTCCAAAGTGGAGCCAGAAGCTTCTAACCGATACACTGCACTCCGCTTCACTGCCCCAGTTTGGGCCAGCCAGCGTGAGTGAGCGGCGACGTTTCGTATATTCAATCGTTCCCTGAGGAGGAAATCCAAAATGGCATCCGGTGCCGACGTACTTAAGATGATCAAGGACAAGAAGGTGAAGTTTGTCGACTTCCGCTTCACCGATACCCGCGGCAAGGAGCAGCACGTTACCGTGCCCGCCGCTACCGTTGACGATAGCTTGTTCGCTGACGGCAAGATGTTTGACGGTTCATCGATTTCGGGTTGGAAGGGCATTCAGGAGTCCGACATGATCCTGATGCCGGACCCCTCGACTGCGGTCCTGGATCCGTTCTTCGAGGAACCGACGCTTAACCTGCGTTGCGACGTGGTGGAACCCGCCACCATGCAGGGTTATGAGCGCGATCCGCGCTCGCTCGCCAAGCGCGCCGAGGCCTATCTGAAGAGCACCGGCATCGCCGACACCGCCTACTTCGGCCCCGAGGCGGAATTCTTCATTCTTGACGACGTGCGCTGGGGCGCCGACATGAGCGGGTCGTTCGTGAAGATCGACTCGGAAGAGGCGTCCTGGAATACCGAAAAAGTCTACGAAGGCGGCAATCTCGGTCACCGACCGATGGTCAAGGGTGGTTACTTCCCGGTGCCTCCGGTCGACTCCCAGCAAGACATCCGTTCGGCCATGTGTCTGGCAATGGAAGAGATGGGCCTCAGCATCGAGACTCACCACCACGAAGTGGCGACAGCCGGCCAGAACGAGATCGGCATGCTGTTCAATACGCTGGTGAAAAAGGCGGATGAACTGCAGATTTACAAGTACGTTGTGCACAACGTCGCGCACAGCTACGGCAAGACCGCGACCTTCATGCCAAAGCCCATCGTCGGTGACAACGGCTCGGGTATGCATGTCCACCAATCGCTCGCGAAGGATGGCAAGAACCTGTTCACGGGTAACGGCTACGGCGGCCTGTCGGACGTCGCGCTCTACTACATCGGCGGCATCATCAAGCACGCCCGCGCCATCAACGCGTTCACCAACTCATTGACCAACAGCTACAAGCGCCTAGTGCCCGGTTTCGAAGCACCGGTCATGCTGGCCTATTCGGCGCGCAATCGCTCGGCCTCTATCCGTATTCCCTACGTCAGCAACCCCAAGGGCCGTCGCATCGAGGTGCGCTTCCCGGATGCGGGCTCCAACCCGTATTTTGCGTTCGCCGCGATGATGATGGCCGGACTCGATGGCATCCAGAACAAGTTGCATCCGGGCGAGGCCATGGACAAGGATCTGTACGATCTGCCGCCGGAAGAGGAGAAGAAAATTCCGACGGTGTGCCATGCGCTCGATCAGGCGCTCGATGCGCTGGACAAGGATCGTGACTTCCTGACCCGCGGCGGCGTCTTCACCAATGACCTGATTGACGCCTATATCGGGCTCAAGATGCAGGATGTCACGCGCCTGCGCATGACTACCCATCCAATTGAGTTCGACATGTACTACAGCGTGTAATCACGCGCAGGTGCTGTCGCGGTCCCTTGCAGCAAGCCAAACGCCCCCGCAAGGGGGCGTTTGTTTTTGAGAAATGATTGGATGCCCCGATTTGGTGCGTTAGCTTGGAAATTCCTGTATACAATGGAAATTGATTTCGGATCAAAAGGTTATCTTGTGGTGGGCGAACGGTGACCTCCGCACGATCTCAACCAGCACCTCAGCGCATGCTGCCTGACTCGCCACAACGCATCCTGGAGAGCCTGTCGACGGCGGTGCTCGTATTCGATGTCGAACTGCGACTGGTCTCGATCAATCCGGCGGGTGAGATGCTCCTTGCCGCCAGCGCCCGCAAGCTCACGGGCCTCACGCTGAATGAACTCATCGCCGACGGGAAGGACTTTGCCAAGGTCCTGACCGATACGCTCCGCTCGCGCCATCCCTTTACCGCCCGCAGTGTCCGATTGCGGCTGTTCGGTGGACAAGCCGTCACGGTCGATTGCGCTGTGACACCACTTCCCGAGGGAACTGCCGGTGGCGCGTTACTCGTGGAACTCAGTCAAATTGACCGGTTGCTGCGACTCGCGCGCGAGGAGTTGATGCGAGATCGCCAAACTGCGAATCGCGCCGTGCTGCGCGGCCTCGCGCACGAGATCAAGAATCCGCTGGGCGGTTTGCGCGGGGCAGCCCAACTGCTGGAGCGCGAGCTCGCGGAGCCCTCTCTTAACGAGTACACACAGATCATTATTCACGAAGCCGACCGACTTCGAAATCTGGTAGATCGAATGGTTGGCCCGGCCCGCCCCTACCGGCGGGAGCCCGTGAACATCCACGAAGTGCTGGAACGCGTACGCCGCCTGGTGCTCGCTGAGCACCCGGGCGGCTTGCGGTTCGAATGCGACTTCGACCCCAGCCTGCCGGAACTCGCCGGTGATGCCGAACAGCTGATCCAGGCAGCGCTGAATATCGTCCGCAATGCCGTGCAGGCGATGCAAGGCGACGGAACCATCGTCATGCGCACACGCATTGAGCGCAACTTCACGATCGGTGGCAAACGCCACCGACTAATCGTGCGCGTCGACATCGAGGACAACGGCCCGGGAATCCCTCCGGCGCTGCAGGAACATGTCTTTTATCCGATGGTCACGGGTCGACCGGAAGGCACCGGTCTGGGCCTGTCCATCGCGCAGGACATTGCCCAGCGCCATGGCGGGCTCATCGAATGTGTGAGCCGTCCGGGTCACACCGTCTTCACGCTATATCTGCCGGTGGAGAGCGAACATGACTAGCCAGGATATTATCTGGGTCATAGACGACGACCGCTCGATTCGCTGGGTGCTGGAAAAGGCCCTGGCGCAGGCCGGATGCAGCGTGCGCAGTTTCGAGTCCGGCGAGGAAATTGTCGACTTGCTGGATCGCCAGCAGCCGGATGTGATCCTGAGCGACATCCGCATGCCCGGTGTTAGCGGCCTCGACCTGCTCGCAGCGATCAGCGCCAAGGCCCCGCACATTCCGGTCATCATCATGACCGCGCACACGGATCTGGAAAGCGCCGTGGCCTCCTATCGCGGCGGCGCCTTCGAATACCTGCCCAAGCCCTTTGATGTCGACGATGCCGTGCGTCTGGTGCGTCGCGCACTCGAGCACCGGCGCCGGCAGAAGACCGCAGCCGCCGTTGCCGTCGACCGCGCACCGGAGATTCTCGGCGCCGCCCCATCCATGCAGGAGGTGTTCCGCGCCATCGGCCGCCTGTCTGGTTCGCACTTGAGCGTTCTGATCAACGGCGAGTCAGGCACCGGCAAGGAGCTGGTAGCGCGAGCGCTGCACAACCACAGTCCGCGAGCCGACAAGCCGTTTATCGCAATCAACATTGCTGCCATCCCGAATGAGCTGCTTGAAAGCGAGCTGTTCGGCCACGAAAAGGGTGCCTTCACCGGCGCCATGCAGCAGCGCCGTGGACGCTTCGAGCAGGCCAGTGGTGGCACATTGTTCCTGGACGAAATCGGCGACATGCCAGCCGACCTGCAGACTCGGCTGCTGCGGGTGCTGCAGGATGGCAAATTCTACCGGGTCGGCGGCCATGACCAGATCACGACCGATGTGCGTATCATCGCGGCCACCAACCAGAATCTCGAAAAACGCGTGGCCGAAGGGCGCTTTCGCGAAGACCTGTTCCATCGGCTAAATGTCATTCGGATTCATCTGCCGCCATTGCGCGAGCGGCGCGAGGACATCCCAACGCTCGCGCGCCACTTTCTTCGCCAGTCGGCGAAGGAATTAGGCGTGGAGGCAAAGCAACTGGCGGCCGAAACAGAAGAGTTCCTTAGCCATTTGCCGTGGCCTGGGAATGTCCGCCAGCTCGAGAATACCTGTCGCTGGTTGATGGTGATGGCGCCAGGTCAGGTCGTGCGGATCGAAGACTTGCCGCCGGAATTACGCGCCGATGAGAGCGAGGCACCAGCGGACGCCTGGGAAGAAACCCTGCGCGCCAGCATCGAGCAACGCCTTTCCCGCGGTGAACAAAATATCTTTCCTGACATCAACGCGCATTTCGAGCGCGTGCTGATTGAAGCAGCACTGCGTGCCACCGGCGGACGCAAGCAGGATGCTGCCCGCCGCTTGGGTTGGGGCCGCAACACCCTGGCGCGCAAGCTCAAGGAACTGCAGCTCGAGGACTGACTGGCGCTACGGCCGCTCAAGGCCGTGGTGCCGGTAAATTCGCGTTACCGCTTCGTGTTGCAGAAAATCTCTCAGGTGCGCGCCCCACTCGCCGCCTTGCCCGACCAGCCCGAGGTGATACACGGTCACCACGTTTTCTTCCCGCATCGCCGGGCTGATGTCTGCGCTTCCATCGAGCGAAATGATCTCGAAGCATCCCGGAAAGATACGCGTGTAACGCAGACCGTACACCACGCGTCCGGACCGTCCGGATTCGAGAAAGTCGAACGTGACCCCCAACCCGCGAGCATGGCGCGCCAGCGTCTCCGCATACACCTGGTAACTCGCCGACTCGGTTTCGGGATTTGAGAGAAAGATACGCACTTCCGCACGCGCAAGATCGCGCGCCGAATGGATCGCCCGCGGATTGCCAGCCCGCACCAATAACACATTCCCGCGCGAGCGCATGAATGGTTCGTGCGTCGCTACAAGACCCTTCGCCAGCAGCTGATCCAGAATTGGCGCCGGGCTGATGAAGAGGTGCGGGCGCGCTGACAGAAACAGATTCCCTAGACTGAAGCCCCCGGCCGCAAGCGCCGAAGTCAGCACCCCCGGTGGCGTGGTGGCGTAAAAGACATCTCGCACCTGCGGATGGCGCACATAGAACTGCTGCAACGCATCAGCGAGCGCCATATGGTGGTTGCCATCGGAGAAGACGGTGACACCGGCGGCGACCGGATCGCCATGAAAAGCCATGAAAATCGAGACAGAGATTGGATCCGGCATGGAACCACACCGGATGCTCGGGGCGGTCGCGCGCCCATTCGCGCGGCCATTGGAGCTGGGGAATCATGCAGCAGATGGACGCTAGGTTGGCTTGGCCGTGAACAACTTCCAAGCGGCAAAATCGGTCACATAGGCGAGTGCCAGCAAGCAGCCCAGCATTATCGCCACCGCCACCCAATAGCGTCGCGCGTACTTCTTTCCGAGGTCATCGAGGCGACCATACGGCGGACAGCTGAACAGCGCGCCAAAGGTCGATTCCT
>LJVB01000113.1 GCA_001304215.1 Acidithiobacillales bacterium SM1_46 | reverse complement strand
TTCTGCCGACGTGGTGAAATTGGTATACACGCTACCTTGAGGTGGTAGTGGCGAAAGCCGTGGGAGTTCGAGTCTCCCCGTCGGCACCAAACAAGTGAACGGCCGGTCTCTGCGACCGGCCTTTTCTTTTGTGCCGAGAACAATCGGGGTCAGATCACAGATTCGGCTAGTTTTCGAGAACACTGTGATCTGACTCCGGCGTTCATGACTCGTGCTACTTCCGTGAGTTTTGACGAATGAAGTCCGCCATGCGCGCGACGCCCGCTTCTATCGCTTCACGGGAAGCGGCGTAACTGAAGCGGATGTGCTGACCTTCGTTGGGCACGCGCGGACCAAAGTGGATGTCAGCGAGCACCGCGACCCCGGCTTCGTTGAGCAGGCGCGAACGGAATTCCTCCGAGTCTTTGGCCCCGATCAGGTCGCAGGCCTCGGTGACGTTCGGCCACACGTAAAACGCGCCGCCCGGACTCTGGCAGGTGACGCCGGTGACTTTGTTCAACAGTCGCACGATCAAGTCGCGGCGTTCGAGGAAGCTGTCGCGCATGTGCCGGGCATCGTCCTGTGGACCAGTGAGAGCCTCAAGCGCCGCCCACTGGCTGATCTGCGAGGCGCAGGACTCGGTATTGGTTACCCACCGGGTAAACACCGGCGCAAGTGCCTTGTTCGCCGCGAACCCCAGTCGCCAGCCGGTCATGGCCCAGGTTTTTGACGCGCCGTCGCACAGGATGGTGCGCTCGAGCATTTCGGGAAACTGCGTGAGTGAGACAAACTCGCCGTCATATACCAGCCTTGAATAGACCTCATCGGCGAATATCCATACCTGCGGGTGGCGGCGCAGGATCTCGGCGATTGCCTCCATGTCCTTTCGCGGAATGACGCCGCCGGTCGGGTTGTGCGGGGAATTGATAATGAGCAGGCGCGTTTTTGGCGTGATCTTCTTCTCCAGTTCATTCGGGTCAAAATTGAAGCTGAGCGCTTCGCGCAGGTGGATCGGTACCGGCACCGCGCCAAGCGCGCGAATCTGTGATTCGTAGATCGGGAAGCCCGGGTTGGGATAGATCACTTCATCGCCAGCACCGTAGTCGGTGACAGACTGGATCGAGTAGGCAATGAAGGGCTTGGCGCCGGCCCCGATCACCACGTCGTCGGGGCTCACCTTGATGCCGCGCGACTGACTGAGACTGTTCGCAACCGCCTCGCGCAATTCCACGATACCGGCCGAAGGCGTGTAGCCGTGCTTCCGGTCGCGAATCGCCCGGATCGCAGCCTCCTGGATGTTGACCGGAGTGGGGAAGTCGGGCTGGCCGATGCAAAACGAGATGATGTCCTTGCCCTGCTGCTGCAGGCGACTGACTTCGGCCAGGACCACGAACGCATTCTCGGTGCCGAGTTCTCTGGCGCGACGGCTGATGGCGTGCATTGTTATCTCCTGGAGAGAACTGGGGTCAGATTCCGGTTCTCACGAATATTAGCCAAGTCCGTGATCTGGCCCTGATTTTCATCTGTGGAAACCTAACGTGTTGTTGGAAGATTGTCCGCATCGCCAAGTAGGGGAAAGTGAGAGTAGCAGAGGACAGAGCATGGTTTCTTGCGTCTCCCGGATCAATGGCATTCGAACTTATAGAGATTCCATATGCCACAACTGGCGCGGCTCAATATCCCGGGGTGTCCCGTGGCCCATCATCGTCGCTATTAGCCATCGCTGGCAGGGCATCGAAGTTTGATTGGTTTGCGATTTTTTGGGTGTCAATGCGGCCAAAAATCAGAGTCGCACCGAGTCACCATGAGTGAAACAATATCGAATAGGTAGTTTTTATATCTCCCCAAAGGAGAAGTGACGTAAGTCCTCGCAAAGGCGTATGTTTTTGTCTTGACTTGGGCTGCGGCGCCCGCCTAGACTCGCCCGACTTTGCGGGGCGCAGGAGGAAGGCGCGGCGCCACCAGCAGGGGCTAAGAATGCTCAATAACTACGTACCCATTCTCATTTTTATGGCGGTTGCCCTGATCATGGGCGTCGCCATGGTGGTGATCGGCCGTGTCCTCGGGCCGCATCGCCCGGACACGGAAAAGAATTCCCCCTACGAGTGCGGATTTGAGGCGTTCGAGGACTCGCGCATGAAGTTCGACGTGCGCTACTACCTGGTCGCCATTCTGTTCATCATCTTTGATCTGGAAATCGCCTTTCTGTTTCCCTGGGCCGTGGCACTCAGTGAAGTTGGCATGCTCGGGTTCGTGGCCATGATGCTGTTTCTTGGCATCCTGGTGGTCGGCTTCATATATGAGTGGAAGAAGGGGGCCCTCGAGTGGGAATAGAAGGAGTCCTCGAGAAAGGCTTCATCACCACGACCGCGGACAAGCTCATTAACGCGGCGCGGACCGGTTCGCTGTGGCCGATGACATTCGGGCTGGCCTGCTGCGCGATCGAGATGATGCACACGGCCGCCGCGCGCTACGACATGGACCGCTTCGGCATCGTGTTCCGCCCGAGCCCGCGCCAGTCGGACGTCATGATCGTGGCCGGCACCCTGTGCAACAAGATGGCCCCGGCGCTGCGCAAGGTCTACGACCAGATGGCCGAGCCGCGCTGGGTGATTTCGATGGGTTCTTGCGCCAACGGCGGCGGCTACTACCACTATTCCTATTCTGTAGTGCGTGGCTGCGACCGCATCGTGCCAGTGGATATTTACGTACCGGGTTGCCCACCCACCCCGGAGGCATTGCTGTACGGCATCATCCAGCTGCAGAACAAGATTCGTCGTACCAGCACCATCGCCCGGTAGAACCCCATGGCAAGCACCGAAGCCTTTCAGGCCCTTGCGGCGCGCGCCGCGGAGAAATTCGGCGATGCGATCGTCGAGACGACCGAGCGGCTTGGCGAGCTGACGTTGGTGCTGCATCGCGAGCAGTTGCTGCGCGCGTGCCGGATCCTGCGCGACGACAAGGATTTCGGCTTCGAGCAGCTGATTGACGTGTGCGGGGTGGACTACAGCGCATTTGGCGAGGAGTCGGCGCAGGGCCCGAAACCCGGACCGCGCTACGCCGCCGTGTACCACCTGCTGTCGCTGCGTCACAACCGCCGGCTGCGCCTCAAGGTATTTCTCGATGACGAGATGCCGATGGTGGAGTCAGTGGTGGGTATCTGGAATTCGGCCAATTGGTTCGAACGCGAGGCGTTCGATCTGTTTGGCATCGTATTCGAGGGTCATCCGGACCTGCGCCGCATCCTGACCGACTACGGCTTCATCGGCCACCCGTTCCGCAAGGACTTCCCGGTCTCGGGGCACGTCGAGATGCGCTATGACCCGGAGAAGCAGCGCGTGGTTTACCAGCCGGTTTCAATCGAGCCGCGGGTGCTGGTGCCGCGCGTGATCCGCGACAAGGGTTTTGCGCGTGGCTGAGATCCGCAACTACACGATGAACTTCGGGCCGCAGCATCCGGCGGCGCACGGCGTGCTTCGTCTGGTGCTCGAGGTCGATGGCGAAGTAATCCAGCGCGCTGACCCGCATATTGGGCTGCTGCACCGCGCCACCGAGAAACTCGCCGAGACCAAGCCGTTCAACCAGTCGATTGGCTACATGGACCGGCTCGACTACTGCTCGATGATGTGCAACGAGCACGCCTATGTGCTGGCGATCGAGAAGCTGCTTGGCATCGCGCCGCCACTGCGCGCCCAGTACATCCGTGTGATGTTCGACGAGATCACGCGCATCCTGAATCACCTGCTGTGGCTTGGCACCCATGCGCTCGATATTGGCGCGATGACGGTGTTTCTTTACGCGTTTCGCGAGCGCGAGGACCTGTTCGACTGTTACGAAGCGGTCTCCGGCGCGCGCATGCACGCGACCTATTATCGACCTGGTGGCGTCTATCGCGACCTGCCGGACAGCATGCCGCAGTACAGCACCGCCCAGGGCTACGGCAAGGGCGAGCTCGCCCGGCGCAATGCCAACCGCGACGGCTCGCTACTCGATTTCATTTGGGATTTCACTGAACGCTTCCCGACCTATTTGGATGAATACGAGACGCTTCTCACCGACAACCGCATCTGGAAGCAGCGCACCGTGGGCATCGGCGTAGTGAGCCCGGAGCGCGCGCTGCAGCTCGGTTTCACCGGGCCGATGCTGCGTGGCAGTGGCTTCGAATGGGACCTGCGCAAGAAGCAGCCCTACGAGGTCTACGACAAGATGGATTTCGATATTCCGGTGGGTGTGAATGGCGATTGCTATGACCGCTACCTGGTGCGGATGGAAGAATTCCGCCAGAGCAATCGCATCATCCGCCAGTGCGTGGAGTGGCTGCGCAAGAATCCCGGACCGGTGATGATCGGCGATCACAAGATCGTGCCGCCGAGCCGCGAGGAGATGAAGGACGACATGGAATCCCTCATCCATCACTTCAAGCTCTTCACCGAGGGCTATTGTGTGCCGGAAGGCGAAACCTACGCGGCCATTGAGCACCCCAAGGGCGAATTCGGCGTCTATCTGGTTTCCGATGGCGCCAACAAGCCGTACCGGCTGAAGATCCGCTCGACGGGCTTCGTGCACCTGTCGGCACTCGATGAGATGGTGCGCGGGCACATGATCGCGGACATGGTGGCCGTGATTGGCACCCAGGACATCGTGTTCGGAGACGTGGATCGCTGATGAGCAGCATACCGGCCAAGCGCAGCGCGGTGGATCTGTTCAGCCCTGAGGTACGGGCGGAGATCGACCGCTGGGTCGCGAAGTACCCGCCGGAGCAGAAGCAGGGCGCGGTGATGGCGGCGCTGCGCCTCGTGCAGGAGGCCAATGGCGGCTGGCTGACCGATGAGCTGATCGAGGGTGTGGCGGATTATCTCGGCATGCCGCCGGTGGCGGCGGCGGAGGTCGCAACCTTCTATTCAATGTACGAGCATGCGCCGGTGGGCCGGCACATGATCTACGTGTGCACCAACATCTCCTGCCTGTTGTGCGGATCGGAAGTGGTAGTCGAGCATCTCGAGAAGAAGCTCAACATCAAGATGGGCGAGACCACGCCCGACGGGCGTTTCACCCTGAAGGAAGTCGAGTGTCTCGGTGCCTGCGTGGGTGCGCCGATGATGCAGGTCGGCAAGGTGTTCTACGAACATCTCACGCCGCAGAAGATTGATGAGATTTTGGCGCAGCACGAATGACCGCACTGAACGAATTCCTGTTCAAGAGCCTGTCGGCGGACAAGCCGTGGACGCTCGCGGCCTACGAGGCGGCCGGCGGCTACGCGGTGTGGCGCAAGATCTTGAAGGAGAAGACGCCGCCCGAGATGATCATCGAGGAGCTGAAGAAATCGGCGCTGCGCGGTCGTGGTGGCGCGGGATTCTCGACCGGTCTCAAATGGAGCTTTATGCCGCGCAGCGCGCCCGGACAGAAGTACATCGTCTGCAACTCGGACGAGGGCGAGCCTGGTACCTGCAAGGATCGCGACGTCCTGCGCTTTAACCCGCATTCGCTGGTGGAAGGCATGGCGATCGCCGGCTACACGATCGGTGCGACGGTCGGTTACAACTACATTCGCGGCGAATTCTGGGAACCCTACGAGCGCATGGAGGCGGCGATCGAAGAGGCGCGCGCTGCCGGGCTGCTCGGCAAGAACATATTAGGTAGCGGAGTCGATTTCGAGCTCCACAACCATCTCGGCGCCGGCGCCTACATCTGCGGGGAAGAGACCGCGCTACTCAACTCGATTGAAGGCAAGAAAGGCCAGCCGCGCTTCAAGCCGCCGTTTCCGGCCAACTACGGCCTGTTCGGCCGGCCGACCACCATTAATAACACCGAAACGCTCGCCTCCGTGCCGGGCATCCTGGCCGAGGGTGGCGAGTGGTTTCTCAAGATGGGCAAGCCGAACAACGGTGGCGCGAAGATCTTTTGCGTGTCCGGCCATGTCAACAAGCCCGGAAACTACGAAGTGCCGATGGGTACGCCGTTTGCGAAGCTGCTGGAACTGGCCGGCGGCGTGCGCCACGGTCACCGCCTGAAGGCGGTCATCCCCGGTGGTTCGTCGATGCCGGTGCTCCCGGCCGACATCATCATGGAATGCACCATGGACTACGACGCGCTTGCCAAGGCTGGCTCGGCGCTCGGGTCGGGCGGCGTGATCGTGATGGACGAAACCACCTGCATGGTGAAGGCGCTCGCCCGCATCGCGCACTTCTATTTTGAGGAGTCGTGCGGGCAGTGCACGCCCTGCCGCGAGGGCACGGGCTGGATGTCGCGGGTGATTCACCGCATCGAGCACGGCGAGGGCAGCAGGGCGGATATCGACATGCTGCACGACGTCGCGTCAAAGATTGAAGGCCGCACGATCTGTGCGCTTGGCGACGCCGCCGCCTGGCCGGTGAAGAGTTTCATCAAGCATTTCCGCGACGAGTTCGAGTACCACGTGAAGCAGAAGCGCTGCATGCCTGGCACCGGGAGGTACGTCCCGTGAGCACGCCGAATCCGGCCGCCGCCACGCCGGTGGATACCGTCACGCTAGAGGTCGACGGCAAGAAGGTCACGGCCCGCAAGGGCGAGATGATCATTCAGGCCACCGACGCGGCCGGCATCTACGTACCGCGCTTCTGTTACCACAAGCAGCTGTCCGTCGCGGCAAACTGCCGCATGTGCCTGGTGGAGGTCGAGAAGGCGCCGAAACCGCTTCCGGCCTGTGCCACGCCGGTGGCGGAGGGCATGGTGGTACGCACGCGTTCGCCGCTCGCGCGCGAGGCGCAGAAGGGCGTGATGGAGTTCCTGCTGATCAACCATCCGCTCGACTGCCCGATTTGCGATCAGGGCGGGGAGTGCAAGCTGCAGGATCTTGCCGTGGGTTATGGCAAGGATGTCTCGCGCTATCACGAGGCCAAGCGCATCGTGAAGGACAAGGACATCGGCCCGCTGATCGCGACCGAGATGACGCGTTGCATTCACTGCACGCGCTGTGTTCGCTTCGGCAAGGAGCTGGGCGGCGTCATGGAGTTCGGCGGCCTCGGGCGCGGCGAACACATGGAAATCCGCACCTTCCTCGATCGCAGTGTGGATTCCGAACTTTCCGGCAACGTGATCGACCTCTGCCCGGTCGGCGCGTTGACCTCCAAGCCGTTCCGCTACACGGCGCGCCCGTGGGAGCTCATGAGTCGGCCCTCGGTCAGCCCGCACGATTGCGTCGGTGCAAATCTCGACGTGCACGTACGCCGCGGGGAAGCGATGCGCGTGGTGCCGCGCGAGAACGAAGCAGTGAATGAATGCTGGCTTTCGGACCGCGACCGCTTCAGCTACGAGGCGCTCAACACCGATGCCCGCCTGACACGGCCCATGATCCGCCGCAATGGGCGCTGGGAAGAGACCGATTGGCAGACGGCGATGGAATTCACGGCCGCCGGCTTGCGCAAGGCGGTCTCGGCGCATGGCGCGGGCCAGGTCGGCGCGCTGGCCGCACCGACAGCAACAGTCGAGGAGTTCTATCTGCTCGGCAAGCTGATGCGCGCGCTCGGCAGCAGCAACGTCGATCATCGCCTGCGGCAGATGGACTTCAGCGACGACGAGGCGATGCCGCCGTTTCCGTACCTCGGCCAGGAAATCGCCAACCTCGAGCGCCTGGGCGGCGTATTGCTTGTTGGCTCCAACCTTCGCAAGGAGCAGCCACTGCTCAACCTGCGCCTGCGCAAAGCCGTGCGCAAGGGCGCGCACGTCGCAGTTATCAATCCGGTCGACTACGAATTCAACTACCCGATCGCGCACTCATTGGTGACGGACCTGATGGCAATGGAGCGTGCGCTGGCCGGGGTCGCGCGCGCTCTCGCAGCCCGGAAAGGGGTGGCCGTTCCGGGCGAGTTGTCCGCGCTGATC
>LJVB01000112.1 GCA_001304215.1 Acidithiobacillales bacterium SM1_46 | reverse complement strand
GACAAAGTATAAAAGTGCTTCCTCTTGGAGGCGGCTGGACGCGGGTGCGCGACCTTCCCGCACCCGCGGGCCGCACCTTCCGCGATCTCTATGCGGAGCGCCACACTCGGCAAATCAACCGGCCACAAGAAGATCACTCTCCCTTCGCAGTTTCGCCGACCGCGAAGCGGGGCCAGCACCGCGCGAGCGAGCAAAGACTCAAATGAAGGACGATCGCGCTACGGTTCTAGACCGCATTCGTTCGGCATCTGGCCGGCGCGCGGCCCGCCTCGATCGTGCGTCCAATACCGCAGCACTGCCGAAGATAGAAGGTGATCTCGCGGCACGCTTTGCCGAGCGCGCGGTTCTGCTCTCCAGTGACGTGGTCGGCCCCCTGGCGGAGGCGGACGCACCGCGGGCCGTCGCCGACTACCTGCGCTCGCACCATCTCCCGCTAGACGCAGTCTGCTGGCCGGCGCTCGCGGCGCTGCATTGGAGGGCGTCCGGAATCGAGACTTCTGCGCGCGCCGCGCGCGGCGACGACTTGGTGGGAATCACGGGCGCGTTTTGCGGGATCGCCGAGACCGGCACGCTACTGCTACTGTCCGGCGACCAGACCCCCGCGACGGTGAGCCTGCTCCCGGAGACGCACGTCGCGCTGCTGCCAGCCAAACGCCTCGTGGCGCGCATGGAAGACGCCTGGTCGCTGCTGCGTCGCGAGCACCGCGCGCCGCCACGCGCCGTCAACTTTGTCTCCGGACCCTCGCGTACTGCGGATATCGAGCAAACAGTCACGCTCGGCGCGCATGGGCCATACCGCGTGCTGATCGTACTGACCAACTGATTGCCGGGTGGATGTTCGCCGCCGCGGCACACCCGACAGACGAGCGAGACAGCCCTCGAGACCGGCCCGCCAACTACACCAGCGTCACATTCTCCTCGACGAAACGCTCGTAGTCCGCGGCACTGACGATGTGGGTCCCGTCGCAGTTGAATTGGAGTCGGATGGCGTCCAGCGCCACGCTGATCGTGAAATTGCGCAGGTAGAAATTCGGAATGTTCCGCAGCATTGAAAGCCGCGACAGCGCGGTACGGATTTCATCCGGCGTCAGGGCCTCCCAGTTGCCATAGAACGCCGTACAAATCTTCCGGAAGTGATCGGGCAAGCCAGTAAAACGCTGATCGGCCGCAATCACGTCGTACAGTCGCCGGATCAGGTCAATTTTGTCCTGATAGGCGATACGCGGAAAGTGCCGATCCACATAACTTTCATCCACAATCTTGTTAGCGGGATGGATTTCCTCAAAAAAGGGATTGAATACGGAGGCTGCGTGCACTTCTCCGCTGTTCAGGTGCACCATCAGCTCATATACGCCGCAATTGATAAGGAGGTCTTCGAGTCGCGGCTGCAGTTGCGGCATTACCTCATCAACAATGTTCAGAAAGCGCTCGCGGGTGAACGCCGATTCGCGCAGGGACGGGTCGCCCTTGATGCTGACGTGGAAGTGCCTACCCTTCATGCCGGTGCTGTCGATGACGCTTTCCTTGAGGAGCAGCTCTTCATTGCGCCGTGCAAGAATGGTGTTGATCTTGTCGGCGATGGCGCGTTCCTTCTTGAGTAGCGTCAGGAATGTGCTCTTGTCGACCGACAAGAGCGAAACGTCGGTGAGCGCCCGGGTCGAGGCCGTTCGACGGTCTTTATAGAACACCGCCATTTCGCCGAAGTAGTCACCTGGACCCAGCGTCTTGATTTCCTCTTCGGCAGTGAACTTCTTAATGAAGATCAGAACCTTACCGGACTCAATGAAGTAAACGTAGTCGGCAACGTCACCTTCCGAAAAGATGAGTTCGCCCTGTCTGAACTGCCGGCTCGTCGCGCAAGCCTTGATGGTCGGGAGCTCGTCGCCCCAAAGGTCCTCTGCTGCAGTCCTCGACTCGCCACGTGCCATGCAGCCTCCTCGCGCCTAATTCCACCCGGTGAAATCAACTCTACGGGAAAGGTCATGCCGGGTGAAGTCAACCGGGCATGGTCGCGCTCATTTACGCGAGAGAGTTGGCCGGCACGCCCGAGCGGGTAGCCTACGCAACCACTTGCTTGGCGGGAGCGCCGGCAATTTCGCGAACCAGGCGCGGCACGAGATAGCCTGGCAACCGACTAGTAAGTTGCTGCATCAGCGCCCGCGCCTCGTCCTCGGGCACCTCGAAGTGGGCGGCACCCTGCACGCGATCCAGCAGATGCAGGTAATAGGGGAGCACGCCGGCTGCAAACAGAGTCTCCGAAAGTGCTACCAGGGCACCCGCGCTGTCATTCACGTCGCGCAACAGCACCGACTGGTTAAGCAACGTCACGCCTGCAGCCCGCATCGGCGCGAGTGCATCGATGACCGCGTCGTCAATTTCGTTGGCGTGGTTGGCATGAATGACCACTACTGTACTGAGACGCGTCGAGCTGAGTGTGCGAACGAGCTCGGGCGTGATGCGTTCGGGCAACACAACCGGCAGGCGTGTGTGAATGCGCAGGCGCTCGAGATGCGCAATGCCGGCGGCGGCGCGAATGAACTCCGCGAGGCGCCGCTCAGAAAGCGTGAGCGGGTCGCCGCCGCTCAGGATGACTTCCCTGAGCGACGGTTCCTGCGCGAGATAGTCGAGCGCGGCCTGCCAGTGGTCGGTCCCGGCGCTCGACTCCGTGTAGGGGAAGTGTCGGCGAAAACAGTAGCGGCAATGCACCGCGCAGGCGCCCGTCGCTGTGAGCAGCACGCGGCCCTGGTACTTGTGCAGCACACCCGGAGATGCCATCGCAGCGAGATCACCGACCGGGTCGGTGCTGAATCCGGGCGCGGCAAGGTGCTCCTCGGCGAGCGGCAAGACCTGGCGCAGCAACGGGTCGCGCGGATCGCCGCGCCGCATGCGGGCCACGAAGCCGCGCGGCACGCGCAGCGGAAACAGCTGCGCCGCGCCCTGTGCGGCTGGCAGCCAGGCGGGGTCGAGATGGAGCGCCGCGAGCAATTCCGCCGGGTCACTGATGGCACACGCCAGCTCCTGCTGCCACGCCGGCGTCTGCCGAATCGCGCTCGTCTCAGGTATCATAGCGCGCTCGATTTTACCCTTATCCGACAGTCAGGTGTGTCATGGCGACGTACAGTACGAATGAATTCAAATCCGGTCTCAAGGTAATGCTCGACGGCGATCCGGCCGTGATCGTCGAGAACGAGTTTGTGAAGCCCGGCAAGGGCCAGGCCTTCAGCCGCGTGAAGATCCGTAACCTCAAGACCAACCGCGTGATCGAGCGGACCTTCAAGAGCGGTGACACCATCGAGGCCGCCGATGTAATGGACGTGGAGATGCAGTATCTCTACAACGACGGCGAGTTCTGGCACTTCATGAACCCCGAGAGCTATGAGCAGCTCGCCGCTGACAAGGCTGTGGTGGGCGACAATGCAAAGTGGATGAAGGAGCAGGACGTGTGCCTGCTGACACTCTTCAACGGCGTGCCGATTGCGGTGGAACCGCCCAACACCGTGACGCTCAAGATCGTCGAAACCGATCCAGGCCTGAAGGGCGACACCAGCGGTGGTGGCGGCAAGCCGGCCACGCTTGAGACTGGCGCCGTGGTGCGCGTGCCGCTGTTCGTGCAGAACGGCGAGACCATCAAGGTGAACACCCGCACCGGCGAGTACCTCTCGCGCGCTTGACGCGCGCGGCCGCTCACCCGCCGCATGACTAACGCCCCCGCGAGCGACTGGCGACCCACCGCTACGCTCGGGGTGCTGAAGCTCCGGGCGCGGATGTTGCGCGACATCCGGACCTTTTTTGCCGCCCGCGGCGTGTTGGAGGTGGAGACGCCGATGCTTTCTCAGGCGGCCACGCCGGATCCCGCACTTGATAGCTTCTCCACTACCTATACCGGGCCGGGAGCTGCTCAAGGCGACGCGCTCTACCTGCACACCTCCCCGGAATTCCCGATGAAGCGGCTGCTGGCTGCCGGCAGCGGTTCGATCTACCAACTCTGCAAGGTATTCCGCAACGGCGAGTCGGGTCGGCTCCATAACCCCGAGTTCACCATGCTGGAGTGGTACCGCGTCGATTACGACCATCATCAACTGATGGACGAGGTCGCGGCGCTCGTGAGCGCCGTGCTGGTGAATCGTCTCAAACTGGGGCCGGTCGAGCGCCTTTCGTACCGCGATGCCTTCCAATTGCACGCGGGACTCGATCCGCACGTCGCAAGCCACTCCGAGTTTCTGGATGCTGCGCGCGCCCACGACATCAAGGCGCCAACAAGCATGCGCGACCCACATGATCTGGGGGCATGGCGCGACCTTCTGCTCACCCACATTGTCGAGCCGCACCTCGGGCGCGGTCAGCTTACGTTCCTCTATGACTTTCCCGCCAGCCAGGCGTCGCTTGCGCGCATCCATCCGGGGGATCCGCCACTCGCGGCGCGCTTCGAACTCTACGTGAACGGCATCGAGCTTGCCAACGGCTTCCACGAGCTCGGCGACAGCGCCGAGCAGCGGCTGCGTTTCGAACGCCAGCTGCATGTACGGGAGACCACCGGCCACCGAAAGGTTCCGCTCGATGAAAGGCTGTTGGCGGCGCTTGAGGCCGGGCTCCCGGATTGTGCCGGCGTGGCGCTCGGCTTTGATCGACTGGTCATGCTCGTGGCCGGCAAGGCCTCGCTTCAGGACGCGCTCGGTTTTCCGCTTGATCGGGCCTGAGGCGTCGCGGGAAAGGTGACGGTCACCCGCAGTCCTTTGCCGCCCGATCCCTCTGCGAATTGCACGCTTGCCCCATGCAGCTCGGCTATGCGTCGCACGATGGAGAGCCCCAATCCGCTGCCAGGCGCGTCCGAGCCGACGATTCGGAAGAAGCGCTCCCCCAGGCGGGATCGCAGATCGGGGGAAACCCCGCTTCCCTGGTCAGTCACCGCAAGCACGAAGAAACCGTCGCGCGCGTCAAGCGTCACACGCACCAGGGTATTATCCGGGCTGTAGCGAACCGCATTGTCGATCAGGTTACGCAACAGCACCGCCAGCAGCGCCGGTTCGCCGGCGATCATCGCGGACGGGACGGTGTCCAGCTCGATGTCCACGTTCTTGGCGAGTGCCGCGGGCGCCAACTCGGCCACCACTTCCTTCGCTACGGCCCGCAGTTCGCAGTTCCCGGATTGTCGGGCTGATTGCACCGGCTCGAGTCGCGCCAGGGTCAGCAGTTGGCTGACGAGGTGCGCAATGCGGTCGCATCCACTCAGCACCAAGTCAAGGGCTCGCCGTCGCTCTGAGTCGCTCGCCGCAGCGAGCGCCACCTGTGCCTGGGCGCGCAGCGCGGCAATCGGCGTGCGCAGCTCGTGCGCCGCATCGGCAGTGAAACGGCGTTCGTGCTCGATCAGGGTCGCAATGCGGCCGAAGAGACTGTTGAGGCTGGCGACGAGCGGTGCGATTTCTGAGGGTGCTCCCCCGATATCGAGCGGTGCCACATCGAGCGGATCGCGCCGCTCCACTGCTTGACCAAGCGTCAGGAGCGGACGAGTCCCCCGTACCACGCTCAGCCACACGAGCAGCCCGAGTAAAGGCACCGCGATCAGTAGCGGCACGAGCAGATTCCGGCCGATGTCGGCGGCGATGCGCTCGCGCGTCGAGGCACGCTCCGCGACCTGAATGAGATAGTGGTGGTCCCCGTCCCAACTGCTGAAAACACGCCAGGACTTGCCGTCGACGGTCGTATCGCTGAATCCATCCTCGCGTGAGGACAGCCGATGCGAGGGAGCATTGACCGAGTGCAACCGAAGCGCCTCGCCATGCTCCCAAACCTGAAAGGCCACCCGACGACCGTACTTGTGCAATAGCGGCGCGTGCTCGGTGTCTATCTCTTCAAGTTCCTGCCCGGTTTGGGCCACGAGCAGCGCCGCGGACTGCGCCAGATGGGCATCAAGCAGTTCGTTGACCCGGTGACGCGCATCCAAATAGCTGACCCCGGCAGTCGCGAGCCAAATAACCGCGACGGTGCCGATCAGCGTTACCAGCAGCCGCCGGCGCAACGACCCACGGCGAACAGGGCTGGCTTCAGTCATGGGCATCGCGCGGCATCAAGTAACCCACCCCACGTACTGTGCGGATCAGATGGGGGGCGAGCTTGCGCCGGAGATGGTGAATGTGAACTTCAACAGCGTTGCTCGCTACCTCCTCGCCCCATGCATAGAGACGCCGCTCCAGCTGCTCGCGCGATAACACGCGACCGGCGTTGACCATCAGCTCCTGCAACAGTGCAAATTCGCGCGCCTGCAACTCAACGGTTTGCCCACGAAAAGTGACACGGTGCGCAGCCGGCTCGAGAGATAGATCACCCATGCGAAGCACCGGGTCGGCCTCGCCGTGCGCGCGGCGCGCGAGCGCGCGCAATCGCGCGGCAAGTTCCTGCAGGTCAACAGGCTTGACGATATAGTCGTCGGCGCCGGTGTCGAGACCTCGTACCCGATCCTCGATCGGATCACGCGCAGTCACAATCACGACCGGCACTTTGTTGCCCGCGGCGCGCAAACGGCGCAAGAGCTCTAGCCCTTCGAGGCGGGGCAAACCGAGGTCGAGCACCACCGCGCTGTAGGGTTCGGTTTTCAGCGCGTGCGCCGCGGCAATGCCATCCCGCACCCAGTCCGTTTCGAACCCCTGCTGCCGCAATCCGACGCGAAAAGCTTCGCCGAGTGAATGGTCATCTTCGACTATCAGGATGCGCATAGCCCGCAACCGCACCCCCGATTTGGGCGCGTTTCAGTTGGATGATAGCGGGCACAGGGTATCTCACCTAGAACACGCCCGCCCAGTACGCACCCACGCTCGCCGCCAGCAGAATTCCCGCAATCCAATGTGTTCGATGGACTGCCTCGGCCTGGACGCCATGCTTGTAGCCGGTGATCATGGCCGAAACAAGATTCTCGCGGTGCAACAAGCTGCTAAGCAGGACCCCTGCAATATGCACCGCCACAACGGCGAGCATGGTATTCGAGAGTGCCTCGTGCACCTCCTCAAGCCATTCGCCGCCGAGATCCGAATAGACGGCATAGCCGCTCCCCGCGGACAGCAACCCCAGCGCGAGCAGAGTCCAGATTGCCCAGCTCCCAACCGGGTTGTGCCCAACATAGAGTTCTGGCGTACGCGTGAACAGTGAGATTAGGTACTCGAGCACAGCACGCGGTCCAAAGACGAATGAACGGAAGTTCGCGTAGCGCGTCCCGATCATTCCCCACAGCAGGCGAAAACCGATGAGTCCGGCAACGGTATAGCCAAGCACTACGTGGACATCACGGAAATGTTCGGACTCGGCGGTGACGAACGCCCCCACGAACGACGTCGCGAGCAACCAGTGGAATACCCGGGTTGGCAAGTCCCAGACAAGGATCTTGTCAGTATTCATGGTGCGCCTCCTTAACGCGGCATCCGCACGTTGTGTTCACTGTAGTCGCCGCTCTCGGCACCCAAATGGCACGCGGCGCAATTCGCCGCACTCTTGACCTTGGGGCTCTTCCAAACTGCTGGTGCCACCTCGTCGTGCTCGTGACGAAACCAGGGCGTTTCGGTGATGCGAATCTGATTGCCGGCGCGCTGTGCGCGCTTCCCCCGCGCGGCGTTGGCGGCGAGAAATGCGCCAATCTCCTCTGTCGCTTTGGCTTCCATGCTCGCGTCGGTGCCAAAGTGGCGGTCAAGACCGCCCAAGATGCGCTGCCACGACACCGCCGGCAGCAGTTGTGGAGGATAGGCGATGTGGCAACTGCTGCACTCCGCCTGCCATTTTGCGTTGCTGGCCGTGTAGCGTTTTTCGCCAGCACCGGCGGTCAATGCAAAGCCGGCGAGCCCCAACACCATCACAGTCTTAAGTAC
>LJVB01000111.1 GCA_001304215.1 Acidithiobacillales bacterium SM1_46 | reverse complement strand
CAGCGAATACCAGCTCGCGAAGCGTACGCCCGACACCCGAAATCTTGCCTTTGCGCGCGTATAACTCGATCGGCGCATCGGCTCCCCCGAGCTCGTTCCAATTGGTGATCTTGCCGGTATAGACCGCGCGCAACTGCTCCAGCGTGATGTTGTCGACTGGATTGCTCTTGTTCACGATTACCGCCAAGGCATCCCAGGCCACCGGTGTCAGCTGCACGCGCCGTTCCTCGGGCAATGTATTGTAAGTCGCAGCGTCCTCGATGACGTGTCGGCAGGTTCCACCAATATCCACCTTGTGCGACGCAACCTCACGGATTCCCTTGGTGGCGCCGCCGCCCTTGAAGTCAATTTCGATTCCAGTCTTCTTTTTGTAGGCAGCCGCCATTTCCGCCATGAAGGCATTCTTCGAAATGCCACAGCCGGCCCACGTGAGCTTCACCGTCTGGGCATGAGCGCTGGCAAGGGGAACCGACAACGAAGAAATAGCTAGCACGGCGCCGAGCGCCGCGACGACAAAGGATCTCATTGCACCCCTCCTTACGTTCCGTAAGTGGACGATGCGTTCGATCGTGAACCCGCACCCCAGGCCATTTCATTTTCTTGCCGACATCTGGCCGGCAGGCTGCTTGTCGAACGCTATCGGCTGGGACTATGGACGGCGATAAGGGCAACGTCCATCTGCAGCGCGATGAAGGGATGCTCGATCGGGTATGAACGGCAGCATATCAGCGAGCACTAATGTGGCTTCGAACCACGATCGGTACCGACAATAATCTGACACTACTTCGCACCGCCCTCGACCAGCGCGAGGTTGCGTGCGCGTATCGCGTCGATGCGGTCGCGCAGAGCCGCCGCCTGCTCGAACTCAAGGTTGCGGGCATGTGCGTACATCTGCTTTTCGAGCCTGGTAATCAGTTTTCCCAACGCATCCGGTGCCAGCGCACGGTAGTCAGCGTCACTTTCAGCTGCACGCAGCTCGACGCGCTCGCCGCTGGGCCGCGCGTAACGAACGCCGTCAATAATGTCGCGCACCGCCCTGACCACAGTGCGAGGCGTAATGCCGTGCTCGGCGTTGTGGATGATCTGCCTCTCCCGTCTGCGCTCGGTTTCGTCGATCGCCGCCCGCATGGAGGGGGTTATCTTGTCGCCATAGAGAATTACCTTGCCGCGCGAATTGCGCGCGGCGCGGCCAATAGTCTGGATCAGCGATCGCGCCGAGCGCAGAAAGCCTTCCTTGTCGGCATCAAGAATCGCCACCAGAGACACCTCGGGGATATCGAGACCCTCGCGCAGCAGGTTGATCCCAACCACCACATCGAACACGCCGGCGCGCAGGTCGCGAATGATTTCCACACGCTCGACGGTATCGATATCGGAATGCAGATAGCGCACTTTGACACCGTGCTCATGGAAATACTCCGTGAGATCCTCCGCCATGCGCTTCGTCAACGTAGTAACCAGAACGCGCTCACCGGCAGCGGTACGCGCACGGATCTCCGAAAGCAGGTCGTCCACCTGGCTCGCCACGGGACGCACCTCCACTTCCGGATCGAGCAACCCGGTCGGCCGCACCACCTGGTCCACAACCACGCCATGGGTGCGATCAAGCTCATAGGGACCCGGGGTGGCAGACACGAAGATCGTCTGTGGCATGAGGCTCTCGAACTCATCGAAGCGCAGCGGCCGGTTGTCCAGCGCGGACGGCAGCCGGAAACCATACTCGACAAGCGTCTCCTTGCGGGAACGGTCACCACGGTACATGCCGCCAAGCTGCGGAATGGTGACGTGCGACTCATCAACCACCAGCAAGGCGTCCTTGGGCAGGTAGTCGATCAATGTGGGAGGCGGTTCGCCCGGTGCACGGCCCGACAGGTAGCGCGAATAGTTTTCGATCCCGGAACAAAAGCCCAGCTCGCGCATCATCTCAAGATCGTAGAGCGTACGTTGTTCAAGCCGCTGCGCTTCGACGAGCTTGTCGGCAACCTTCAATTCCGCCACCCGTACGCGCAACTCTTCCTTGATGTCACCCAACACGTTCAACACCGTTTCACGTGACGTTACATAGTGGCTCTTGGGATAGATAGTCGTGCGCGCAAGCTTGTTCGCGATTTCGCCAGTTAGTGGATCGAATTCGCAGAGGGATTCGATCTCGTCGCCGAAGAGTTCCACGCGAATCGCGAGGCGTTCCGATTCTGCCGGGAAGATATCGATGACATCCCCGTGCACGCGGAAGGTGCCGCGCTGCAACTCGAGGTCATTGCGGGTGTACTGCATCTCCGCGAGACGTCGCAGGATCGCACGCTGATCCAACTCGGCCTGGGTGCGCAGATGCAGGATCATGCCGTGGTAGGCAACCGGATCACCAAGACCATAGATTGCCGATACGGTCGCTACAATGATCGCGTCAGGCCGCTCCAGCAACGCCTTCGTCGCAGACAGTCGCATCTGTTCGATGTGCTCATTGATGGCCGCGTCCTTCTCGATGTAGGTATCGCTGGACGGAACGTAGGCCTCTGGCTGGTAGTAGTCGTAGTAGGAAACGAAATACTCGACTGCATTCTTTGGAAAGAAATCCCGAAATTCTGAGTAGAGCTGGGCGGCCAGCGTCTTGTTGGGTGCCAGCACGAGTGTTGGCCGCTGAACACTCGCGATGACGTTCGCAATCGTGAAGGTCTTGCCAGACCCGGTCACGCCAAGCAGGGTCTGGGTGGCCTCACCGCGCTCGAGCCCCTCAATCAGCGACGCTATGGCCTGCGGTTGGTCGCCGGCAGGCTCGAATGGTGCTGACAACTCGAATTGCTGGGACATTTGGCTATCGTCTTTACGGCACGCTGCGGGTATATTACCGCAGCATTTGCGACCAGTTTCCTACGGATTTGTTCGTGTCGACCATACGTCTTTCCAGCCGCGTCGGGCGCATCAAGCCCTCTCCAACTCTTGCCGTAGACGCCCGCGCCAAGGCCCTCAAGGCCGCCGGCAAGGATGTGATCGGGCTGGGCGCCGGAGAGCCAGATTTCGACACCCCCGATCACGTCAAGGAAGCTGCGATCCGCGCCATCCGGGACGGATTTACCAAGTACACCGCGGTCGACGGCATCCCCTCACTCAAGCAGGCGATCATCGCGAAGTTCCGGCGCGACAACCAGCTCGATTACTCGGCCGATCAGATACTCGTCTCGGTCGGCGGGAAGCAGAGTTTCTACAACCTCGCCATGGCGCTGCTCGACAGCGGCGACGAGGTCATCATTCCAGCCCCCTACTGGGTGTCCTATCCGGATATGGTCCTGCTTGCGGATGGCAAGCCGGTTATTGTTTCGGCTGGCATTGATCAAGGATTCAAACTCCGACCCGAACAGCTCCATCGTGCCATCACGACACGCACGCGACTGTTCGTCATCAACAGCCCGTCCAATCCGACCGGCGTCGCCTATACGCACGCGGAGCTGCAGGCCCTCGGGGAAGTGCTCCGCAAGCACCCCCAGGTCCTGATCGCCACCGATGACATGTACGAGCACATCCTTTGGGCAGAGGAACCATTCGCCAACATCCTGAATGCCTGCCCCGATCTCGTTGATCGTACGATCGTTCTGAACGGCGTCTCGAAAGCCTACGCCATGACCGGCTGGCGAATCGGCTATTGCGCCGGCCCCAACCCATTGATCGCGGCCATGAAGAACGTCCAATCGCAGAGCACTTCCAATGCGACCTCGATAGCCCAAGTCGCGGCTGAGGCGGCGCTGAACGGTGACCAGTCTTGCATGGCCCCGATGCTCAAGGCTTTCCGGGATCGACACGATCATGTCGTGGCACGCCTGAACCAACTGCAAGGCGTGCGTTGCCTGCCTGCACAGGGGGCCTTCTATGCCTTCCCCGATTTCGGCGAGGCAATGGCGCGCAAAGGCTACTCGGACGATGTCGCCATGGCCGAGACCATTCTGAACGAGGTGGGGGTAGCGCTCGTGCCAGGCTCGGCGTTCGGGGCACCAGGACACCTGCGGCTTTCCTACGCAACTTCCATGGCCAACCTGGACGCAGCAATCGATCGCCTCGAAAAGATCTTCGGGCGGCGCTGACCATCCCCGGCGCCCCTGCGCCGCCCTGCCCAACTCCCGGTCTTGTCTGGCCCCGGCATCTTTCGGTACTCTTGCGTCCAACAATAAGCAGCCCGGCCGAGCAGCTCTTGGCAACTGCTCATGCCTGCACACCTGTCAGGGAGGATCGGCGTGCACCACCTCGCGCTATTGCCGCGTCGCGCGGCTCTTTATTCCGCTGGATTCTCGCTTCTTGAACTGTTGGTGGCACTCGCGATCGTTGCGGCCACGCTGATCAGCGCGCCGAGCCTTGCGCGCCTCCTTGCGCAGCATCGCGTCAGCACCGAAATCAACAATCTGTTCACACACGTCTATCTGGCACGCAGCGAAACGCTGCGGCGCGGAGTAAACGTTGTGCTGTGTCGCAGCAGAGACGGTCTTAACTGCAGCGCCGAAGCGCGCTGGCATGATGGCTGGATCGTTTTCGAAGATCGCAACGACAATAAACAGCGCGACGAGGGGGAAAGCATCATCCGTGCCCAGCAGGCATTGCACCCGCACCTGCAGTTGCGCTACGGCACGACCACGGACTATCGCTATCTGCGCTACACGCCCGACGGTTCGGCCAGCCCGAACGCGACTTTTACGCTCTGCGACCGCTCCGGCCGTTCAGTGGCCCGTGCGATCATTGTCTACTGGTCCGGGCGGGCACGCGTATCGGACCAGAATGCCAGTGGAGGCGCATTGTCGTGTGTGTGATGGCTTTCTTGACCCTCCCTACCCCCGCCAGTACACTACGCGCCCTTTCCCCGGTAGCTCAGTCGGTAGAGCAAGTGACTGTTAATCACTGGGTCGGCGGTTCGAGTCCGTCCCGGGGAGCCAGTTTTCAAGCTCGTATCTTCGACATCTTGCGTTGAAACGACTGGGTCACAGACCTTGCCCGCAATTGCCACTGCTAACATTTTGCTACCACTTTGGTAGCAGTTCGCTCCAAACACCAAGTCTGCAATCCGGTTCCTACGCCATCGCCACTGTTCGGCATTAGGTGGCCGTAGATACTCTGCCTCCTCCAGTGGGACAGAAGACGTCGCCCGCAATTTTGCCAGCCTTGGGCACGCATCTTGGGATGCCTACTTCTTTGCATCAGCAGACTGCAACGCCGAGTCGGCGACAAAGTGATAGACAACAGCCGCAGACGCTGTAATAGCGGGCTGTCCGGCCTTTATCCCTTCTGTGATTTCTTTCCCGAACGTCTTTATGAGCCGATTCTTGATTTCCTCTCTCTCTGACGTCGACAACCGAGATCGGGACATACGATGTGTTTCGGGATCCGCTTCCGCCAGCGAGTAAGTGGCCAAGAGCGTGGAAGGAGCCAACAACTTCCAGGTGTCGTCTTGGAGTTTGCGCAAGTCGGCGATCGTTTCCGTGGTAGTGCCCCGCTTTGCCGTCGTGCTTCCACTGGAAAAGAGCACGGCCTTTAACTTCGAGTTGAAGGCCTGGTTGTGCTGGGCAAGAAGCGAAAAGACATTGACTACTCCATCCGCACTCCCCGCAATTGCTTCAACTTTGCTCTTTCGATATGGCTCAACCTGTGCGGCAGCACAAAGGTAGTCGTCAGCTTCCCGCTTGACGACCCACATCAGTTCAAGAATCCCTTCGTTTTCAAAATACTTGCCGAACCTTTCGACTCCTTGCTTGCCATAGGCAAAAGCATCCGTGAGACCTAGAACGTAGCGATACGGACTGTCGAGCTCCATATTTGCCGGCGGAAGGCACAGATCGGCATGGGCAATTCCCGAAAACAGGCCACCCACGGTGAGCGCGAGATAGAAAACTCTGATCTTACTCTTTGTCATTTTCGCTTCGCGGCTCGCCACTCCCAAGGCCGTCGAGGATTCGGCTCCTCCCACAACCCGCGACCTGCCTCCCCCGCTGGCTACTCGGCTTCGCTATCGTCCTTGCGATCCTCGGGGGCCTATTCACTGTCGTATTATCCCTTCTAATTGTGTCTTTTTTTCAGAGTAGCTGTTCATGATTGCAGGTCAAGACGATCGACCCGGCAAACGCCAAACGCGGACGTAGCAATCTGGAAAGACTTCAGTTCATAAAGATTTGGAGACGGATAGTGAAACGCACAGCCCACGCAACGGGCGATGACCCCCCTCGGGCGGCTCTCTCTAGAAATCTTCTGGCAGCATTTCGACTACCACTTTGCTACCGACTTGTGCTGAACGAGGGTGCCCAACGTGATCCATTACGCGAGCTTCGGGCGGCTAAGTCCCTGATGGATCATCGTCGGATTTCTTGGGTTGATCTTCCGGCATACTGTCAATCACTGGGTCGCAAATTCGAGTCTTGCCCGGGGACCCAAATTCCAGCCTCATCTCTTCTTCAGCGAAGATGCCATTACCTCGCTAGCCATAGACACATTGGGATGCCTAGTAGTTGAGTTGACTGCACTCCCATCCCGCCGTCGTAATGCTGCGAATTATCCTCTGACATTCCTCCACCGTTGTCTCCGTGGTAAGTGGACTGAAGTCCAGGTGGACTTTTTCGCTTTCGCGAAGACCAGACTGCGTTAGCGAACCGATCTTTGGGTTGAGCCGCACGAGTGTCTTCTCCTCAACTTCGCTCAGCTGCCCGAGTGATTTCCTGAGCAAGTAGTCCTGTATGACCTGCAGGTCGTACTTGTTGGCCGGATCCAATCCTCCATTGCGCTTCTGAATGTCTGCCTCAATTTGCTGTGGAGTCATCTTGGAAATATCACGGTAGTCCTTGCTCGCCGTGAGGGGAGCAAATGGCGCCGCGCGGCCCCTGCTTGTCAGCAGGCACTTCTTGCCGGAATGGAACTCGAAACTTCTCAGCGCCGGTTCCTCGTAACCAGGAAACGACTTCTTGCATGTGATGAGGGAACTGGCGGCTGCCCGCACCGTTGGGCTCGTACTTGCGCAGATGACGAGGCAAGTTATCGCCCCGACAAGCTCCAACTTTCCCCTGCGAGACCGCAAATCCAACATCGTGGGACTCCCGTGGCAAGAAACGCCTAACGCTAGGTCGGGCGCGCAATGGAGTCAATCGGGCGAATGCTCAATTCCCCCGAAGATGTAAAAGGCGAGAGGCACAAATGCCCCAACCCAAAGAAAAGAGGGGGCATGGCCCCCCTCTCATCGCAATCCGTGGATAACTTTTCGGGCAGCGCTTCAGCTGCCACTTTAAACTAGCGTACGCCCAGACTATCAGCGTCAACGGACGCGGTGGTTTGCTCGTAATGCCGGCCCGGTGGTGAAATTTCTTTGTCCTGAAAAACCCACGCTACATCACGGGTACTTGCGTACGGACCAGGCGCGAAAAAGATCCTTCCATTCTTGATGGAAAATTCACCGGAATCGCCATTGGCTGGTGATGGCACATCGATCTTGACGAGCGCGCCATCGCGCCACTCGAAATAGTGAAGCGTCGCGTAGTGTCCCTTTCCATGGGCCTCCTGGAATGCGATTTCCGGATTGCCATCCTTGTCGAGATCGACGACCCACGCATGATCCACATATCCGGCGATGGCGTGAGTCAGGGCTTGCTTTCCGTTGATAGTGACGACGAGACTGCCGGGAGCCTTCTCCTCGATTACGACTGTTGTGCCGTGGCGCTCAAAGGTCTTTGCGTGGAACGCCAGTACGTTAGGCCCACCCATGGCTACGGCTGCGAGCCAGGCGAGCCCAGCGGCGAGTTCTGTCGTTGGTGTTGGCATAGTTCACCTTCCCTTGCGATCCGATTGGGCTCCCTGTTGAGCACCGTGTCCCTTGTTCAAAGGATCGAGTGCTGATGAAGGCGCCAGGATGACTAAAGACTAGACGCGGGACCTCGCACCACAACTTGTGCCATCGGATTGACGGTCGCGCAAAGCGATTTTTGCGAAGGCGCTGGTACCGAAGCAGGTGTATTCCGACCAACGGTTTCGCTCGGCGCGTGTTCAT
>LJVB01000018.1 GCA_001304215.1 Acidithiobacillales bacterium SM1_46 | reverse complement strand
ACCATACGGCGGAAAGCTGAACAGCGCGCCGAATGTCGACTCCTTCACATTGAACTGCTGCTGATAGAAATACCTCACCAGCAGGCGATAGTAGATGACCACATAGCCGGTCATGACCAGCAGGACGCCAAGGGCATTGCGCACGGGACTTCCGCGCCTTCCTAAAACGGGCGAACAATCTGCAAACTGCTGCCAGCAGATGTCTGCGCGGCGGCGGTCACCGGATTGGTAACGAGATCTTCCAGCATCTTGCCGTTCTGGATGTGGATGCAGTGTTTCTTGACGGATAACAGTCCCTGGCGTTTCAGCGCATTAAGCGCGGTGCTGGCTGACTGGCGCGTGGTGCCAATCATGTCGGCAATTTCCTGATGTGTGAGGGAAATATCCAGCAAGGTTTCAGCATCCGATACCGGCTTGCCATAGCGCGCGCTGAGACGGATCAGAAGTTTTACAAGACGCGTGGTCACATCGTCACTGGTGAGATTGAGCAGCATGTCGGCGAGTCCACGTAGCCGGCAGGAGAGCAGATCCACGACCAGCATGGCTGCCTCGCCATCGCGTTGGAGGAATTCTTTGAACCTGAACTGGGGAATGACCAGGGCTTCGGAATCGGCGCAAGCCTCGCTCGCCACCTCGCGCCGGCCCGCACGCGCCATCTCGGCCAACCCGAAAATCTCGCCGGGAAAACAGAACCACAGGATTACCGTACGTCCTACCGGCGAGAGCGCAAAAATCTTTATTCGACCCTGCGTCAGAATATAAACATTGTCGCCGGGCGAGCCGGGCTGAAACACGGCATCACCCTTGCGATACGCAATACGATGACCGAGTGCGTACAACGCGTCGCGAGTGGAGCCAGACAGTCGCCCAAGGAAGTCGGACGGCGGAACGAACCAAGGTGTTTCCATGCTCTCCTCCAGAGGACCGCATTCCCTGCGATCGGCTATTGATCCCCTGCCCTCTGCACTGTCGCCCAGATGACAGACCAAAGGCCCGGCTTTCTTTAATTATGATTATAAGCTTGGCTAATCCGCATGTAAGGATGGCTAATTGACGGGGTTCGTGCGTACCGGCCGGGCGCAGAAACTGCGAGCGGTGGACTACTTGGACATCTGACTCACAACATTCAAGCGAGCGGGCGCAATCCAACACGCGTGATGATTGGTTTTGTTCTTGCGTGGGCGATGTTCGCGCTGATCATGTGGGTGTTCCCGCGCCCCGAGGGGCTCAAACCAGAAGGCATGACGGTTCTCGCCATTGTCATCTGGGCAAGCATCATGTGGGTATCTGAAGCGCTGCCGGTCGGTATTACCGGTATCTCCGTACCCACATTGCTCATCCTGACGCACGCACTTCCGTGGGCCAAGGGCAAGCCACCGCTGGGTCAGGTGTTCGCTGGATTCACTGGCCACGTCGTGTGGCTGTGCCTGTTCGCGTTCATGGTCGGCGCAATCATGCAGTTGTTAAAGCTCGACCGGCGCATTGCGCTCGCCATCCTCGACAAGGTCAAGGCCTCCAATGTAGGGCGCGTCATCTGGGGTTTCTTTGGTATCAACGTCCTGCTCGCGTTCTTCATTCCGGCTGCCAATGCCCGCGCCGCCACGTTGCTGCCAATCGTCAAGGGTGTGACGAATCAATCTGCTAGGCGATTCCCCGGAGGAGAATGAGGCGAAAAAGGCCATTGTCATCCAGTCGCTGGTATACGGAACCATGATCTGCGGCGTGTTCATCATGACCGCGCATCTGCCTAACCTGATCATGGTGGATATCTTCAGCAAGGCCGGCAAGACCATCGGTTATCTCGACTGGGCGCTGATGCAATTTCCCTATCTCGGCATGTTTGTGCTGACCCAGTGGTGGGTGCGCTACCATTTCAAGACCAAGGGTATTGAGATTGCCGGCGGTCACAGCAAGATTCAAAAGATGCACAAGGACCTCGGTCCCATGAGCCGGGGTGAGTGGACCCTGCTGCTATTGTTTGCGGCGATCGCGCTGCTGTTCGCCATGGGCAAGGGCAGTCCGATTTATCAGTTGCACAGCTTGCAGCTGGGCATCATTGGCCTGATCGGCATGCTGGTGCTGTTCACACCTGGGCTATTCCCGTTCAAGTGGAAGGAGGTGCAGGATCGTACCATGTGGGGCACGTTCCTCCTGCTTGGCGGCGCCATCACCATGACCGCCGCCATGAGCAAGTCGGGTCTCGCCGCTTTCCTCGCCGATATCGCGCATGGCTGGGTAGTGGGACAGCCCTGGTGGATGGTGCTGCTGACCTTAATGCTCGCCACACATGTGATCCGCATCGGCATGCTTTCCAATGTCGCCGCGATCGCGATGCTGGCGCCGATCATCTTCGCGCTGGCGCCCAGACTCGACCTGCACGACGTGGCGCTGACGCTGCTCGTCTGCGACACGGACACCTATGCCTATCTGTTACCGACACAGATCACGGCCGCGGTCATTGCCTATGGTTCGGAAACCTTCAGCACCGAGGACTACGCCAAGGCGGGATGGGTATGCATTCTGATCGCCGTCGCCTACGGCATCCTGATCATGGCTCCGTGGTACGCCATTCTCGGCATGCCGGTGTGGGACCCGTCGGCACCCTGGCCGTTTGCCAAATAGATGATTGCACCCCGCGCCCGCCCCGCGTGGTTGGGGGGCGGGCGCTTTTTTTCCACTGGGCCTTCGGCTTAATTTGACTAGCAGTATGAGGCAGATCCATGAAGAAGATGACTGATCAGGAACTCAAGCAAAAACTCGGCGACTATGTCGCGCCGCCGGAACTGTATGGCAAAACCAAGGACATGCCGTTTCTCGGCAAGGTCAGTTGCAACGTCGAATCGATCGTGGCCGGCTCCTGGCAAGAAATCGTGATCGACTACGAGCTCGGCGCCTCCGGCATGGCCGATGGCTCGTGGTTCAAGGCGACCCTGCGCTTCTACTCCGATTGGGCGCTGTTCCAGACCACCGATCCAAATGGCGCCAATTACGTCTCGGCGGAGTATCACGCCGCCCCGACAGTTCCAGGCCAAAGCCCAGCTACCGTACAGTATCTCAAGGTACGCTTCGACCAGAAGGGTCATGAACGCCCCTTCCAGAAGGCCGTCATCGTCGATACGTTCGATGGCTATCTCAAGGCCGGCGATCACATCATCATCCGCCTGGGGGACCGCCGCTTCGGCGGCCCAGGCACGCGCGTGCAGACCTTCGTCGAGCAGAACTTCAAGATTCGCTGCTACTGCGACCCGCTTGGTACCTCGCGCTTTGCGGCGGTCAATCCCGACCTCGTGATTCAGATTGTGCCGGGCGTGCCAGCGCAGCTCATGTGGGCCGGTTCGCGCATCGTGCGTGCTGGCGAAAAGCTTCCCCTGCGGCTGCGGGCCGAAGACGAATGGGGCAATACCTGCTGGGACCGACCCGAGAAGGTTGAAGTCAGCGCTACACTCGACGGCAAACCCGTATACGAGAAGAAGGCGAACCTCACCGACAAGGGCTGGGCCGTACTGCTGCTAGAAGACCTGCCGACCGACAAAGCCGGCGAACTCGCGGTGACCGCGCGCCTGCCCGAACACCCCTGGGTCAAGGCGCAGACCTTCTACGCAACCGTGGACAAGGCATTCGAGTCACCGCGCATCTACTACACCGATCTGCATGTGCACTCGGAGGACACGATCGGCACCAACTCCACGGTCTACAACCTGACCTATGGGCGCGACGTCACTGGTCTTGATGTGCTCGCGTTCGCGCACAATGACTTCAACATCACCACCGAGCGCTGGCAAAAGACGGTAGAGTTGATCCGCAAGATCACAACGGACGGCCAGTTTGTGGCCTATCCGGGCACCGAGTGGTGCGGCTCATCGTGTGCGGGCGGCGACCACAATGTTGTCTTTCTGCACGACGGCGAGCCGGAATTTCCATTCCTGAAAACCGGTGAACACATTCGCTCGGTCGACTGGAATGAAGACAGCAAGACCACCCAGGCTATTCCTGGCGCCTGGCCGCTGGAAGAACTATGGGTCGCCTATGCAAAGGACCCGGAGGGGCATCTGCTGATCCCGCATGTCGGTGGGCGACGCTGCATTCTCGATTGGCATTACCCGAAGCTTGAGCGCCTCATCGAAATCGGCTCGAGCTGGGGTCACTTTGGTTGGCTCTACCAGGAAGCCATGGAGCGCGGCTACAAGATTGGCGCCTCGATGGCGGGCGATGAGCACCGTGGTCGCTGCGGCGGCGGTGTGCCGGGCACCGCGGTGTTCGGCACCAAGGGCGGTATCTCGGGAGTCATCGCACCGGAGCTCACCCGCAAGGCCATCGCGAGCGCACTACGTGCGCGCCACACCTTCGCTTCCACAGGTGAGCGGACGTTCGGGCTCACACGCTGCGGTAAGCACGTCATGGGCGATGAGTTCGAGCACAAGGGACCGGCCACCATCGAGTACCGTTTCCTCGGCGATGCCGGCTGGGACGAAATCGTGGCGCTGGATCACACCGGCGAAATCTGGCGGCGCGAACTGCAGAAGGAACTTGGCTATTCGGATCGCAAGATCCGCTTTCGCTGGGGCGGCGCACGCGTCAAGGACCGCTACCGCTGGGCCGCCTGGAAAGGCACGGTGACTATCACAAACGCGGTCATCAATGCGTTCACCGGCCTCGGCTTCGAACACATCGAGGAAACCTGCTGGCGGGAAAACGCAACCACCATAGGCTTCAAGAGCGACACCTATGGGGACGTGGACGCCATCGAAATCGACGTTTCGCACTTAAAGACGGCGAAGATTCGCGTGGAAGGTACCATCGATGGCTACGTGAAGGTCGGCGATCCGTTGAAGGGCAACCCGTTCGTGCATTGCCCGAAGTTTGAGTGGGAGATCACTGGCGCAGAGTTGCTCGAGGCCGCCCGGCTCAAGAAGGACCTGCCGGGGGTGGACATGTTTCTCGGCTTCGAGCGCATGTCCGATGCACCGGCCCCTCGCGAAGTAACCGGCACGCTCAATATCGACCCGCACAACGGCCCGCACGGCCATCGACCGGTGTACTTCTTTGCCCGGCAGGTCGACGATGCCAAAATCTGGACGTCGGCGCTGTTCATCACCTTCAAGTAGCGCGCCGGGTTCCTGACGTGCGTTGGCCCTGAGCCGGGGGATCGGAACGATCCCCCGGCTTTTTTCTTACTCGCTGCGCTTGTCAATCAAGCCATCCCGTCTATCGGGCGTCACTTGGCGCTCGTGGCACCGTCAGCGTACCTAGCTAGTCTGAAGGAGTGCCGGCCGGCTGACATATGCACGCTGGCAAGTGGAACAGCAGCGGAGACTGCCGGCAGCTTCACTCTCGAAAGGACCCGTTTCGGCCAAGGAGGCCACATGACTACCAAACGCTTGATATTCGTCCCTGCAGTCACCACTGCGGCGCTCGCAGCATTCTCCCAGACCGCGGTCGGTGCCGAAGCAGCGCCGGCGGCCCGGGCACAGAAGACCGCATTCGCACCATCGAGCAGCGTCAGTCGCTCCGGCCCGATGACGCGCGACAAGAGTTTCTATTCCGCCGCCGGAACCGAGGCGAATCCATTGGTGTTCAGCGCGCCGCCGCGCGGCCCGAAGGAAGACGAGATCGCGACCTACCAGCCGATTGCCGACATGCTGACGGCCGCGACTGGCAAGAAGTTCGTCTACCGGTACTCCGACAACTGGCTGAATTACAGCAAGGAAATGGTCAAGGGCAGCTATGACCTGGTGTTTGATGGTCCGGCGTTCAATGGATGGCGCATCAATCATCTTGAGCACACACCGCTGGTGAAACTGCCTGAGGATTTTGTGTTTGTGATCGTGACCGGTGCCAACAGCGCTCACATCAAGGAAGTGAGGCACCTGGCAGGACGGAAAGTCTGTGCTCACTCACCGCCCAACCTCGGTACGCTGACGCTGCTCAGCCAGTTCGACAATCCAGCACGCCAACCAACCATCATGACGATCAAGGGCTGGCAGCGGGCGTACGAAGGGCTGGTGGCTGGTGAATGTGAGGGCACGATCCTGCCGGTGCAGATACTCGGCAAGGTCGACAAGGAAGGCAGAAAGACACGCGTGCTGTACAAACACCGCGCCATGCCGAACAACGCCTTTTCCGCCGGACCGCGCATCTCGGCCGACATGCAAAACAACATCAGGAGCGCGCTGCTATCGGAGCAGGGCCGTAGTGCCACGGCGCGGCTACGCTCGAAATATGCCGGCAAGGACTTCGTGCTCGCCACGCGTGACGAGTACGCTTCGCTCGGCGCTCTGCTGAAAGACAGCATCTATTACTACTGATCGCGCCGTTCGTCGCACTATTCCCACTTCACGGCGCCCGACAGCCGCAAGTTTGCTGCCGGGCGCCTACACTCAGTACATACGGCTACCGCCAAGCCGCACAGGTCAAGGAAAGGCCAAGGGGCCGGAAGCCGAGTCAGTCTGGACGAATCACGAACAGGGAGCGTTCGATGCAACTTCAGTCCGTCTATGTCTTTGCCACGCCGCTCGGGATAGGTGTGGCACTCAACACTGCTCGCCGACCAGCCCGATATTCAACTCTCCCGGATGGGAGCATGGACGCTCTGTTCCTGCGCATTGTCCAACCTCGGTGTCCTGGCATCGCTCAGTCAGTTCGATAGACCTTCGTGCCAACCGATGAAAATCAACACCGATGGCTCGCAAAACATGTTTCGCTGTGTGGCGACGGGGCAGTGCGCCGGCCATACGTTCCGACAGCGGTGCTGAGACAGATTGGCGCTGACAAGATGATTAGGTGCGTATTTCGCGACCGCCCCGAACCTCAGGTCTTGCCGGTGTCGGCGCGTACCTGTGAGGCGAATCGGACTATTTATTACTGACAAGCGTTGCGGAACTCTGGAGATCTGCGCGCAGTAATGCAAGAGTCGCCTGGGGCACCCCGCACACAAACCCCTCGTGACAGCAACGCGCAGATCGCAATCTCCCAGGGTCGGCGCCTGACAGCCACTTGGTTGCCAGGCGCCGTTTATTTTGGGGCGAGCCTTGTCGCTCGATCAAACCGCACGACGTGCCAACAGCCTGACTACCGCTGCCTGACCGCGATGATAGGGACCCTCGTCGAGATCGGTTAGTGTTTCCTCTAACTCGAGAATCTCGGCATCCGCAAAGTCTGTTCGCAGCGTCTCAGCCGAGTAGAGCATCTCGAGCGCGCGCGGACCGCCGCTCTGGTATTTGAGTTGCTGTGGTGTGAAGGCCTCAAGAATCAGCAATCCGCATGGCCGCAATGCCCGCAGCATACTGGCATGCAGTCGGGCACGATGAGCCGGCGGAAAGTGAGCGAAGATCGCCACCACCACATCAAATTGCGCCACTGGCCAGACCCAGTCGAAAAGATTCGCAATTTCGGTGCCTAGCGCCACGTTTCGTTCCGCGGCAAGGGCTTGCGCCTTGCGCAGCCCGACATCCGAGGCATCAACGGACAGCACCGCCAGACCCTGTTCGGCAAGCCATACGCCGTTGCGCCCTTCCCCGTCTGCCACTGCCAGCACACGCATCCCTGACCGCAAGTGTCGCGCCTGGGAAACGAGAAACGCGTTCGGGGCGGTGCCATAGGCATAACCCGGCTCCGCATATCGCGTGTTCCAGAATTCGCTGTGCATACGACTCCCACGCGACGCGCGGGAGGGGTGGGATCAGTGACTGCTCAGGAAACTTGAGAGAGCGTGGTGGCTCTCGCTATCGAGTCCCATGAACTTGATGGCCGTGCCGTTGCGCGAGACGCGGGCCACGGTTGCCGGCAAGGAATAGGCTTTGGCGCCTGCGCCATTCGGAAGATCGATCATGAGCTGGACCGGCACGTCGTGCGTGAGCACTCCCCAGCCTATCTCCAACATGGCGCCCGAGAGGCTTATGTCGTGGACCTGGCAAAACCGATGGCCAGTCGCGTGCGCGAGCATGGCCGTACGAGGCACGGGTTTCCGGGAATTGGTGCGACGCTCGCTGTCTGGCACGACCAGAGCCTCCGCGACTCGCCGCCCGCCGTGGGCGGCACAATTGGTTAACGACCCCATTGTACCGCGCACGGCGGCGCCTGGGTATGCCGACCGCGCCGGCTATGCCGCTGACCGGCGTGCGAGCTTGGGCAGATCGCCAGTCAGGCCGCTTGCTCGGCGGATAAGCGCACTTTTGAGTGGTTTCGCCGCGTCAACTAGGTCTAGGCCGAAGTTTCGTAGCTGCGTGAGTCCCGGCAGTTTGTTGCTGAAAAGATAACGAAAACCGCCAGTGACCGAGACCATGCCGAGATTCTCCCCCTTGCGCCAGCGCTCGTAGCGCCGCAGTACTGCCAAATTACCGACATCCTGGTGGCTACGCTGCGCCGCGAACAGAATCTCGGCGAGCGACGCGGCATCCAGAAACCCGAGATTCACACCCTGACCGGCGAGCGGATGCACCGTATGGGCCGCGTCGCCGACGAGCGCTGCACGTGGCGCGCAATACGCCCGGACGTGGCTGAGCGCGAGCGGGAATGCGGCGCGCGGACCGACCGAGCGGATGCCGCCGAGATCGTCACCAAATGCCGCCTGCAGCCGCGCGACAAACGCGTCATCGTCGAGCGCAAGCAGCGCACGCGCGAGCTCCGTATCTGCCGACCAGACGATCGAGCAGGTGTGCGCGTCGGCCAGCGGGAGAAACGCCAGCGGGCCCGTGCCAAGAAACCGCTGCCGCGCCGCATTGGCGTGTGGCTGCTCGGTGACGACGGTCGCCACCACCCCACTCTGGCCGAGATCGAGCCGCCTCGTCTTGATGCCCGTCACGCGGCGCACGAGCGAGTCAGCCCCATCTGCTCCCACCACCAGCCGCGCCGCGAGCCGTCGCCCATCCCGCAATACGATGACGACCTGTTCGTCGCCAAACTCCATGGTCTCGGGGGTAACCGGGACGAGCGTGTGCACGTTGGTGAACTGTTGCAGCCTCTCGATTAGCGCAGTGTGGATGACGCTATTCTCGATAATGTAGGCGAGACAGGGCTCTGCGATCTCGGCGGCGTCGAACGTGATCGAACCGCTGCCGCCTTCGTCCCGGATGTGCATCTGCTCGACCGCGCAAACCCGCCGCCGCGTCATGTAGTCCCAAGCACCGAGGTTTTCAAATATGGCGCGCGAGGCGAGCGTGATGGCGCTGACGCGCAGATCAAACCCGTGCGCGGGGGGATCCTGGACGACGCGCTGATCGAGCAGCGCCACCTTGAACGGACTGTTGCTAAGGGCACAGGCGAGGCTAGCACCCACCATACCGCCGCCGACAATGACGATATCGTAGTGACTCGTCATGCCGTGGCGCTCACAACGGCAGTCCTCGCGCGAGTCGCGGCAATTTTCCGGCCATGCCACTCGTGACGCGGATGAAACCTCGCTTCACGCCCGGTAACAGATCGACCGCCACGAGCCCGGCATTGCGCGCCAGTGCCAAGGGAAAAAGGTCGCTTGAAAAAACCCGTATCAACCCATTGGTGAAGTTGGCGATGACCATATTGTCGCGCCTGCGCCAACGCGCATATCGCTCGAGCAGCGCGGCCGCGCCGAGGTCAGCGCCGCCGCGATGGGCGCTGGCAAGCACTTCCGCCAGCGCCGCAACGTCGCGCAGGCCGAGGTTGAATCCCTGGCCGGCAACCGGGTGCACCGTGTGGGCGGCATTGCCGATCAACGCCAGCCGTTCGCGTGCGTGCTCGCGCACCTTGGTGAGAGCCAGCGGATAGGCGGCGCGCTTGCCGAGTCGCGAGAACTCGCCCAGTCTTCCGCCGAAACGCTCCTGCAATCCTGCGAGGAACTCATCGCCCGGAAGCGACAACAGTTCTTCGGCCTGCGCGCGCCGGGCGCTCCATACGACGGCGTAGCGGTTCTGCGACATCGGCAGCAGCGCCAGCGGGCCGGTACTGGTGAAGCGCTCATAGGCGGTGTTAGCCACAGGACGACTCGCAGTAACATTGGTCACAATGGCGCTCTGGTCATACTCGGTGCGCTCGGCGTCAATGCCAACAGCGCTGCGCACCGTTGAGTGGGCCCCATCCGCCGCCACCACGAGGCGTGCTGTAAGTGTGCGGGTTGCCTCGCCGGCACGAATCGTCACGCTTGCTGCCGCTGGCTCGATGGAAATCGACTCCATGGCCGCTGGACAAATCCAGTCGATCGCGCTCGAGGCTTGCAGCACCGACAGCAACGCGGCGCCGAGCACGCGGTTCTCGACCACGTACCCCAGTGCCGGCAGGTTCGCATCCCGCGCCGCAAGCCGGGTGACGCCGAAGTGGCCGCGGTCCGAAACATGTATGCGCTCAATCGGCGTGACTCCACCTGCGTCGATGGCATGCCACACACCGATAGTCTCAAACACGCGCCGCGACCCGTAAGCCAGCGCGATGGTGCGGTCGTCGTAGCTCGGCTGAGTGGCCGCACTGAGCGGCACGGCCTCCACGACGGCGATCCGCAGACCAGTCGTGCCAAGCGCGCAGGCCAGGCTCGCGCCCACCATCCCACCGCCAATGATGACGACATCGTAGCTCTCGTTGCGAGTCGCCATCGTCAACCCGAACGCATAATCGCTTCGATTTCGTCGATGCGCTTTGGGACATCACGCGTCAGCACTTCATTGCCCTCGCGCGTGACATGGACATCGTCCTCGATACGGATGCCGATGTTCCACCAACGCTCATCTATGTCTTTGGCTCCGCCACCGATGTAAAGCCCCGGCTCGACCGTGAGCACCATGCCGGGCTCGAGCAAGCGCCAATTGTCGGCGACCTTGTAGTCCCCGACATCATGCACATCCATGCCAAGCCAGTGTCCGGTGCGATGCATATAGAAGCGCTTGTAGTCGCCCTTCTCGATATGTCCCTCGACATCGCTGCCCTTGAGCAATCCCAGATCCTTCAGCCCCTGCGTGAGGACGCGCACGGCGGTATCGTGCGGCTCGTTCCAGTGCCCACCCGGCCGCGTCTTCTCGATGGCCGCGAGCTGCGCGGCCAGCACCACCTCGTAGACGGCACGCTGTTCGCCGCGGTACTTGCCATTCACCGGAAAGGTGCGCGTAATGTCCGCCGCATACCCATCAATTTCAGCGCCAGCATCGATCAACAGCAGGTCACCATCCTTGAGGGCGGCGCCGTTCTCGGTGTAGTGCAGCACGCAGCCATTCTCTCCGCCGCCCACGATCGATGGGTAGGCCGGAAATCCCGCACCGCCCTTCTTGAACTCGTAGAGCAACTCGGCCTCGATCTCGTACTCCATCATGCCGGGTCGGCAGGCCTGCATGGCGCGACGGTGCGCGGCGGTTGAGACCTTGGCCGCCCGCTTCATGACGCGGATCTCTTCGGCGCCTTTGATGAGACGCATCTCATGCAAGATGTGATCGAGATCCACGAATTCGCCTGGCGCGTGTACCCCGTGACGCGCCTTGCCGCGAACCTCGTTGACCCAGTTCATGAGTTTCTGATCGAAACGCGGATAGCGGCCCATGCTGTAGAAAACCTTTTCGCGGTTTTCCAGCAACCCGGGCAGGATTTCGTCGATGTCGTCGATCGGAAAGGCGTCATCCGCACCGAAAAGCTCGCGCGCGCCATCCAGTCCTGCCCGGCGCCCTTCCCAGATTTCCTTTTCCGGGTTGCGCTCGCGGCAGAACAGTATGTACTCCCCCTGCGGACGACCCGGCAACAAGACGGCACAGGCCTCGGGTTCCGGGAAATGCGTGAGATAGAAGAAATCGCTGTCCGGCCGAAACGGGTAGTCGACGTCGCGATTGCGAGCGCGTACCGGTGCAGTCGGCAGAATCGCAATTCCGCCGTCCATCTGCGTCATCACGTCGCGCCTGCGCTTGGCAAAAACCTTCTGGTCCATGTTGGCCATTATGCCAGAGCCGAAGAGTCGCTCGCAGGGCATGACCGGGCTCGGCAGCCCCCTCCGCGGGTTCCCCGACCCCAGGATTAACGTTACGTTCGTTTAGGTCTACAATCGCAGCGGTCATGGGTGGAAATCGTCCGGATTGGGCGAGCCAACCGAAAAGCCTTTCTCTCACGCAGGAGACTTTTCATGTTAATCATTCGTCGAATCGCAAAACCGGTGTCGTACCTGGTGTCTGCTGGTCTTTTGGTGCTATCGCTGCATGTACCGATGGCGCATGCCGCACTTGTGGGCACGGAAACCATCACCACGTCGGCGCAGGCGCGGCAGGACCGCGATCGCATCGGCGCGCTGCTCGCGCGCGATGAGGTCAAGGCGCAATTCGTGGCCTACGGTGTGCAGCCGGAAGTGGTACAGGCACGCGTCGACAGTCTGACGGATCAGGAGATCCATAGCCTCGCTGGCAAGCTCGATGAACTTCCGGCCGGCGGTTCTGCTCTCGGCACAGTGCTTGGCATTGCCCTTGTCGTGTTTCTGGTGCTGCTCTTCACCGACATAATGGGCTGGACCAGCGTGTTCCCCTTTACCAAGAAGGGATCCGCCCGGTAGTGAAGCGCCGAGTAGCGATCGGTCGCAAACAAACCGCCCGGCTCATGCCGGGCGCTTTGTTTGTGGTGCTCGCCATGCTGTTGGGCGCGTGCGCAACACCGCAGAGCGATCGCTTGCTTGCGACTGCGTCGGACTTCCCGCAGCCGGTCGAGCTCACCGCGGTGCCGTTCTTCCCGCAGGACGAATACCAATGCGGGCCGGCCTCACTCGCGATGCTTCTCAACTGGTCGGGCGAGGCAATCGAGCCCGCCGCCCTCACGCCGCAGGTCTACCTGCCCGAGCGCCACGGCAGCCTGCAGCTCGAAATCCTGGCGGCGGCGCGTAACCATGGGCGCATCCCGTACGTGCTACGCCCGGAGCTCGAATCGGTCTTCGCCGAACTCGTCGCGGGCCATCCGGTGCTGGTGCTGCAGAACCTGGCACTCGACTGGCACCCACAGTGGCACTACGCGGTTGTAATCGGCTTCGACCTGCCGCGCGCCGAAGTGGTGCTGCGCTCCGGCGCGGAAGCGCGCCTCGCAATGCCACTGCGTGTCTTCGAGCGCACCTGGGCGCGCGCTGACTACTGGGCCGTGGTGGTGCTGCCGCCCGAGCAGCTGCCGGCCACGGCCGAGGAGTCGCGTTACCTGCAAAGCGTCGCGGCACTGGAGAGGCAGCAACGCTACGAGCAGGCCGCCGCAGGTTACGCGGCGACGCTGACTCGCTGGCCGAAGAGCCTGGGCGCGCTGATCGGACTGGGCAACAGCCGATACGCGCTTGGCGAGTACGCAGCCGCGACCGATGCGTTTCGCCTGGCGACTCGGACGCATCCCGATTCCGGGGACGCCTTTAACAATCTTGCCCACGTTTTGGCCACCGAGGGAAAACTTGATGAGGCGGCGCAGGCTGCTGACCGGGCGATCGCCATTGGTGGCCGCCATCTCGAAACCTATCGCCGAACGGCAGAAGAGATTCGCGCGCGACGTGAAAATCGCGATCTATAGCCTGCTATGGCGATGCCTTCACAGTGCGCCGACATTCCTCGTACACATGCCCCACGCCCGCGCGCAAATACTCCACCAACTCGGCATAGGCGCGCTCGTCCTCTTCCGTCGGTGCCTGCGGCGGTTCCGCTTCGCCAATGGACTGCAAGTCATGCATGAACTCACCGGCCTCGCCGCGCAACGCGCCGACATCGCGAACACCGGCGGCCAGCAGCCCGTCCAGGAAGCCGCGACACCAGCCCGCCAGTGCCTCGACCCGTTCAGAGAGCGGAGCTTCCTCGGGCGGTAGCAACGGCTCGAAACTAAACTCCTCGCTTCGCAGTTGCGCCTCGGTCCACTCACGCAGGTGCTCGATCAGCGTCGGCAGTGCGCTACCGGGCAGTGGTATCTCGCCGAGCACGATCCGCTGCCAGTCCGATGGAAGCTGCGGCGTGCACAGCATTCCGGTCAGCGCGCCATGCACCTCGGCGGCACTTGTCGCCAGATCGTCCGCGACGAGCGCCTCGGCAGTTTGCCGGTAATCCACCGGGGAAGATTCGCTGGCCGACACCGGTAACTCCGAACGGTATGGGGGAAGCGCGCAGTCTAGCACCCGGCGCCGGCAGGGCGTTGACCACGTGACGGCACATACCTAATATTACCTACAACATGGCCAGTGCTCGTGCCCGCTCGCAAAACGACGATTTAAAGGTACTCGAGAGTCGAGTGGAAGAACTCATCGAGCGCGTGCGGCGTTTGCAGCACGAAAATGAATCGCTTCGCTCGCGCCATGATGTTCTGAGCGAGAAACACGTCAAGCTCGCCGAGAAGACGCGCATCGCGCGCGAGCGCATCGAATCGATGATCGGGCGACTCAAGGCGCTCGAGCGCACCTGAGTCATCGATGAAGGATAATCCGGATATCACGAGCGTCACAATCCTTGGCAAGGATTTCATGGTGGCGTGCCCGGAAAATGAGCGCGCCGGACTGTTTGCGGCGGCGCGACTGCTCGACAGCAAGATGCGTGAGATCCAAGCGAGCGGCAAGGTCATCGGTACCGAACGCTGTGCCATCATGGCAGCGCTCAACATTGCGCACGAGTTGCTCGAACTGCAATCTCGCGGAGGACTGCCGGACGATGTCAGCGAGCGCCTGCGTTCCCTTCAGGACCGCATTGATAACGCGCTCGCGCAGTCGCACCAATAGGTATATAGTGATTGTGCGTCCCCTGCGGTGCAGGTGACCGTTCCCGAAATCCTCTGAACCTATAAGCTCAGTCTCGGGGACCGACCGTCGGTGCTGGTGTGCAAGCCCGCCTCGTAGCGGGAAGCCTGAAGGCACCATGAAGGTCCCCACTTGAACCACACGGTTCAAGGCCACGGGAGCGGCACGGCATTCGCGGAGGGCGCCTTTCCATTTCAGATCTCCGATCACCCGCGCCTTCGCTTGTCCACCGATTTCGACAAACCGGAATTGCGTCGCGCCCTGCGGGCACGGCGACACGCGCTTTCGCCACAACTGCGTGAACGCGCCGCCGACGCGCTGGCGGCGAATGCGACAGCACTGCGCGTCTGGCAGCTGGCGAGGCGAATCGGGTTCTATCTCTCCAACGATAGCGAGATTGACCCGATGCCGCTCATGGCGCGTGCGCGGTCGCGCGGAAAGTGTTGCTACCTGCCTGTGCTCTCGCGCATCAACGGCGATCGCTTATGGTTCGCGCCATTGCAGCACGACACCCCGATGCGCGCCAACCGCTTCGGGATTCCCGAACCATGCGTGTCAGCGCGCGAGCTGGTACGCGCGGCCGCGCTGGATCTCATCCTGATGCCGCTCGTAGGCTTCGACGCCGATGGCAACCGTCTCGGCATGGGCGGGGGCTTCTACGACCGCAGTCTCGACTTTCTGCGCGGGCGCCGATTCTGGCGCAAACCGCATCTCGTCGGCCTGGCCTACGACTTTCAGCGGGTCGACGCACTCCCGGTCAATGACTGGGATGTGCCACTGATGTCTATTGTGACCGATCGCCAAACCTATATTACCGCCCAGCCCTGACGCACGACCGGATCTTCCATGAGACTGCTCTTTCTTGGTGATGTAATGGCGGCGCCCGGTCGGCGAGTGGTCTGTCGCCACCTTCCGGGCCTGCGTGAAGAGCTGGCGCCCGATGTCGTCGTCGCCAACGCCGAAAACATCGCGGGCGGCGCAGGCATCACGCCCGAGACCGCCACCGAGCTTTTTGCCGCCGGCGTGGACGTGCTAACCAACGGCAATCATGCCTGGGACAGGCGCGAGGCGCTCGACTACATCCAGCGCGAGCCGCGTCTGCTGCGTCCGCACAACTACCCGGCCGGCACACCGGGCAGCGGCTGGTTTATTGCCACCACGGGAGGTGGTGAGCGCCTCGGCATCCTGAACCTAATGGGACTGGTTTTCATGCATCCACCGCTAGATTGCCCGTTCCGAGCGGCCGACGAGGTGCTGGCTGCAAGGCCTGCGGACGTCAGGGCGGTATTTGTCGACTTTCATGCGGAGGTCACGAGCGAGAAGCATGCGCTTGCCTGGTACCTGAACGGACGTGTTAGCGCAGTCGTTGGCACCCACACCCACGTTCCGACTGCGGACGAACGCGTACTGCCGGGCGGCACGGCCTATCTGACCGACGTCGGCATGTGTGGCTGCTATGACTCGGTCATCGGGCTCGATACCGCCAAGGCCATCCGCCGTTTCGTGGACAAACTGCCGGAGCGCTACGACACGACCGAGGGCAAGGCAACGCTGTGCGGCGCCCTGATCGACATCGATCCGGCAAGCGGGAAGGCGACGGCTATCCGGCGCGTGAGTGTCGCAGAATATTAGCCTCGCCATGCACCACTGGTTGATGAAATCGGAGCCGGACGTGTTCAGCGTCACCGATCTCGCCCGACGCCCGCGACGGCAAGCGCCCTGGGATGGCGTGCGCAACTATCAGGCACGCAACTTTTTGCGAGCCATGAAGAAAGGTGACTTGGCGTTTTTCTATCACTCGAGCTGCCCGGCGCCCGGGGTATATGGCATCGTCGAAATTGCACGGGAAGCCTATCCCGATCCCACCGCATTCGACCCGGCGAGCGAATATTACGACCCAAAAAGCACTCCAGCGCAGCCGCGCTGGTTCATGGTCAACGTGCGGCTAAAGCGGGTCTTCCGGTCACCGGCCCTGCTCGACGCCATACGAAACGAAAAGTCGCTCCGCGCCATGCAGTTGGTACAGCGGGGCAGCCGGCTGTCGGTCATGCCGGTGACCGCCAGGGAATGGAAAACCATTCTCAAACTTACTGGAGAGAAAAATAAATGAAAAAGCTTGCCATCACGACGCTCACTGTCCTCACGCTTGCAGCCACGAACCTTGCCACCGGCAAGGAAAGCACCGCAAACCCAAGGGTGAGCCTCACTACCAGCGCCGGCGTGATCGAAATCGAGCTCGACGCAAACAAGGCGCCAGGCACTGTCAGGAATTTCCTCGAGTATGTGGATGCCGGCTTTTACAACGGAACAGTCTTTCACCGGGTGATTCCGGGCTTCATGATTCAGGGTGGTGGCTTTGAGTCGGGTATGAAGGAAAAGCCGACGCGCGCGCAGATCCGCAACGAGGCCGACAACGGGCTGAAGAACCTTTCCGGCACCATCGCGATGGCACGTACCCCGGACCCGCATTCAGCGTCGGCGCAGTTTTTCATCAACACGGTGGATAACGCATTTCTCGATCACCGCGACACGAGCGCGCAGGGCTGGGGGTACTGTGTGTTTGGAAAGGTCAGCAAGGGCATGGACGTGGTGCGCAAGATCGAAGCGACACCGACCCGCCGCTTCGGCCAGTACCAAGACGTGCCCGCCAAGGACGTTGTCATTACGCGCGCCGAACGGGTAAAGAAAAAGTAATCCCCTCGCCGCGTTGTCAGCTTTTCTGAGCTTTCAGCAGATCCCGAATGTCGGTTAGCAGCTGCTCTTCCTTCGACGGTGCGGGCGGGGGCGCGGCAGCAGCTTCCTGCTTCTTCGTCTTCATCATCCAACCCAGAAACTTGACGATGAAAAGGTAGAGCGCGAAGGCGACGATCAGAAAATTCACCAATTCACCGATGAACAGCCCGTAGGGGACCTCCTTGGCCCCGACCGCCAGCTTCCAGCCGAGATAGCTCTGCTCGCCCGGCATGAGCAGACTCACGAACGGCATGATGATGTGCTTCACCAGCGAGTCGACAATCTTGCCGAATGCGGCCCCGATGATGACGCCGACTGCAAGATCGATGACGTTTCCCTTGAGCGCGAAGTTCTTGAACTCCTCGAATAGCGACAAGGGCTTATTTACGTTGCTCATAATCAACTCTCCTGTCAGGGGTTAAGGGCGGCGCACCACATTCGCCGCGCCGCTATCATAATCCCGGACCGCGTCGGCCGGCAGGCTTCGCGCCGAACGCACGCGTGCGGTAAGCTGCAACCTCGTCATTCTGGAGGAAGGCCATGCCGGACGGCATGCTGGCACATCTGGCAGGATTGCCGCTGTTTCTCGCCGACTTCGGGATTGGTGTGGTGCTGCTGATGATTTTCAGCTTCGTCTACACCATGATCACACCCTACGGAGAGCTTACACTGATTCGCCGGGGCAACGTGGCCGCCGCCGTGAGCTACGCCGGCGCGCTGCTCGGGTACACGCTGCCGCTCGCCGTCACCGTCCTACGCAGCGCGAGCTTGCTCGAATTGATGGCCTGGGGTGGGGTAGCGCTCGCAATCCAGCTGCTGGTCCTCGGCACAATCCGGCTTGCTCTCCCGGATCTGTTCAGAAATATCAAGAAGCAAAAGGTCTCCGCAGCGCTGCTGCACGCCGCCATCTCGGTTGGCGCAGGCATTCTCAACGCGGCATCCTTGCCGCGCTAGGGTCCTCCTAGCTCAGAAACAACTTGTACGCCGGGTTGCCGGTCTCCTCGACGTACTCATAGCCAAGCGAGTCGAGGAAGCGTTGAAACTTGCGCGCATCAGCGCGCGGCACCTGCATGCCAACCAGCACACGCCCGAAGTCGGCCCCATGCGAGCGATAGTGGAACAGCGAGATGTTCCAGCCGCCGCCCATCTTGCGCAGGAATTCCATGAGCGCCGCGGGGCGTTCGGGGAACTCGAATCGGTAGAGCTGCTCATCGAGCGCGTTTGGGGCGCGACCGCCAACCAGATGCCGGATATGGAGCTTCGCCATCTCATTGTCGGTCATATCGAGCGTCGGGTACCCGTGGTGGCGCAGCGTTGCGGTGAGGCGGGCCAGACGCTCAGCCTCCCCGAGCTGGATGCCGACAAAGATGTGGGCGCGCTTCGGATCCGCATAGCGATAATTGAACTCGGTAATGGCGTGGTCACCGAGAATGCGGCAGAATTTCTTGAGCGCCCCGGCGCGTTCCGGAATGGTAACCGCGAGAATCGCCTCACGCCGCTCACCCACCTCGGCGCGCTCGGCCACATAGCGCAGCCGGTCGAAGTTCACATTTGCGCCGGACGCAATAGTGACAAGACAGCGGTCCTTGAGGTGGCGCTGCTGCACATAGCGTTTCAGCCCGGCATAACCGAGTGCACCGGCCGGCTCCAGCACCGAGCGGCGGTCCTCGAAAACATCCTTGATGGCTGCGCAGATTTCGTCATTCGAGACGATCACCATGTCGTCGACGTACTGGCGACACAACCGGAACGTTTCCTTGCCGACATTTCGCACGGCCACCCCATCGGCAAAGATGCCGACATGCTCGAGTTGCACGCGCCGTCCGGCGCGTAGCGATCGGTCCATGGCGTCGGCATCTTCTGGCTCCACGCCAATGATTTTCACGTCCGGCCTTACCTGCTTCACGTAGGCCGCGATTCCCGAAATGAGCCCGCCGCCGCCGACAGGCACAAAGATGGCATCGATGGGAGCGGGATGCTGCTTGAGGATCTCGACGCCGATCGTGCCCTGACCCGCAATTACCTCCGGATCGTCATACGGATGCACGAAACTAACGCCGCGCCGGCGCGACAACGCGCGCGCATGCACATAGGCGGCGTCGTAATTGTCGCCATGCAACACCACGTTGCCGCCCAGATTGCGCACGGCATCGACCTTGATCTGCGGCGTGGTACGCGGCATCACGATGGTCGCGCGAGCACCCAATCGGCTCGCGGCGAGCGCCACCCCCTGCGCGTGGTTGCCCGCTGAGGCCGCGATGACGCCCTTGCGCAAGACGGCTGCCGACAGCCCGGCCATCTTGTTATAGGCCCCGCGGCACTTGAACGAGAAAATCGGCTGCTCGTCCTCGCGCTTCAGCCATACCTGGTTGCCGACGCGACGCGACAGCACCGGCGCATGTTCGAGCGGCGTTTCACGCGCTACCTCATAGACGCGTGCATTGAGGATCTTCTTTAGATAACTCTGCGGCACGAGCTGGGCCTGACGGACCCCGACCGACCCGTGGCCGGGAAACGGCCGTCGGCGGGAACTTGTTGTTCGATACGGCTAATCTACCAACAAACGGCTTCAATATCACACGCCGAATGGGTATTCTTGCCCGCCTGCCACCGCGAGAGCACATCAATTCATGACGCAGGATGAAAAGAAACGGGGCGCCGCCGAAGCCGCCCTGGACTACATAGAGCCGGGTTGGGTGGTCGGCGTCGGTACCGGCTCGACCGCAAACTATTTCATCGACGCGCTCGCCCGCATCAAGGGCAAGCTCGATGGTGCTGTGGCGAGCTCCAACGCCAGCGCCGAGCGGCTGAAGAAACTCGGCATCCCGGTCCTCGACCTGAACGCCGCGGGGAGCCTGCCCGTTTACGTGGATGGGGCCGATGAGGCCACCCGGCACCTGCACCTCGTAAAGGGCGGGGGTGGCGCGCTGACTCGCGAGAAGATTGTCGCAGCGGCTTCCACCAAGTTCATCTGCATTGCCGATGATTCCAAACTGGTCGACCTTCTCGGCAAGTTCCCGCTACCGATCGAGGTCATCCCCATGGCGCGCAGTCTCGTGGCACGCAAGCTCGTTGCGCTGGGCGGCGATCCGGTCTGGCGTCAGGGCTTCACGACCGACAACGGCAACATCATCCTCGACGTGCACAACCTGAAAATCCTCAACCCCGTCGAACTCGAGGGTCAACTTGACCATATTACCGGCGTTGTCACCAACGGCCTGTTTGCCCGCCGTCCGGCGGACGTACTGTTGCTCGGCGGTGCGCAAGGTGTCGAGAAACTTACCTAGACATCGGGTCGCGCGCCGGCGCCGGCAGCTCCTCCACTGCGCGTGACTGGGCGGTTGCTGGAATAAAGCCAGCCATGGCGCACGAACCACTTCTCGATTTCCACCGCAACGAATACCACCGAGGACATCAGAAGACAGAACAGCAGCTCATCAAGCGTGAGCGACTCGGTCTTGAAGATCGGATTGAGAAACGGCACGTAGATCGTGGCCATTTGCAGGCCGATCGTGAACACCACCGTTGCGATCAGGGAAGGATTGGATAGCACTCCCTGCGTGAAGAGCGAGTCGCGCTCGGAGCGAATCGCCAGCACATGCCCTAGCTGTGAGAGCGTCAACACCGTGAACACCATGGTCTGCCAGTGGCCGTGGTCAGTGTAGATTGCCCATGCCTGCGTGAACAGCGAGGCGCCGCCCATCAGCAGGCCCACCCAGATCATGTGTTGCCACATGCCATGAGCAAAGATGCTTTCATGCGGCGGGCGTGGTGGTCGCTGCATGACGCCGCGCTCTTCCCCTTCGGCAGCCAAGGCGAGGCCTGGAAGGCCGTCGGTCACGAGGTTGATCCACAATATGTGGATCGGCAGTAGCGGAATTGGCAAACCGAGAAACGGGGCAAGGAATATCGTCCAAATCTCGCCCGAATTGCTGGTCATGGTGTACTTGATGAACTTGCGGATGTTGTCGAAGATTCGCCGTCCCTCGCGTACCGCCGACACGATGGTCGCGAAGTTGTCATCCAGCAGAATCATGTGCCCGGCCTCCTTAGCCACATCCGTGCCGGTAATGCCCATCGCCACCCCAATGTCCGCGCGCCTAAGCGCGGGTGCATCGTTCACCCCGTCGCCGGTCATGGCAACGAATTCGCCCTTGTCCTGCAGCGCGCGCACGATCTTTATTTTCTGCTCGGGTGCCACACGCGCGTAGACGCGCACGCGCTCGACATGCTCCTCGAATTCGGCCATGTCCATGCGCGCCAGCTCGCGCCCGGTGATCACCTCGCCGCCGTCCTCGATGATGCCGAGTCGCCGCGCAATCGCACGCGCCGTAGCCGGGTGATCGCCGGTGATCATTACCGGCGCGATGCCGGCGGTCTGGCAAAGCTGCACCGCCTCGCGTGCCTCAGCCCGCGGCGGGTCCATGAGCCCGACGAGGCCCAGGAACGTGAGTCCACTCTCGATCGCCTCGCTGCCCACATCCGACGGCATCTGCGGCCAGCGCCGCATCGCCACCGCCAACACTCGAAGCCCCTCAGCCGCCATGCGCTCCGCGGCAAGCTCAGCCTCGCCGCGATCCAGCGCAATGATTCCGTCAGCGGAAAGCTGATCGTGACAGATGGGCAAGACCTGCTCCGGCGCGCCCTTGATGAAGGCCACCACCCCGAGGGGAGTCGCATGCAAGGTGCTCATGCGCGCCCGTTCCGAGTCGAATGGCACTTCCGCGCGGCGCGGATAGTTGTGCTCCAGCGCCTGCTTGTCCCACCCGGCGGCACGGGCCAGCTCGAACAAAGCCACCTCGGTCGGATCGCCGATTACACCGCCATCAGCGGCGAAGCGGGCGTCGTTCGACAACGCAAGCGCCAGCAGCAGCGCGGGCTTCGGCGCGGTCGGCATTGCATCCAGGTTCACCGGCGCGGACTCGAGCATGAGTTCCGCAGCGCGCGCATGCGATCCATCCACCCAGACCTCCTCGGCGCGCATTCGATTTTCAGTGAGCGTGCCCGTCTTGTCTGAGCAGATGAAGGTCACCGAACCCAGGGTCTCCACCGCCGGTAGTTTGCGCACCAGTGCGTGGCGCGCCACCATCTTGCGCGCGCCGAGTGCTAGCGAAATCGAGACCACGGCCGGCAATGCCTCCGGAATGGCCGCCACCGCGAGGCTGATGGCTGTGAGCAGCATGAGCAACAGCGGCTCGCCGCGCAGCAGTCCCGTGACGAACAGGATTGCGCAGATGGCCAACACCACGAGCGCGAGGTTCTTGCCGAAGCGCGCGAGACGCTTTTGCAGGGGGGTCTTGCCCTCCTCTTCGCCATGCAGCAACTGGGCAATGCGCCCGAGCTCGGTCTGCATGCCGGTTGCCACCACAATACCCCGCCCCCGCCCGTAGGTAATGAGCGTGCCTTTGTAGGCCATGTTGCGCCGATCCCCCAACGGCGCGTCCACTTCATGCAGCGCATGGGTATGTTTCTCGACTGGCTCCGACTCACCGGTCAGAGCGGCCTCTTCGCAGCGCAGCTGCGCGACTTCGTCCAATCGCACATCCGCCGGCACGGCGTTGCCGGCCTCGAGCAAGATGATATCTCCTGGAACCACCTCGATGGCCGGAACCAAGGCCGAATGGCCATCACGCAGCACATGCGCCTGAAGTGCCGCCATGCGCTTCAGCGCCGCAATCGCCCGCTCGGCACGATACTCCTGGGCGAAGCCGATGGCCGCGTTCAAGACGATGATGGCCAGGATCACGAGCGTATCAGTGAGATCTCCGAGCAACCCCGAGATAACGGCCGCGGCGATCAACACCAGGATCATGAAATCCGTGAACTGTGCAAGGAACATCGCAACAGGCCCACGCCGCTTTCCCTCTGCGATCTCGTTGGCACCGAAGCGCTGCCGGCGGACCTCTGCGTCAGCGGCACTAAGACCTTGCGCCCCCACTTCCAGTCGCCGACGCGTGTCCTCTTCGCTTAGCAGATGCCAGGCTTCCGGTATGTGGGAAGAAGTTGTCGGGGGCGCGGCCATGCGTCACCCCCCGCGCAAATAGAGAATCGATGTATTGAGGAGATAAATGACGAGCAGGAACAACGCCGCCCAGCCGACCCCACGGATGAAGCGTTTGCGCGGGCGATAGAACAGGCCGACGATTACGATGCCGGTCATCATCATCGCGGACAGCGCCGACACCGTGTGCATCGGCGAAACATTGGAAAGCAACGGACCGTTCAGGAACAGAAGGTCATCCACGGCGAGGATTGCGATATTGAATACATTACTGCCGAGCAGGTTGCTGATCGCGAGATCCAAGGCACCGATACGCACCGCCGCGATCGTCACCACCACTTCCGGCACTGAGGTCGCCGCGGCAACGAACAGCGTCCCGACAAATGTTTGATGCCAGCCCATTAGCCGGGCAAGCTGCTCACCAACGAATGGCAGCCAAATACCGGCCGCCACGACTACTCCGGCGGCCATCGCGTAGCGCTGCCCGGCCTGCCGTAGCGTGACATCCGCGTAGCGTTCGGCGCGCTCTTCGTGAAAGGCCTCGCGGTGATTACGCTCGTAAAAGAACACCGTACGCATGGCGACCGCATAGAGGAGCAGAATTACGGGCGTATAGATGCCGACATGCCCGAAGCGCGGGACGCCGCCATTGACTGCGAGCTGCAGGTTGAATGCAACAATACTGATAAGAATCAGGCCGAAACCAGCCGACAGGATATGGCCCTGGCTGGCCCGAGAATAAACCGACTCCTCGCGCTGCAGGAAGTCGAGTATGACGAGGATCAGGAGATTGAACACACAGCTTCCAAGCACGTCGCCAACCGCAATGTTCGGTGTGCCGGCCAACGTGACGGAACTGACACCCGTGATTAGCTCAGGCAGAGACGTGACTGTGGCGAGCAGGATGAGGCCGATCCAGGTGCCGCCCAAACCGGTCTTTTCGGCGATCACGTCGCCATAACGCGACAGATAGGTGCCGGCAACGCCGATCAGCACCACACACAGCAAAAACTGCAGCCACGCGAACCAGACAGCCATACGATACCTCCGCTGATGCGGTGCCCCTTAGTGTCCCCCGCCGCCGACGGCGGCGGCATTGCGTCAGGTCAATTTACGACTCGATTGATCTGGATGCCGAGCTTCTTGATGCGGTGCCAGAGGCTGCGTTCGCTAATTCCGAGGCGTCGCGCTGCCTGTGCCTGCACGCCGTTGCACTGCGCGAGGGCATGCTGAATTGCGCGCCGCTCGACTTCCTCAAGCCACTGGTCAAGGTCCTGAACGCCGAGCTTCTCGAGCGAGAAGCCGGGGTCGTCGACGGCTCCGGCACTGGCCAGAATCGCGTGCGGCAGATCGGTCAAATCGATGGTCGTGCCGCGACAGGAAAGCAGCGAGCGCTCCACAGTGTTGCGCAGCTCGCGGATATTGCCTGGCCATTGATAACGCAGCAGCACCTCGACAGCTGCCGGCGCGATATCGGTAACGGGCCGATCGGTCTCGGCCGCGAGCTCGCGCAGGAAGCTGCGCGCCAGTAGCGGAATGTCCTCACGGCGCTCGCGCAGCGGCGGCACCGTGATGCCATACACGTCGAGACGATAGAACAGGTCCTCACGGAAACGGCCCTCGCGCACCAGTGCCTTGAGGTCACGGTTGGTCGCCGCAATGATGCGCACGTCCACCGTGCGTACCAGATCGGAGCCGACCGGCGAGTACTCACGCTCCTGCAGTACGCGAAGCAGCTTGGCCTGCAAGGCGGCGTCAAGGTCCCCGATCTCATCGAGAAACAGGGTGCCTCCATTGGCCTGCTCGAGGCGCCCGAGCCGGTTCTGAGTAGCGCCGGTAAAGGCGCCCTTCACGTAGCCGAAGAGCTCCGATTCCATAAGATCCCGCGGGATTGCCGAGCAATTGATCGCGACCCACGGAGCGTCGCGACGAGGCGACAATTCGTGAACGGTACGCGCCACTAGCTCCTTGCCGGTGCCCGACTCGCCCATGATCAGTACATTGGTCTTGTACGGCGCCACCCGCTCGATTTCCTCAAGCAGATGGCGCGCCGCCGCGCTGTCGCCAGCAATCCGGGGCCTGCCGCGCCCGCCGCTAACCGCCGCCTTGAGTCGCTCATTCTCGCGCAGGATGTCGCGCAGTTTGATCGCGTTGTGCACGGCAATCTCAAGCTGTTCGGGCTCAAACGGCTTGGTGAGATAGTCGGCGGCGCCATCCTGCACACTCTTCACGGCCGAACGAATCGTGCCGTGCGCCGTAACGATGATCACCGGCACGTCGGGGCGCTCCTTGCGAAACGCGAGCACGAATGCCTCTCCGCCCATGCCGGGCATCTTGAGGTCAGTCAGCACCACGTCCAGATCCGGATGCTGAACGAACTGCATCGCCTCCTCGCCATTGTCGGCCAGCCACACTTCATGACCCGCGCCCTCCAGGATCATGCGCATCACGGCCTGCATGTTCTGCTCGTCGTCGATCACGAGGATTGTGCGCTTGCTCATGCCACTCCCTCCACCACCGGAAACCACATGCCAAACCGTGCGCCGCGCCGCTCGG
>LJVB01000110.1 GCA_001304215.1 Acidithiobacillales bacterium SM1_46 | reverse complement strand
CGGGCGGTGGCAAGGATCTCAACATTAACGAGGAAATCCACCGTTTGCAGGCCAAGAGCCGCAAGCTCACGGAATCAGTTTTCCATTCGCTCACGCCTTGGCAGATTTCCCAGTTGGCGCGTCATCCGCTACGACCATATACGCTCGACTACATCGCCAGTATTTGCACGGATTTTCAGGAGTTGCATGGTGACCGGGCATTTTCCGACGACGCGGCAATCGTGGGCGGTCTGGCGCGCCTGGATGATCAGCCGATTGTAGTTATCGGACACCAGAAGGGGCGTGATACCCGTGAGAAGGTGCGGCGCAACTTTGGTATGCCACGTCCCGAGGGCTACCGCAAAGCCATGCGTCTGATGCAGCTTGCTGAGCGTTTTCATTTGCCGCTTGTGACCTTGATCGACACGCCTGGGGCGTATCCCGGGGTGGGTGCAGAAGAGCGTGGACAGAGCGAGGCAATCGCGCGAAGTCTCTACGTCATGGCCGCACTGCGCACGCCGGTGATCGGGGCGGTCATTGGAGAAGGTGGATCAGGTGGCGCTCTCGCCATCGGCGTGTGTGACCATCTGATGATGTTGCAGTACTCCACCTATTCGGTGATCTCTCCGGAGGGTTGCGCCTCGATCTTGTGGCGATCTGCAGAGAAGGCGTCCGAGGCCGCGGAAGCGATGGGTATCACGGCACAGAGTCTGCAGCGTCTCGGGTTAGTAGACGAGATCGTGCCAGAGCCCTTGGGCGGCGCGCATCGCGACCCGGCTTCCACTGCGAAGGCGCTGAAGACCAGCCTGGTTGCGGCCCTCGGGCAGGTCAGCAGCATGCCGACCGAGCGGCTCGTGGAAAGGCGTCACGAGCGGCTCATGCGATACGGCGAATTTGAAGAGCAGTAATCCCCACGGCGACGTGTTCTCGCCCGATGCGCTTGGCGGGATTCTGGGTTCGCGCCTCGGTTTTGCGACCAACACCCCGTTTGTTGTCGCCCTCAGCGGTGGGGGCGATTCTGTCGCCCTGCTTAACGCACTAAATGAGGCGGGTTGGCGCGCACGTGCGGTTCATGTAGACCATCGCTTGCACCCGGATTCTGGTCGGTGGGCCGACGCCTGTGCCGCGCTATGCAGCAAGCTCGGGGTTTCCTGTCAGATTGAGCAGGTTCGCGTCACTGAGATCCCAGAGCGCGGATATGAAGCCGCGGCACGCGAGGCACGGTATGCGCGGCTACGCGAGGTACTGGGTGCGGGCGAGGTACTGCTCACGGCACATCACCAGGACGATCAGGCCGAAACAGTTCTGCTGCAGATGCTGAGAGGTGCCGGCGTGGCCGGGATGTCTGCCATGCCTGCGGTCGCGCCCTTTGGGCCGGGACGGCTTGCCAGACCGCTGCTTTCCTTCCGCCGAGCAGCACTGCGCGCGTATTTGGCAGCTAAAGGCCTTGCCTGGATCGAGGACGAGTCCAATCAGGATCTTGCGAGATCCCGTAACATTGTTCGTCACCGCGTCCTACCGCGAATGACCGAGCACTGGCCAGGCACCATTGCAACATTGGCGCGCTCGGCGCGGCATGCCGCGCAGGCGCAAACGCTGCTCGATGAGCTTGCCGCCCAGGATGTGGCGGCAGTGCACTGCGGGAGGGGCGGTCTCGCCATGTCTCAGCTCGTAAGGCTCTCGGTGGCGCGTCAGGCCAATCTGATCCGATTTTGGCTTCGGCGGCGCGGTCTAGCCTTGCCGTCGGAGGCTCAACTCGGCGAGATTCTGCGCATTGTTGCGGATCGGCCACGCAGCGGTCTCGCGGTTGTGCAATGGCCGGGAGCGACGGTGCGGCGCTATCGTGATTCCCTTGTAGCGTCGGACGCCTGTGTGGCGCCGGTAGAATGGGATCCGCAGGAGTGGGATCTTAGCGCGCCACTTGTAATCGTTGCGGCCGGGGTACGGCTGCGGTCAAAGCCCGCGACCGGGACCGGATTGTCGCTCGCGCGCCTCGCCGGCCGCCCGGTTTCGGTGCGACCACGCGTTGGAGGCGAGATGTGCCGACTGGCCGGTAATCGGTATCGCCGCTCTCTCAAGAAGCTGTTGCAGGAAAGTGCTGTACCGCCGTGGGAACGCGCGCGTTTGCCATTGTTGTATATCGGCGACGATCTCGCTGCCGTTGGTGACCGATGGGTGTGTGAGCCATATGCAGCGCTCGCATCGGAGCCGAGTGTACGGCTGTTGGTCGAGGATGTGACGGGAGAATTTGGGGACAGTCCGCCGTAGGCCGGTTGTGCTTACTGGCCGCATCTGGTAACTTGCGGTTCCGTGCTTGCAGGACGCTTCGGGCGACCTGGCAAGGTCAATCCGGTTCTGCATAAGGCGCGGCGATGGCGAAATTTGTCTTTGTTACGGGCGGTGTGGTTTCCTCTCTCGGCAAAGGCATTGCCGCTGCCTCGCTCGCGGCCATCCTCGAAGCGCGCGGCCTCAAGGTCACTCTTCTCAAGCTGGACCCCTACATTAATGTCGATCCGGGCACGATGAGCCCGTTTCAGCACGGTGAAGTGTTCGTTACCCATGATGGTGCCGAGACGGATCTTGACCTCGGCCATTATGAGCGTTTCGTTCGCACCACGATGACCCGGCGGAACAATTTCACGACAGGCCGTATCTACGAGAACGTTATTCGCAAGGAACGTCGTGGCGACTACCTGGGCGCGACCGTACAGGTGATTCCGCATATCACTGACGAGATCAAGCGCTGCATCCAGGAGGGTGCTAACGGTGCAGACGTGGCGCTGGTAGAAATCGGCGGTACGGTGGGCGATATCGAGTCGCAGCCATTCCTTGAAGCCATCCGCCAGATGGCTACCGAGTTCGGTCACAGCAATTGCTTGTTCATTCATTTGACACTGGTTCCCTACATTCCGACTGCTGGCGAGGTGAAGACCAAACCGACCCAACACTCGGTGAAGGAGCTGCGCTCGATCGGGATTCAGCCGGATATTCTGCTATGCCGTGCCGACCGGATGCTGCCAGAAGACGAGCGGCGCAAAATCGCGCTGTTCACCAACGTGCCGGTGCGCGCGGTGATCTCGGCGGTAGACGTTGACAATATTTACAAGATTCCGCGCCTGTTGCACGAGCAGGGGCTCGATGAGATTGTGGTGGAGCGTCTGCACCTGAACACCCGGCGGGCCAATCTGGGCGAATGGGACAAGGTAATCCACGCGATGGAGCACCCAAGCGGTGAAGTGACCGTCGCGCTGGTTGGTAAGTACGTACACCTGACCGAGTCCTACAAGTCACTGTCGGAGGCGCTCAAGCACGCCGGCATTCACACCTCGACGCGCGTCAACGTTCGCTATATTGATGCCGAGCGCATCGAAACCGAAGGGGTCGGGTCATTGGCGGACGCGGACGCCATTCTGGTTCCCGGCGGTTTCGGTGAACGCGGAATAGAAGGCAAGATCAAGGCCATTACGTACGCACGTGAACAGGGAGTGCCATATCTCGGCATCTGTTTGGGGATGCAGCTCGCGACTATCGAGTTCGCGCGTAATGTGGCGGCGCTCAAGGGCGCGCACAGTACGGAGCTGAATCGAAAGACCCCACATCCGGTGATTGGCCTCATTACTGAATGGCGTACGGCCGAGGGAGCTGTCGAGACCCGGACCGAGGGCGGCGATCTTGGTGGCACCATGCGTCTGGGGGCTCAGGAGTGCGTGCTCAAGCCGGGTACCCGAGCCTACGAGGCCTATGGGCGAGATTCGGTAGTGGAGCGTCACCGCCACCGCTACGAATTCAACAACCATTATCGGGAAAGGCTGGAGAAATCAGGTCTTGTGGTCTCCGGCACGTCAGCCGATGGCAGTCTTGTCGAGGTTATCGAGCTGGCAGATCATCCGTGGTTCGTGGGCGTGCAGTTCCATCCCGAATTCACCTCAACTCCGCGTGACGGCCATCCGCTCTTTACGCACTACATTCAGGCGGCGCGCGAGCGGCGCGCAACCTCTGTCAAACAACCGGTAGCCGCGCAATGAAGCTTTGTGGTTTCGAGGTTGGGCTCGATCGCCCGTTTTTTCTGATTGCCGGCCCCTGTGTAATCGAATCCGAGGCGCTCGCCCACGACACGGCCGGTCGCCTAAAGGAGATCACGGGTCGTCTGGGTATCCCGTTTATCTACAAGTCGTCCTTCGACAAGGCGAACCGCAGCTCGGGTGCTTCGTTTCGCGGGCTCGGCATGGATGCCGGTCTCAAGATTCTTGAGAGTGTGCGAAAGTCAATCGGTGTTCCGGTGCTGACCGATGTGCACGACATTCCTGAAATCAAGGATGTGGCGGCGGTCGTGGACGTGCTGCAGACGCCGGCGTTTCTGTGCCGGCAGACTGATTATATTCAGGCGGTTGCGTCAAGCGGCAAACCCGTCAATATCAAGAAGGGTCAGTTTCTCGCGCCATGGGATATGAAGAACGTGGTGGACAAGGCCGTTGGAGCGGGCGGGAAGGATCGGATACTGGTGTGCGAGCGAGGCGTGTCGTTCGGGTACAATAATCTTGTTTCCGACATGCGTTCGCTCGCCATCATGCGCGCCACGGGTTGTCCGGTAGTGTTTGACGCCACCCATTCCGTGCAGTTGCCAGGCGGGCAGGGCAGCCGCAGCGGCGGCCAGCGTGAGCATGTTCCGGTGCTGGCGCGGGCGGCGATCGCGGCAGGCGTGTCGGGCCTGTTCATGGAGACCCATCCCGACCCCGACAAGGCGCTCTCGGATGGTCCCAACGCCTGGCCGCTCGGCAAACTGCAGGAGTTGCTGGAGACGCTTAAAGAGCTCGATGCCGTGGTGAAGCGTGCCGGCTTCCCAGAAGCGTCAATGATGCCGAATTGAGTGCCTTGTCGCCCGCAGATTTTGGCTCCGCACCGCCCTAGCAGCCGAATCTCGGCGCTCTGCGAACAGATCCTGCTGCGGTACAATGCCTGCCCGCCAGGATTCGGATCCAACAAGAAAGAGATCACCCAAGTCGTATGACGACCATTACCGATGTTCGTGCGCGTGAAATCCTCGATTCGCGCGGCAACCCCACAATTGAAGCCGATGTTATCCTCGAGTCCGGGGTCCGGGGACGGGCCGCTGTTCCTTCCGGCGCGTCCACAGGGGAGCGTGAGGCGCTCGAGTTGCGTGATGGGGACGCCAAGCGCTACGGCGGCAAGGGCGTGCGCACCGCCGTCGGTCACGTCAATGGCGAGATTCGCGCGGCGTTGAAGGGGCGCGATGCGCGCGATCAGCAGTCTGTCGACCGGCAGATGATCGATCTCGATGGCACGCCGACCAAGAACCGGTTGGGTGCCAATGCTTTGCTCGCAGTGTCTCTTGCCGCCGCCCGGGCGGCTGCGACTGCGCAAGGTGAGCCACTCTACCGCTATCTCAACGTGCTCGCCGGCAAGCCGGCCATGCGCATGCCGGTGCCGATGATGAATATCATCAACGGTGGCGCCCATGCCGACAACAATATTGATTTTCAGGAGTTCATGATTTTGCCGCTGGGCGCACCGAGCTTCGCGGAAGCGTTGCGCTATGGGGCCGAGGTGTTTCATGCACTTAAGAGGGTATTGCACGGCATGAAACTCAGCACCGCGGTTGGTGACGAAGGTGGGTTTGCCCCAAATCTCAAGTCGAATGAGGAGGCCCTGCAGGTCATCTTGCGGGGCATCGAACAGGCCGGCTATGCCCCGGGTTCGGCAATTGCCCTTGGACTGGATGTGGCGAGTTCGGAGTTCAACAGAGGTGGGCGCTATGAACTTGCTTCCGAAGGGACCAGCCTGACGGCCGAGCAGTTCGTGGACAAGCTGGCAGGGTGGGCCGCCAGGTATCCAATCGTTACAATCGAAGACGGTTGCGGGGAAAATGACTGGGAGGGTTGGGAAATCCTCACTCGGCGTCTCGGCAGCCAGCTACAGATCGTTGGGGATGATCTTTTTGTCACCAACACGGCGATCCTGGCGCAAGGCATTCGGCGTGGGATCGCGAATTCGATACTCATTAAGGTCAATCAGATCGGGACCTTGTCAGAAACGTTGGCGGCCATCGCCATGGCGCGGGCCGCGGGGTACACGGCGGTCATCTCACATCGGTCTGGAGAAACGGAAGACGCCTTCATTGCAGATCTCGCTGTGGCAACCGGGACGGGACAGATCAAGACCGGCTCACTGTCGCGCTCGGATCGCGTGGCGAAGTACAATCAGTTGCTGCGTATCGAGGAAGAACTGGCGGGCGAAGCGGTGTACGCGGGTCGGGCCGCGTTTCCAATGCTCCGTGTCTGAGCAGATGCTTGCCGCAGGCCGGCGGGCATGAACGCCGCGGACGTGGACGATCTACAGCGCTGTGGCACAATGGGTCGGTGGCGGCGCGAGATGTCTCATGAGCGGGTGCAGAGCATACGGCTGTAGCGCGTGAACCAACGCAAGCTACTTATTCTTGGGCTCGGCGCCATCCTGGTGCTCCTGCAGTATCCGCTCTGGTTCGGCAGCGGCGGTTTCCTTACCCTGTTGCAGTTGCAGCGCGAAATCGATCACCAGCGCGTGGAGAACGCGCGTCTGAGAGAGCGCAATCAGGCGTTGGAAGCGGAAGTCGCGGATCTCAAGCAGGGGCTTGCCGCCATCGAGGAGCGTGCCCGAAGCGAGCTCGGTATGGTGAAGAAGGGTGAGACCTTCTACCAGGTGGTCGAGCCCCCGGCAGCACCCGCATCACCGAAAGCCGCCGGCCCGAAACCTTAGCGACTTATCCCGCGTTACAGGGCGCGCTCGAGCTGTACGACGTTGAGCATCAGAATCACGAACAGGAAGAAGAAGAACTCCACAATCGTGATGAGGTAGAGCAGCCAGACGATCCTGCGCTGATTGGGTTTCATGCCGATCCATACGCGCCGGATGTACCAGCGCCAGCCGGGAATCCAGCTGTATCGCCTGATTCGCAGCAGGTAAACGCGTACGGCTTCACCCCATGCAACCAGACTTTTGTCGACCTCGGCCTCGCGCTCCTTGCGTTCGGTTTCGGACAGCCCGGCATAGTCGTCGGTCAGGACGACGTAGCTTCCTCGCTCAAACGGCTCGATACTGACAATCGTGCGCCGCTTGATGCCACTGTGATAGCGCAGGGTCATGCCATCGGCTGGTCCCGATTCAACGGAAACATCCACCTCCAACTGCTGGTTGTTGCTCTGGTTCTCGAAGGCGGCGTGAAAGCTATTGGTCCCCGTCTCACGCAGTTCCCGGAAGTGGTAGTAGGGGTTAAGGCGCAGGAGGACTTCCGTATCGCGCAGCAGTGGCGCGACCTCCGCCGGATTGAGGCGCGTGGGTACCCGGACCCAGGCGGCGTCCTCCACCGACACACCAACGGGCGGCGGCGCAGATGGAATGATCTGTGATTCGCTCATTTCGGATACGGGGCGATGATCAGGGGCACCTTGACGGCTCGCAGAACGTCGTCGGTGAGCATGCGTGAGCGCAAACCGGTGCGCTTCTTTGGTCGCAGTGCTCCCATAATTACCAGGTCGGGACTGCTGCGCTTGAGCCGTGCGAGCAGGCACTCGGTCGGCTTGCCGAACGCCATTTCGGCCTCGTAGCGTAACCCGCGCTTGCGGGCTTCCCGGCTGAATCGGCGCACTTCGCGGGCCACCTCGGCCTCGAGCGTCGACTCGATATACTTCGCGTAGACCATTCGGGTGGAGACGTTGTTCAGCCAGTCATCGCCCATCATGCCTTTCCAGAATTCCGGCACCACGATCAGGTGATACAGCCGGCAGCCGCGCGGGCACAAGGCAAGCGCCATGCGCTCGGCAGCCCGGGCGCCCTCGGTTCCGTGACTCGCCAGTAGCACGTTTTTGAGTTTGTTCATCTATTTTCCCAAAAAAAATCCCGGGGCGCGCAGGGCACGCCCCGGGATGTCTATTCTACTCAGAAGCTTAGCGCGGCACCATCGCGATGACAATTCCCACGATGATCAGCGAGATGATGTGCGGTCGTTCTTGAAGATGGTCAGCGCGGTACCACGATCGAATTTATCTTTCGACATGTTCAGTTGCTCCTGGGTTAAATGGCTTCGTGAACGAGCAGGTAGACCACGAGCAGCGTGGTGCCGATCACGATCGGCTGGCCACCGGCCTGCTTGATCGAGGCCATGGTGATCTGCATGCCGAGGCCTGTCAGACCGAAGGCGAAGAACCAGATGATCAGGTCGCGAAACCAGGAGACGCGCTTGGCGGTGTGACGGACCGCCTTGTGGGCCTCCGAGAGGATGTGGTTCGCGTCCTTTGAAAGTACCTTGGCGTTCACGAGACCACGCAGGGTGTCGTCATCGTCGATCGACATAACCTTCTTGTTCTCGATCAGGCGAGTAAGGGCGGCCTTCTGGTCCTCGCGCTGGACCTTGTCGGCTTCCGCCGTCAGGGTAGCGACCTGCTCGTCCTTCAGCATCTTGCTGGACGTGACGTTGCCTTCCTTGTCCTTCTTGATGAGGGCCTTCTCGGAGTTGTCGAAGTACTTGCCCTGGTAGTGCTGCGGCGGCGCGAAGATACCGGTGGTCGAGAGGGCGAACAGCAGGATGAAGCCCAGCACGAACAGCGGGAACTTGCCGACGATGATCTGGCCAAGGT
>LJVB01000109.1 GCA_001304215.1 Acidithiobacillales bacterium SM1_46 | reverse complement strand
TTGGCCTCGACGATCCGCGTCACACGGCCGCCCGAATCGCGAAGGATGCGCCCATAGGCACCGGGGTCCGACAGCTCGGCCGTGAGCAAGGCAAGTGTATTCGGCCCGGATGCGGAAACCAGCGCCTGCAGCGTCGCCGGCGCAATGAGCGGCACGTCACCATAAAGTATCAGTACGGTTGCGTCATCGGCAATCGCGGGTAGCGCCTGCATGACGGCGTGGCCGGTACCTTTCTGCTCAGCCTGTAATGCCCAGTTAACATGCGCGTCGGCCAGCGCAGTGCGTACCTGCTCGCCGCCGTGGCCGTACACCACATGAATGGCACTGGGATCGAGTTCAGTGGCGCTGGACAGTACGTGCGCAAGCAGCGGACGCCCGGCGAGCGTATGCAGGACCTTGGGCAGGCGCGAATACATGCGCTTGCCCTGGCCGGCCGCGAGGATGATGACTTCGAGAGCTGTGGTCATGCGCTGGATCAATTAAAGCAAACCCACGCCTTGGCGGGTGACGCGGCTACTGCAACAGTCTGCTGCTGTCCAGCGGTCGACCGGCCTTGCGTTCGTCGTCTGTTGCCTCTCGGATGTCATGCACGGTTACAACAAACGTGATGGTCTGGCCGGCGAGCGGGTGATTGGCGTCGACAGTGAGTTTGCCGTTCTCGATCTGCGTGACACGAAACAGCATTGCTTCGCCCCTGGGGCTCTGGGCCTCGAACTCCTTTCCGATCTGGCGCAGCTCCGGTGGCACGTTCTCAAGGTCATCGGTGAACGTGAGTTTCGGGTCGTGCGCGCCGAAAGCCTCGTCCGGTCCAAGCGTCACCTCTATGGTTTCGCCGACCGTCTTTTCTGTGAGTGCCTGCTCGATCTGTGGGAACAGTTCCGAGCCAGCGCCGTGCACGTACGCAACTGGGAGGTCACGGTAGTCAACGATATCGCCGCGCTGGTTGCGCAGTAGATAAGTGACGGAAACGACCTTGTTGGGCTCAACCCGCGGTGTCGACATCGATTCGGTCCCGCGGCTTAACGGCCACGCTGCTGGCGTAACCGCTGGATGGCGCGCAACTGTGCCACGGCCTCGGCCAGCTCAGCTTCGGCCTTTGCGATCTCCATTACGCCGGTACGGTTCTTCATCTCCTCCTCGGCGCGGCGCTTGGCCTCGAGCGCCGCCGATTCGTCCAGATCCTTGCCACGAATCGCGGTATCGGACAGAACCGTCACGATGTCTGGTTGCACCTCGAGAATCCCGCCGGAAACGTAGATAAGCTCCTCCTCGGTCTGGTTCGGAACCTTGAGCCGGACAGAACCGGGACGCAGCTGGGTCAGTAACGGCGCGTGTCGCGGGTATATCCCAAGTTCGCCCGCGATTCCGGGCACCGCTACGAACTCGGCAAGCCCCGAGTAGAGTGTAGCCTCCGCGCTGACGATATCGACGTGTACGGTTAGAGCCATGATGAGACCGGTGTTGTGCGCGACGCGCTCAATGAATGGGCGCCTCGCACTGCATTATTGAATCGCCTTGCCCTTCTCAACCGCTTCATCGATTGAGCCGACCATATAGAACGCCTGTTCCGGCAAGTGATCGTACTCGCCCTCCACGATGCCCTTGAAACCACGGATGGTTTCCTTGAGCGGCACGTACTTGCCGGCCGAGCCGGTGAACACCTCGGCCACGAAGAATGGTTGCGACAGAAAACGCTGGATCTTGCGCGCGCGCGACACCGCGAGCTTGTCGTCGGGCGATAGCTCGTCCATGCCGAGGATCGCGATGATGTCGCGCAATTCCTTGTAACGCTGCAGGGTCGCCTGCACGGCGCGGGCGACGTTGTAGTGTTCCTCGCCGACCACGTGCGGATCGAGCTGGCGTGACGTCGAGTCGAGCGGATCGACCGCCGGGTAGACGCCAAGCGCAGCGATGTCGCGCGACAAAACCACAGTCGCATCGAGATGCCCGAATGTCGTGGCCGGGCTCGGGTCGGTCAGGTCATCAGCCGGGACGTAGACTGCCTGGATGGATGTGATCGAGCCCACCTTGGTGGAGGTGATGCGCTCCTGCAGGCGACCCATTTCTTCGGCGAGCGTCGGCTGATAACCGACCGCCGAAGGCATGCGGCCGAGCAGCGCCGATACCTCAGTTCCGGCCAAGGTGTAGCGGTAGATGTTGTCGATGAACAACAACACGTCGCGCCCTTCGTCACGGAAGGCCTCGGCAATGGTGAGGCCGGTGAGCCCAACGCGCAGGCGGTTGCCGGGCGGCTCGTTCATCTGGCCGTAGACCAGCGCGACTTTGTCGAGCACACCGCCTTCCTTCATCTCGTGGTAGAAGTCATTGCCCTCGCGAGTTCGCTCGCCGACGCCGGCGAACACCGAGTAGCCCGAGTGCTCTACCGCGATGTTGCGGATCAGCTCCATCATGTTCACGGTCTTGCCGACCCCGGCGCCACCGAACAGGCCAATCTTGCCGCCCTTCGCAAACGGACAGACCAGATCGATTACCTTGATGCCGGTCTCGAGCAGCTCGGTGGTGGGTGCCAGCTCCTCGAACTTTGGTGCCTTGCGATGGATCGGCATCGCCTTCTCGGCCCCTACCGGGCCCTTTTCGTCGATCGGCCGGCCAAGCACGTCCATGATGCGCCCAAGCGTCTTTTGGCCAACTGGCACCGAAATCGGCGCGCCGGTGTCCGTCACGGTCATCCCACGGCGCAGACCGTCGCTCGATCCGAGCGCGATGGTGCGCACCACGCCGTCGCCGAGCTGTTGCTGAACCTCTAGGGTGAGTTCAGCGTCCGAAAGCTTCAGTGCGTCGTAGACCCTCGGCATGTGGCCGCGCGGGAATTCGACGTCGATCACCGCACCGATGCATTGAACGATCTTGCCTTCTGTCATGGGAGTACCCAAAGAATCAAATTGAAATCGGTTAAACCGCCGCTGCCCCGCCCACGATCTCGGACAGTTCCTTGGTAATCGCGGCCTGGCGCGCCTTGTTGTAGATCAGTGTCAATTCGTCGATCAGGTTTCCGGCATTGTCCGAAGCGGACTTCATGGCGACCATGCGCGCACTCTGCTCGCAAGCCATGTTCTCGACAACCGCCTGATAAACACGAGACTCGATGTAGCGCGTAAGCACCGCATCGAGCATGGTCTTCGCGTCCGGTTCATACAAATAGTCCCACAGACCAGTCGCGGCAGTGCTCGCGATCACTTCGCCCTTCTCGTTGCGGTACTGCTGCGGCAGCGGCAGCAGCTGCGCGCGCCACGGCTCCTGCTTCATGGTGTTAACGAAACGGTTGTTGAAGACGTACAGCTCCTGCACCCGCCCACTGGAGTAAGCATCGAGCATGACCTTGATCGCACCGATCAAAAGTTCCAGGTGAGGCGTGTCGCCGAGATGCACGACGTTCGATACGACGTTCGCCCCCATGCGCTGCAGGAATCCCAGGCCTTTGGTGCCGATGGCGCAGAATTCCATTTCCACCCCTGCCTGCTGCCAGGTGCGGACTTGGCCGATCAGCATGCGCAACATGTTTGTGTTCAGGCCCCCGCACAACCCCTTGTCGGTGGTGACGACAATCGCGCCGACGCGCCGGACCTCCGGGTACCTGGTCAGGAACGGATGCTTGTACTCGGTGTGGGCACGCGCCAGGTGCGTCACAATGTTCAAAACGCGAAAGGCGTACGGGCGCGAGGCGCGCGTGCGCTCCTGCGCCTTGCGCATCTTTGCCGCCGCAACCATCTCCATGGCCTTGGTGATCTTCTGCGTATTCTTGATGCTTCGGATCTTGTTACGGATTTCGCGACTTCCTGGCATACAAGGTTGCCCTACTCGCTCCGCTCGTTCGCTTCGACTGACACGTGCCCGCCTAGGCCACGGTCTTCTTGAAATCCTCGATTGCCGCGACGAGAAGTTTCTCGTCCTCGGCGGAGAGGTCCTTGGTCTGATCGATGCGCTCCATCAACGCCGCGTGCTTCGCCTTCATATAGGCGCGCAGTTCCGTTTCCACTCCGAGCGCCTGCTTGACCTCGATGCCGTCGAAATAGCCGCGGTTGACGGCAAACAGGGTAAGCGCCATGTCCGCTACCGAAAGCGGAACGTACTGCGGTTGCTTCATGAGCTCGGTCACCATGCGCCCGCGGTCAAGCTGTTTGCGCGTGGCCTCATCCAGATCGGAAGCGAACTGCGCGAACGCCGCGAGTTCGCGGAACTGGGCAAGCGCGAGGCGTACGCCGCCGCCGAGTTTCTTGATGACCTTGGTCTGCGCCGCCCCGCCGACACGCGACACCGAGATGCCGGCGTTGATGGCGGGACGGATGCCGGCATTGAACAGGTCGGATTCGAGGAAGATCTGCCCGTCGGTGATGGAGATCACGTTGGTCGGCACGAACGCCGTGACGTCGCCGGCCTGGGTTTCGATGATCGGCAACGCGGTGAGCGAGCCGGTCTTGCCCTTCACCGCACCGTTGGTGGTCTTCTCGACGTAGTCCTCGTTCACGCGCGCGGCACGTTCGAGCAGGCGCGAGTGCAGATAGAACACATCACCCGGATACGCTTCGCGCCCCGGCGGGCGACGCAGCAGCAACGACACCTGACGGTAGGCCCAGGCCTGCTTGGTGAGATCGTCATAAATGATAAGCGCATCCTGACCGCGGTCGCGGAAGTACTCACCCATTGAACAGCCGGAGTAGGGTGCGATGTACTGCATAGCCGCCGAGTCCGAGGCCGAGGCAGCGACCACGATGGTGTACTCCATCGCGCCAAACTCCTCAAGCTTGCGCACCACGTTCGCAACCGAGCTCGCCTTCTGGCCTATTGCGACATAGATACAGATAAGGTCCTTTCCCTTCTGGTTGAGAATGGTGTCGATGGCAATCGCCGTCTTGCCGGTCTGGCGGTCGCCGATGATGAGCTCGCGCTGGCCGCGGCCGATCGGCACCATGGCGTCGATCGCCTTGACGCCGGTCTGCACCGGCTGCGACACGCTCTTGCGCCAGATGACACCGGGCGCGATCTTTTCTATTGGCGAGGTTTCCTTCGCGTTGACGGGCCCCTTGCCATCGATTGGGTGGCCGAGGGAATTCACTACGCGTCCGATCAGCTCAGTGCCGACCGGCACTTCCAGGATTCGGCCCGTGCACTTGACGGTGTCACCCTCGGAGATGTGTTCATAATCACCCAGCACCACCGAACCGACCGAGTCGCGCTCGAGGTTCAGCGCCAGCCCGAAGGTATTGCCGGGAAACTCGAGCATCTCGCCTTGCATCGCGTCCGACAGACCATGGATGCGGCAGATGCCGTCGGTCACCGATACCACCGTGCCCTCGGTACGCACCTCGGGCGCTACCGAGAGTGACTCGATGCGCTTCTTGATGAGGTCGCTGATTTCGGAAGGATTAAGCTGCATGATTCTTGTCCTCTCTACAGATTCAGTGAGGCCGCGAGCTTGTTCAGCCGCCCGCGGACCGAGGCATCGATGACGAGGTCAGCGGCCTGTATAAGCACTCCGCCGATCAGAGCCGAATCGACCCGCGTCGTTATGTTCACGTCCCGGCCGAAACGGCGCTTGAGCCCGGCTGCGATCGACTTAACCTGAGCCGGATCGAGCGCGAACGCCGATATGACGGTTGCCTCGACTCGAGCCTCTGATTCACAGCGCATCTGCTCGAAGAGCTGGGCAATTTCCGGAAGCAGTGTGAGGCGGCGATTGTCGACCAGCACGCGCAGGAAGTTCTGCGCCTCCGGACTCTGCCCTTCTCCACATATTCCGACGACGACATCCGCCAGCCGTGCGCGATCAAAACTGGGATCGCCGTCCAAACGGCCGATACGCGCGTCACTCGCCACGATCGTTCCCAGTGCGAGCATGCCAGACCAGGCCTCGGCCTGCGAACGCTTCTGTGCAAGCGCGAACGCCGCTTCCGCGTAAGGTCGGGCAACAGTTTTGGCTTCGGCCATGACAACAGACCCTAGAGCTGCTTCACCACGTCATTAAGTAGTTTGGCGTGGGCGGCCCTGTCGATTTCCTTCTCGAGCACCCGCGTTGCGCCTTCCACCGCCAGTTGCGCAATGGCGCCACGCAGCTGCTCGCGGGCGCGCGACACCTCCAGCTCGATATCGGCACGTGCCGCCACCAGCAGTCGCTCGCCCTCGCCGTGGGCCTGGTGCTTTGCCTCCTCAACGATCTTGGCGGCGCGCTTGCCGGCCTCGGCGATGACGCCGGCGGCGTCCTCGCGCGCCTCACGAATGATGTCGACGGCCTTTTTTTGTGCGAGCTCGAGCTCCCGCCGGGACCGCTCCGCCTGCGCCAGCCCATCAGCAATATTCTTCTGGCGCTCAGCCATTGCGCGCATCAGGGGTGGCCACACCAGTTTCATGGTGAACCACACCAGCAGCGCGAAGGTGATCATCTGCCCCAGCAGCGTGATATTGAGATTCACGTTGCGTCCCTCCGGAATAATTGCGGATTCGCCGACTCTAGCCGCCAACCGCCTTGAGTGCGGCCGCGAACGGATTGGCGGTGGTGAACCACAGCGCCAGACCGACACCGATCATAGTGACCGCATCGAGCAGACCGGCGACGATGAACATCTTGACCTGCAGCGTCGGGATCATTTCCGGTTGACGCGCTGCCCCTTCGAGGAAGCGCCCGCCGAGCAGGCCGAAGCCGATGGCGGTGCCGAGCGCGCCCATTCCGAGAATAAGACCGACCGCGATGGCGGTCATACCGTAAAGCGTTTCCATGAATGTGCCTCCGAGAAGGTGGGTAAGTTGATAAAGACAGAAGCGCTAGTGGCTCTCTTCGTGCGCCATGCTGAGGTACACGATCGTGAGCACCATGAAAATGAAAGCCTGCAGCGTAATGATCAGAATATGGAATACTGCCCACGGCCAGGACAGCAGCGGCTGAATCCACCATGGTAAGAGCGCGATCAAAATAAAGATCATCTCGCCGGCATACAGATTTCCAAAAAGACGTAACGAGAGCGACAGCGGCTTGGCCAACAGCTCGACGATATTGAGCAGCAGATTGGCCGGGAACAGATACGGACCGAACGGGTGCGTGAGAAACTCCCTCGCGTAGCCGATCGGGCCCTTGATCTTGAAGCTGTAGAAAATGATCAGCACCAGGACCGTAAGCGACAGGCCGAAGGTGGCGTTCATATCAGTCGATGGCACTACGCGCAGGTAGGGAACCCCAACCCAGCCAGCAAACAATGGCAACAGGTCAACCGGCACGAGATCCATAAAATTCCATAGAAACACCCAACAAAAGATCGTCAGCGCCAGAGGCGCAATGAGCTCGCTTCGACCATGGAAGGTGTCCTTGACCTGGCGATCGGCAAACTCGACGAGGATCTCAACAAAATTCTGCAATCCGCCCGGCACCCCGGCGGTGGCACGCACGGCAGCGCGCCGGAACACAAAGAAGAAGACCATGCCGAGGACAACCGAGAATATCAGCGTGTCCAGATGCAGGGTCCAGAACCCCTTCCCGACTGTGAGGTTCGTCAGGTGGTGAACGATGTAGTCGGTGGCGGATCCACCGCTGTGCCCGGTGCTCATGCCCTATCCACCTTGACCGTCGGAACACTCGGCAGCAGCGCCAACCAGTAAATCAGAAGTGTGGAAGCGTAGCCGGCAAGCAGCGGAAGTGCCGCAAGCCGCCACCAGGCAATGGCAAGCAGGAAGGACCCTGCCGTGACGAGGAATTTGATCGCTTCGGCGAGATAAAAACGCCGCAGGACCGGCCGCGCACCCTGGACACCGCCATGGAAGGCAAGCAAGGCGAAAGCCAGATTGGCTCCGGCGCCGATGAGGCCTCCGACCAGCGCGGCCAATGCTGGCGCCGCGCCCCAGATCGGAAAGATCCCGCCAGCAACCAGAATGGTAGCGCCGAGTTGGGCCACGACAATTCTGTAAGCCGTTGATTTGCCGGTCATCAAGAGAAGCTCGCCAAGTGGTGACAGACCGCTCACCACAGATACGCGAAGTTACGCTCGCCAGAACTAGGCCCAGCTAGTGGTTGCCCTATTTTGGGGCAGCTAAGTAATGCGCGCGCCCGCAGCAGCACGAAGGCCGGTGCGGGCAAGGCCGCGCAGTATAAGAGCCGTGTGTTCGGGCAAGGCCGCGCAGTATAAGAGCCGTGTGTTACAGGGTCAACGCTGGCGGCCGGCGGTTTCCGGCCGACCCTGTCCCGCCTAGACAGCGTGCGCTAAAGCTTGGTGATGTTTTGCTGGAAGATCGCCTTGTGTACATCTCCAACGCTGATGATCCCGACGAGCTTTGAGCCTTGAGAAACGGGGATACGGCGGATTCGGTTGCGAAACATGATCGATGCCGCCTTCAATACTGGCAGGTCGGGCTCGACGGTAAACACCCTTGGACTCATGAGATCCGAAACCTTCATGTTGACGACATCCCGGTAGT
>LJVB01000108.1 GCA_001304215.1 Acidithiobacillales bacterium SM1_46 | reverse complement strand
TCGCAAATGCCAGCCGACTCGATTGCATGATAGCGACCTTTTCTCTTTTTAGTGACGTTAGGGTGTCTTGGCGCGCGTTGAAAATATGACGAAACCTCGCGCCTTCGCCCGACCGGGATGTTGGCTCAGCCGGCCGCACGCCGCCACGCTATTTTTTTATCAACCAGACCTCCGACACAACGGTGCCTATGGCGCCATCACCTTTCTCGAATGTGAGCTGCAACGTTCCGTCCTGGGTCAATCTCTTGGGAATGTTGTACTCAAACTGTTTTGCAGTGTACTGCGGTACCTCAACATCTTCGGCGAGATACTCGCCGTCAGCAGCGACGTGTTGATTTCTGCGGAACTTGAGCGCGAGATCAAGAAGCTCGCTGGGAATCCGGGGCGCAACCATGGTCACACGCACTTTGTACGAACAGTCCGGATCGAGACCGCTGTAGAGAAACACGATGCCCACTTTGTCTCTGAGGTTGTAGGCGACCGTGTTTTGTGACGGGCGGTTGTTGGGGTCGAGCATCGCGCTGGCATCATACGATTCGCCCTTTATCAGGTGCGGCTGCCGACCTTTGCTGCCGGCGTCGTCGTAGAAACCACCTTCTCCCGGTTCCTCGTAGTGAGCTATCAGATTCAGTATTGCGCGTTGTTCTTCCGAAGACGTCGAGCCGACAGCAGCCTGAACCTGTCTTGTGAGCCAGCCAAGACCGATCAGGTTCTTGTCGAGCGAGAAGTAGCCAACGTTCCGAACGCCATAAAGCGAATCGCTCTCCTCGCCGAACCTGCGCGCTTCTTCGCGCAGAGATTTCATCTCTGGCGATTCGGTCGGTCTTTCCAGAATAACCAGGGCTTCCGAGGTGGCACCGTCCAGGTCATCCGATTCCAGCCCCGACTGGATCGCCCGCAATGCCGTTGTTTCCTTGTCGTGTTCCGCCCGGAGCTTCAGCTGGAGATATTTGTCGAGCGCAGCCTTCTGCATATGCAACCGCCATTTGTGATCGTTTTCCATCAAGTGCGGTGGTATTTTCCATCCTGCCTCTTTGACGAGAAGATAGTAACGGTCAATTCCCTCGTTCGTTTCGAGAGGCGTTTCGAGATTGTTCTCAAGCTGAAATATGGCTTCGCTCATCAGCTCGACGGCCTCCGGTCCGAACTGCAACCGACAATACTCCATCGTGACATCTTCGATGCTTCGATTGGGATTCCACAGCAGGCGGTTCCATATATACTGATGGAATTCGTCATGGTATCCTTCCGAGTAAATTATATCGCCTTCGGAAAACGGCATGATCGCCTGGAAAATCGTACTATATGCTTTTGGCCTGGTGTGAAAGGTTCGGCGTCCATACACCGAGACAAGGTGAGGTTCCGGATTTTCAGTCTGGTACTGCGAGCTGATCCAGTGCGTGATGTCCGAGTAATGAACGATGCGCTGGTATTTCGGGATTTGATTGAGTGTCTCGGCGAGGTAGCGGTTGACCGGCCCGGAACCCGGGTACTCGAAAAGGTCCTGGCGCAGTTCGTCGCGGAAGTAGGGCGACATCGCGTTGCTGCCCGGACCGTAAGCGATCGCGTACAGCCACGTTCGCGGTTTCTCGTTGAGATAGTCGAAAATCGCCTGATCGCCCGCATTGGTCAGGTCCTGGTTGGCGATCATGACCATGCTATTGGGGGGGTATTTTAGCCAGATGTTCGCCATCTCCTCGCACAGAATGACAAACGTTTCCCCCCAAGGCATACATCGTTCGCAACGGCATCCCCCCGGGTCGCCCGCAAACATCCGCATGACGTCGTGATCGCGCCGGTTCTCGAAGTCCTTTTCCCATTGTTCCAGGAGAGCCTTGCGTGCTTCCGGTATCGAAGGGCATACCCAGCGCCCGCGCTCCGAGGCCTGCCATTCTCTGGGGAACTTCTCGCGCATCTCGTTCGGGCGAGAGCCCGTTACGGTCATCAAGTCGAATGACTTGACAAAGTCGAAAGCCGCCCCGCCCGCGTAAAAGCAGTTTGCGCCGGCAAGCGCAAGGTCGAGTACGTATTGCTGCCATTCATCCTGCGTCCATCCACGCGCCTTCGTGATTCGCGCCATTGTACCGCCCTGATTGGCCGAGAATCCTCGGTACCGGTACGCGGGCGCCGTGCTGACATCCACCTCGCCGAGCGACACGGACCGTGGGTGATAAATCAGCCGTCGGAGAATCTCGCCAGCGGCATACAAGGTGCCCCGGCTGTCGGCTCCCACTGCCAGAACCGACGGAACGCCGGCGACCTGCGCGGTTTTGACCGCGAATCCCTCCGGTGCCGCTCTTTGCCTGCCGGGGAGTTTTGCACCATTTGCGGCACACAGCCTGTCCAGCGCTCCTTCGCGTCCGGCCCGGCCGAGGTAGATGCGCAAGTCAGCATCAGGAACCTCTTGTCTCGCTATCTCGATCGATACATTGCTGCGTTTGCATATCCGCTGCTGCAAGACTTCCGCCACACGCCGCTCGACGTCGTCGGCATCAGCGGCAAGGATTATCGCTATGCGCGAGGATGCAACTTGCGGCTGCGCCCACGCCGCTCTGGACACGGATACCGTGCCGGCAACACACAGCATTGCAGCGCCGATTAGCGCCAAAGGGACTTTGACACTACCCGATCCCTCGTTTTTGCCGTTCCAATGCATTTCCTATTCCTCCTACTCCAGAAGGCGTCATAACCGACTGACCCCATGGGCGGCGTCGCGACCGTAACCGACCAGGGCATGGCGGGCTGATCACTTGCGGCCGGACTCTTTGCTTGTTTTGCCAAAGTAGGGACATCGGTCCCAAAAGTCAGTCTCGCCTTTTGCGCGGGGATCTTCTGTATCCGCCATCCAGTGGATCAATTGCGCACGCAGCCGCTTCTTCACGGCAGCGTATTCCCGCCGATTGGCAACATTGTTCAGCTGGCCAGGGTCGCGGCTGAGATCATACAGCTCCTCGGCGGGACGTTTCGCAAACGCCGCGCGGAAGAACTTGGCCATTTCCGCGTCGTCGCGCCGGTCCAGAATCAGACGCTTCGTTGGCGAGCCGTCCACATCGCCGAATGGCCCGACCGCTCTCCATTTCTCCGGATCGCCGGCGGGCCAGAGGTTGGGCCGCAGGTTCTCGATGTAAAGGAACTGTTTTGTCCGCACGGCTCGCATCGGATAGCTTCGGTCGCCCTCGCGCACCTGCGCATGCCGTTCGCGTTCGAGGTAGAGCGCGGTTCTTCGTTCTGGCCTCTCGCCGGTCAGAAGCCCCAGAAAGCTACGCCCGGTCATCTCGGGCAAAGGTTTCAGGCCCGCCGCCTGCAGGAATGTTGGCGCAAACTCGGTGAAGCTGATGAACTCGTCAACCGTCCGCCCGCCTTTGACGCGCGCTGGCCAACGGATGGCCAGCGGCATACGGGTTCCGTAGTCGTAAAGGTTCGCCTTGGCGCGCGGAAAAGGCATTCCATTGTCGCTGGTCATGACGACGATCGTGTTATCCAACTGGCCCGACGTCTCGAGCAGCTCGACCAGCTCTCCAACTTGGCTGTCGAACCGCTGAACCTCAAAGTAGTAGTCGACAATATCCTCTCTAACCTCATGCGTATCAGGTAGAAACGGCGGCACGACCACGTCTTCTGTCTTCATCCCCGCCTCGAGGCCGGTACCCTTCTTGTAAGGCCGATGGGGATCGTGGCTGCCGAACCAGAAGCAAGATGGCTTACCCTCGGGCACGCTCTCGTGGAACTGTTTGAAGGTCTCGAACCTCGGACCGGCGGGGTTGCGCGTCCGGCCGCTGCCCTCCAGTGTACCGGGTCCCCAACCCTTTCCCATATGGCCGACAAAGTACCCTTCTGCCTCCAAGATGTCGGGGTAGACTCGAAACTTGTCCCGCAAAATGCTCCAGAGGTTGCCGCCTTCCTCGAGCCTGTGGATGGCCTGGCCCGTGAGGATGCCGCCGCGCGAGGGCGTGCACGAAGGCGAGGCGCAAAAGGCGTGCGTGAACAGGACCCCCTCGCGGGCGATCCTGTCAAACACGGGTGTCTTGACAACCTCGTCGCCGTATGCGCCGGCATGTGGCCACGACCAATCGTCCGCGATCGCGAACAGAATGTTCGGGCGGCTGCCGGTGCGCTTTGGTTGATCGGGAGTCGAGCGGGGCGCGCTGCCTCGTTCGCCCGGTGCCTCGCCGCCGCGCGCGGCGGTACTCGATCCCACCAAGGCCATCGCGGCGCCGAGACCGCGCTGCAAGGCATCACGTCTGCTCAGAATATCGCTGTATTCCCCCATGTGCGTGGCTCCTTCCGTCAATGTGCTCTCGAATAGCTACACGGCAGCCCATTCGCCGAACTGCTCTTCCCACGCAGTGCTACTATCCTCTTGGCCGACCTGCGGCAATCTTGCAAGCGATTTCACCAGCGGCCAAGCCTCTGGCGTGCCCGTATCCGGCAGTCATCGCGGTATTCCGGCCTTGGCGGGCCGGTTTTCTCAACATCAGCGGCCGGCCGGGCATTGGCCGGCGCGAGGGAACGGCCCCTGCGAGAGGTGCAAAATCATTGACGGGAGGCAAGGCGAGAAATAGACGTTGCGTCGTGGTCCCTGCGCGGACTCGCCGCGAATTGTCTCACAGGGGCCAGCAGAGAGTATAGCAAGTCCCCATCTGGAGGATTTACCATGGCAGAGTACTCCGTCAGTCCAGCCGGTGAGAAATTCGCAATCCCACAGCCAGAGGAGTATGCGGAGGAGTTCGATCGCCTGCGCGTCCTGGTCGAGGCCGCGCGCGCCGAGGGCAAAGAGATTGTTGTTGTCATGGGCGTTGGCTTTGTCGGTGCCGTCATGGCCGCCGTCATTGCCGACTCGGTGGACGCGAAGACGGGCGAGCCCGGCAAATTCGTCATCGGATGTCAGCGACCCAGCGCCCGAAGCTACTGGAAAATTCCGCTGCTCCAACGTGGCGAGGCTCCCGTCAAGGCCGAGGACCCCGACGTCGATCCGATGATCGCCCGGTGCGTCCGCGACAAGAAGACCCTGACGGCTACCTACAACAACGACTGCCTGAAGCTGGCCGATTGCGTCGTCGTCGATGTCCAGTGCGACTATGTCAAGCACGACCTGGGCAACCTTCGCACCGGCGAGGTCGATATGAAGGCGCTGGAAGCGACGATGAAAACCATCGCCGAAAGAATACCGGCCAACTGCCTGGTTCTCATTGAAACCACGGTGGCGCCGGGGACGACCGAGTTCGTCGCCTATCCGATCATGGAGAAGGCCTTCGAGGCGCGTGGGATTGAGTCGCCGCCATTGCTGGCACACAGCTTCGAGCGCGTGATGCCCGGCAAGCAATACGTGTCCTCGATCCGCGACTTCTGGCGCGTGTGCGCGGGCTGCAACCGACAGGCGCGCGATCGCGTCGTGAAGTTCCTCAACGAGGTTCTGAACACCGAGGATTTCCCGCTGACGGTCATGGACCGCCCGATCGAGTCGGAGACGACCAAGATCGTCGAGAACTCCTACCGCGCAACAATCCTCGCGTTCCTGGACGAATGGAGCCTGTATGCCGAGCGCAACGGCGTCGATCTGATCAAAGTCATCAAGGCCGTCAAAGTGCGTCCGACCCACAGCAACATTATCTTCCCCGGCCCGGGCATTGGCGGCTATTGCCTGCCCAAGGACGGCGGTCTGGGCTATTGGGCGTACAGGCACATCCTGGGATTCGAGGACGATATTTTCAGAATCTCCACGATGGCGATCGACATCAATGACACGCGCGCGTTGCACGTCGCTGAGCTGACGCGCGATGCCCTGCGCGCCATGGACAAGGACGTCGCCGGTTCGCACGTGCTGTTGTGCGGGGCCAGCTACCGCGAAGATGTCGCCGATACTCGCTACAGCGGCTCGGAATTGGTCGTTCGCAAGCTGACCGAGATGGGCGCGGAAATGCGCATCCACGATCCCTATGTCGAACACTGGTACGAACTCGAACGGCAGGACACGTATCCGGCAGCGGGCCACTCGTGGGCCAGGTTCTTCCGCAACCAGGAGAACCTTGTGAACATCCGCGTCCAGGAGGATCTTGCGGCCGCGCTCCAAGGCGCCGACGCGGTCATTCTGGCCGTCCGTCACGCGCCCTATCTTGATCTCGCCCCCGATTCCGTCGTCCAGTGGGCTGGCGCGCCGTTGGCCGTGATCGATTGCTTCGGAATCCTCGGCGACGACAAGATCCGTCGCTACATCGAGCTGGGCTGCGAAGTGAAGGGCCTCGGCCGTGGCCATATCCAGCGGATCAAAGAGGAGGTTTCCCAGACATCAAGATAGCCCTTCGACGCGTGTTGTTTGCTTTGCCAAGAGCGCGACCATGTCATTGCGAGAATAGGGGAGGACAAGTGCGGAAGGAGAAAAAGGGCCATGGGAAAGTCGGTGCGACCAAGTCCAAGCTACAGCTTTACGGTAAGGGTGAGATATCCAAACCACGTCGGTATGTTGGGGAAAGTCACCTCGGTCATAGGAGAAGCAGGCGGCGACATTAGCGCTGTGGATATTGCCCATGTTAGCGCTGAGGAAATGACGCGCGATCTCACCGTCGCCGCGTCGGACTTTGAACACGGCAAAGAGATCGTCAAGGCTATCGGCAGTGTGCCCGAGGTCGCCGTCGTCAATGTTTCAGACCGTACATTCCTGCGTCACCTCGGCGGAAAGCTGGAAACGGTGGCAAAGCGTCCGATCAAGACGCGAGACGATCTCTCGATGACCTACACGCCCGGCGTGGCTCGTATTTGTCTCGCCATCCAGGACGATCCCAGAGACGTTTTCAATCTCACGATCAAACGCAACACGGTCGCCGTGGTCACCGACGGATCCGCCGTGTTGGGACTGGGCAACATTGGTCCCGAGGCGGCTCTTCCCGTCATGGAGGGCAAAGCCGTACTGTTCAAGGAATTCGGCGGCGTGGATGCCTTCCCCTTGTGTCTCGCCACGCAAGACGTAGATGAAATTGTCGAGACCGTGGTGCGGATTGCTCCGGTGTTCGGGGGAATCAACCTTGAGGATATCTCCGCCCCCCGGTGTTTCGAAATCGAAGAGCGACTCCGAGAGCGGCTCGATATTCCTGTGTTTCACGACGACCAGCATGGAACCGCGGTAGTGGTTCTAGCCGCTTTGCTCAATGCCCTGAAACTTATCGGCAAAGAATTGTCCGAGGTGCGCATTGCCATCAGCGGTGCCGGTGCGGCCGGTGTCGCATGTGCAAAGCTGCTCTTGCACGGCGGGTCTCGAGACCTGGTCGTCTGCGACCGTCAGGGAATCATCAACCGCCGCCGCGACGAGCTGAACCCGGCGAAAAGATGGCTCGCCGAAAACACGAACCCAAGGGAGGTCGAGGGGTCTCTCGCAGATGCTTTGCGCGGCGCGGATGTTTTCATTGGCGTATCGGCCCCAGGCATCGTGACGGCAGAAATGATCAAGGAGATGGCCGAGGATGCAATTGTCTTTGCCATGTCCAACCCGGACCCCGAGATCATGCCTGAAGAGGCAGAGCCTTTGGTTCGCGTCATGGCCACCGGACGTTCGGACTATCCCAACCAGATCAACAACGTGCTGTGCTTTCCGGGCTTTTTCAGGGGACTGCTCGACTGCCGGGCGGCGGGGGTGAACTATGAAATGAAGCGTGCCGCCGCCAGAGCCATTGCCGATGTGATCCCACCTGAGCAATTGCAGGAAAACTACATCATTCCCAGCGTTTTCGACAGGCGCGTGGCGCCGGCTGTGGCCAACGCCGTTATTGATGTCGCCTGGTACACGGGAATGAGTCGGCGCGAAGCGAAACACATCCCTACGGCGGCAAGGCACACCGGCGAAAGCGACTGATACTGCAAAGTCGGGTGGATTCGATTGATCCGCCGCCGTGAGTTGTCTGCCGGTCTCGTGCCGCAGTTGTGGCGTTTTCGGTCCTGCGGTTCAGACGGACGCCCGACCTACTTCCTCTCCACTCTCAGCCTCAGGTCGGCCATTCGCGCTTTCTTGTCCGGCAGCGGCGGAACTGGCGTGTGCGGCTCGAACTGATACCAATAGGCCGTCGAGCACCAGTCGTCCGACCGCTCGTAAAGCCCGCCGCGGCCCCATCCGATCTGCTGACACGTGACCTTCTTGAGCTCCTTGAAGCGGATCGGGTCAACCACGTGCCAGCGATAGAGCGACATCCAGCCATCCTCGTTCAG
>LJVB01000107.1 GCA_001304215.1 Acidithiobacillales bacterium SM1_46 | reverse complement strand
CGGGCCGACCGATCGTGTTTGCACTCGCCAACCCCGATCCGGAGATCCGCCCGGAAGTAGCGCACGCCGCGCGCCAGGATCTCATCATGGCCACCGGGCGCTCCGACTATCCGAATCAGGTGAACAATGTGCTGGGGTTCCCCTATATCTTCCGCGGCGCCCTGGATGTGCATGCCGCCTCGATCAGCCGCCAGATGTTGCGCGCCGCGGTCAGCGCGCTCGCCAAGCTGACGCACGAGCCGGTCCCGGCGGAAGTCCTGCGCGCATACAACCTGAAGGGGCTCGCCTTCGGGAAGGAATACATCATTCCGAAGCCGCTCGACCCCCGGCTGCTGGACGTCGTGCCACCGGCTGTGGCGCAGGCGGCTATCGATTCCGGCGTGGCGCGCGCGCACTACCCCTCGCACTACCCGCCGCCCCCGACCTAGCGCCCCGCCGATGCCTGTCAGGCGCGGGCTATACTCGAAGTCCACCGGAACTCGGGGAGACAAATCATGCGGAAGATCGCGATTATCGGTGCCGGGCGGGTCGGCGAATCGACCGCGCACAATCTCGCCAAGCACGAACTCTGCCGCGAGATTGTGCTGATAGACATCAAGGAAGGCGTGCCGCAGGGCACTGCCCTCGACATTCAGGAGTCGGCGCCAATCTTTGACTTCGACACCCAGTTGCGCGGCTCCAACAGTCTTGACGACGTGGCAGACGCGGAAATGGTGATCGTGACCGCCGGCGTGCCACGCAAGCAAGGCATGTCGCGGTCTGATGTACTGGAGACCAACGTCGCCGTGGTCAACGGCGTGGTCGACGCCACAGTGAAGCACGCCCCCGATGCGCTGCTGCTGATGGTGACCAACCCGGTCGATATCCTGACCTACGCGGCTTGGCGACGCACCGGCTGGTCGCGCCACCGTGTGTTCGGCATGGCCGGCGTGCTGGATTCCGCGCGCATGGGTAGTTTCGTGGCGATGGAGACCGGCTTTTCGGTCAAGGACATTTCCGCCATGGTACTTGGCGGCCATGGCGACACCATGGTCCCGATGACCCGCTTCACCACGATCAACGGTATCCCGATTGAACATTTCCTCACGCGCGAGCAGATCGACCGCATCGTCGAGCGCACCCGCCAGGGCGGTGCCGAGATCCTCGCGCTGCGCAAGACCGGCAGCGCCTACGATGCGCCGGCAGCTGCGATCGCGAGCATGGTCGATGCCATTTCCCGCAACCGCAAACACATCCTGCCGGCAGTGGCAGTGCTGGACGGCGAGTACAGCCTGAACGATATCTGCATGGGGGTGCCGGTGGTGTTCGGGGAGGGCGGCATGGAGCGTGTGATCCAGCTGCCCCTAACCGCACAGGAAGCGGATGAATTTCGCCGATCATCGGAACACGTACGCGCGGATATCGAAAGACTGAAGTTACTCTAGATTCACACCCGTTCGGTTGTGCACTTGCGCTCTTGAAACCTGCTACCCCGCGCACCGTCAGCGAGCATGTCGCCTGGGTCGCCGCGCGCTTTCGCGCTGCGCGGCTCTACTACGGCCACGGCACAGATAACGCGGCGGATGAGGCCGCCTGGCTGGTGAGCGGCGCGCTCGGCATCGAGCCTGGCGGCCTCGATACCCATCTAATGGATGTGCCACACCCGGCAGAGCGGGAGCGGATACGCGTGCTCGTCGAGGCGCGCATCGGTACCCGCAAGCCCCTCGCCTACCTGCTGCACGAGGCCTGGTTCGCGGGGTTGAAGTTTTATGTCGACGAGCGCGTGATCGTGCCACGCTCGCTCACCGGCGAACTTATCCTCGAGCGCTTTGCGCCGTGGGTGGACGCCCCACGTGTCACGCGCGTTCTCGATTTATGTACGGGCAGCGGCTGCATGGGGATTGCCTGCGCGCAAGCGTTCCCGCAAGCACGAGTCGATGCTGTCGACATCTCAGCCGATGCGCTCGCGGTTGCGCGCATCAATGTGGAGCGCCACGCGCTGGCCGGGCGGGTGCGCCTGATGCGCTCGGATCTGTTTGCCGTACTGGGGCAGCGTCGCTACGACGTGATCGTAAGCAATCCGCCCTATGTCGATGCGCGCGATCTCGCTACGATGCCACCCGAATATGGCCACGAACCGACGCTCGCGCTCGCGGCTGGGCGCGACGGACTCGATATGGTGGCGCGAATCCTGCGCGCGGCACCGGGTCACCTCAGCGCGCACGGCGTGCTGGTGGTGGAAGTTGGCAACAGCCGCCCGGCGCTGGAGCGGACCTACCCGCAGGTGCCGTTTCTGTGGGTGACGACCAGCGGCGGAGACGACAGTGTGTTTCTGCTCAGCGCGAGGCAAATCGCCGTCATCGGGACACACCGATCACGAGCGTCCGCGTCACGAAGCCGAACACGCCAGAAGCGGCGCATCAAACGATAAGCTTAAGAGGGCGCGGAGTTATTCTCGCTCGCGGCTAGAGTTCCTCGCTCTTGCAGGTCTTGCTGCGCCGATACATGTCCTCGATGGTCTCGGCGTAGCGGGCGCTGAGTTCCTTGCGCTTGAGCTTGAGCGTCGGCGTCAACAAGCCGTTTTCCACCGTCCATGGTTCCGGCGTACGCGCGATGTGGCAGATACGCGCGTAACCTGGAAAGTCGTGCAATTGGCGGTTTGCGCGCGCGCAAAGTTCGGCGAGATTATCGGACGCTGCAACACACAGTAACCCAAGGCGGGCGCGTCCCTCGCCCAGCACCATGGCCTGCTCGAAGACGGGGTCCTGGAGAATCGCGTGCTCGGCATCCGCCGGCGGCACCTTCTCGCCGTTGGAGAGCACGATGATTTCCTTCAGGCGCCCGGTAATGAAGACACGACCGTCGCAGATGCGTGCAATGTCGCCCGTATGGAGCCACCCCTCGGAATCGATCGCTGCCTTGGTCGCATCCGGGTTATTCCAGTAGCCCAGCATGATGTTCGGCCCGCGCGCCAGCAACTCGCCATTTTCATCGCATCGCAACTCTATTCCCTCGAGCGCCCTGCCAATCGACATCGGATCATTGTCGCCGACGCGGTTGGCCGCCAGCACCGGCGCGGTCTCGGTAAGACCGTAGCCCTGAATGATGGGAAGTCCGAGACCGACAAAAACGCGCGCGAGCTGCGGCGGAAATGCGGCGCCGCCCACCACCACGAGATGCAATCGGCCGCCGAGCCGCCGATAAAGCTTTCTGGCAACCAGCGCTTTCAGCGCCGGCCAAAGCAGCCGATCGCCGATGCTAGCCTCGCCAACGAAACGCCGCCAACCGACACTGACTGCTTTGTCGAACAGTCGGCGTTTGGGTGATCCTTCCGGCATCTGCTCCTGCATGCGCCCCCAAATGCGCTCAAAGATGCGCGGAACCGCAATCAGGATGGTCGGTCGCTGGACGGCAATGTCCTCACCAAGCTGCAGAATAGAACGCGCAAACACCGTCTGTGCACCCGCACGCACGATCGCGTAATACCCGCAGGTGCGCTCAAACATATGCGACAACGGCAGAAACGAGACAAGCAGATCGGTCGAGGTGATAGTGATGGCCTCGAGCGAAGCCATGACATTACTGACGATATTGCGATGCGAGAGCATTACGCCTTTCGGACGACCAGTGGTGCCGGAGGTGTAAACAATGGTTGCGAGCTCCTCCGGCCTGGCGGCAGAACGCTCCAGCACCTCTGGCTTCTCGGGAAGCCACTCGGCGATTTCCCGCACCTTCGGCTCCGGGGCCATTTCGCCCCCAAGGTACACCACTCGCTCTATGGTCTTCACCTGTTCACGCAGCGCCGGCCACTGATCGGCATCCTGAATGAATAACAACCGCGCTCCGGCATCGTTCAGGCAGAACGCCATGTTGTCGGCGCGATCATCGAAGTAAAGCGGCACGACAACCAGGTCGAGCGCGAGCGCCGCCTGATCGAAACACACCCACTCGACCCGATTGCGCACGCAGATCGCCACTCGATCACCGCGCTTCATTCCTTCCGCCCGCAACGCGGCCACGTACCGTCCGATCTCGCGCGCCACCTCGCTCCAGGTCCAGTCTCGCCACGCGCCGTCTACAAACTGGCGATAGGCAGGTCCGTGCGGTGTTTCGTGGACGCGCCCCAACAACAGGTCGAAGAGGTTGAAGTCGTGAGGGAATCTCATCTCGTGGTCGGAAAGGTCGGCACGTCTGGAATGCGCGCGTGACTTGGTGGCACGCGGACTCGCCCTGAAGAGCGTCGGTACGGCCGGGTCATCCCAAATTCCTCCTGGACGCAGACCATCGTGGTGCGACAGCGTGCCACGGCGTTGCCGTTTACTGCATGCCCGGCGAGAAACGTGTGGGTACACGCTCGCGACCACGAGATCATGATACCCCCGCGCGGGCGGGTGCGAAAATTTCTAAGTGGGCACCTCAGGCCGAAACAGTTCAGGCTGCGACCAGCCGGGGTCAGGACTGAAGCGCGTGCCGTACTCCTGCGCGAGACGGTAGAGGCTGTGCGCAACGCCGGTTTCGCCGAGGCCCGCGACATAGCGCATCGGCCCGCCAAGGTAGGGTGCGAAACCGGTGCCGTACACCATCCCCAAATCAACCGCATCGGGATGAGTCACCACGCCCTCGCGCAGACAAGCGACGGCCTCGTTGAGGAGTCTCAAAACCAGCCGTTCGGTGACCGGTGCCTCCGATGATGCCGCGCCGCTAGAGCCATGCGAACCGCCCTTAACGTCCCAGCGATAGAAGCCCTCGCCGCTCTTCTTGCCAAGCTTGCCATCGGTTACCTTGCGACGCAGCGCTTCCGGGACCGGCGTATTAAGCGGTCCGGCAAGCTCCTCGGCAACGGACAGACAGATATCCAGGCCGACGGTGTCAGCCAGCTCAACAGGTCCCATCGGCATACCGAAGGCGCGCGCGGACTCATCGATGTGTGCCGGACTGATGCCCTCTTCCACCATCACCACCGCTTCGATGAGATAGGGCATCAGGATGCGGTTGACGAGAAAACCCGGGCTGCTCTTCACATCCAGCGGAAACCGATCGAGCGCAAGCGTAAAGGCGCGCGCGCGCGCAAGTGCTGTTTCGCCCGATTGTGCCCCGCGCACGATTTCCACAAGCTGCATTTTTGGCACCGGGTTGAAGAAGTGCAGACCCACGAAGCGCGTTGGGTCCGACAATGCCGAGGCGATGTCCTCGATGCGGATGCTTGAGGTATTGGTGGCGATCAGCGTGCCCGGGCGCACCTTGCGTTCGAGCTCGCCCAGCAAGCTTCGCTTGGGCTCGAGCTTCTCGACGATCGCCTCGATCACGAGATCGGCGCGCCGAAGCCCATTGCCAGCAAGATCCGGCATGAGCCGATCCATGGTCTCTTGCACCGCACGTGGGTCCTTATGCTTCTTGGTATAGAAGTCGTGTGCACGCTTCATCGCGCGCGCCAGAATTTCCGGGCGCTGGTCCTGGAGACTGACGCGAAAACCGCGATGCGCGGCCCACAACGCAATGTCGGCTCCCATGACGCCGGCGCCGATAACGTGCACGTACTCAATCTGGTGCGGCTCGGTGCGGGCGGCGCGCTTCGCCCGCTCGCCCAACAAGAAGATGTGCACGAGGTTGCGGCTGGTGCGCGACACCAAGAGCTCGCCAAGCGAGGCGGCTTCCTCATCCTCGTTCGCCCGCCGCGCCCAGAGATCAAGTATGCGATAGGGCGCCGGGTAATGATCCGGGTTTGCCTTGGCGGCAAGCTTGCGCGTGAGCAGCTTCACCACCATCGGTCGGAGCGGCGCCGTTGCGAGCAGCCGCTGGAGCCAGGGCGCACGCCGACGCGCGGCACGCCGGCGCAGCAGCTGGATGGCCGCGCGGCGAAGATGACGCTCCGGCACGGCATCGTCCACCAGCCCGATGCGTCGCGCCGCCCGTGCAGCAACGGTTCGACCACTCAACATCATGTCGAGCGCCGGCAATACCCCAACCAACGGTGGCAGACGCACGGTTCCGCCAAACCCGGGGTTGATTCCGAGTCGCACCTCCGGCAGGCCGAGGCGCGTGGATCCATCGTCGCGCGCGACGCGATAGGTGCAGGCGAGCGCCAGCTCGAGACCGCCGCCGAGGCAATAACCGTGAACCACGGCAACACTCGGAAACGGCAAGCCCGCGAGGCGTGCGAATACTCTCTGTCCACGCTGCGCGAGCTCCGTGGCGTGCGCCGCATCGTCAATGTGTTCGAACTCGCGTATGTCCGCACCGGCGATGAAACCGGCGCGCTTGGCCGATAGGATCATCAGCCCCCGCAGCGGCTCCGCTTCGAGCTGGATCAATAACTGTTCCAACTCGTCCAGTACCGTTGCGCTCAGGGTATTGGCCGACTGACTGGGCACATCGAGCGTGAGCGCCGCAATGTCATCCGTGACGTCAAGACGCCAGGCACGGCTTGCCAACTCGCTCATACCGACACCATCGATTCGACCAGCAGGGCACCCCCCTGACCACCGCCTATACAAAGCGTCGCCATGCCAAGCCCGCCGCCCTTACGACGCAATGCGCGCAAAATATGCAGCACGATACGCGCGCCGCTCGAGCCCACCGGATGGCCGCAGGCCACGGCGCCGCCCTCAGGATTGAGCGCCGACGGGTCCATATGCCCGAGTGGCTGGTCGAGTTTGAGTTCGTCACGCGTGTACTCGGCACTGTCCCAGGCCGCCTGGCAGGCAAGTACCTGCGCCGCAAATGCTTCATTGAGTTCCATCTGCACGAGATCACGCATCGCCACACGATGGCGCGTGAGCAGCTTCGCGACGGCATGCACCGGCCCCAAACCCATCTGGCTCGGGTCAACGCCTGCCCATTCATGGCCGCGCCACTCGCCGAGTACCGGCAGACCGTGCTCGCGCACTGCCTCTTCACTCGCCAGCAGCAGCAACGCGGCGCCATCGGTAACCTGGGAACTGTTGCCGGATGTCACGCTGCCATACTTGCGATCGAACACGGGCTTCAGCCGTGTGAGCTGTTCAAGACTGGTGTCGCGGCGCAAGCCAGTGTCCTCGTGATAGCTGTTGCCGCGGGAGTCGTACAGGAGCTCCACTTCGTCCGCGAGCGCGCCTGCATCGAAGGCGGCCGCCAGCCGCTGATGGCTTTGCAGCGCATAGGCGTCCTGCGCTTCACGGCTGATGCCAAAGCGATTGGCGAGCACCTCGGCAGTCTGACCCATGTTGAGCTTCACGATTGGATCGGTGAGTCCAAGGAGCAGCGTATAGACCGGGCTCAGGTTGCGGAGGCGAAAACGTGTCAGCGCCCCCAGGCGCGCCGGGAGCGTCTTCGCACGCATCATGCCGGCAAGCCAACCGACCATTGCCATGTTCCACTGGATCGGCGCCCGACTCATTGCCTCGGTACCGCCGGCGAGCACCAGTTGCGCCTGCCCGAGCGCGATGCGCTCGGCGGCACTGGCAATTGCCTGCATGCCGGAGGCGCAATTACGCTGGACACTGTAGGCCGGTACCTGCTTGCCGCAACCGAGGCGCAGGGCAATGATGCGGGCGATGTTGGCCTCGTCGGGAGCCGGGATGACGCAACCGACAATCACCTCATCGAGCACACTTGGCGCAAACGGCTGGCGCGCAAGCAGTGCGCGTCCGCAGGCGACCGCCAGGTCGGAGGCACTGAACGGTCCCGGTTCGCCGCGCGCCTTGAGATAGGGCGTGCGGGCGCCGTCGACGAAGAACACGCGCTTCATTCGAACTCCCTCCGCATCCGTTGGCGACCCCGCGCGGGCGAGGGTCGATGCCGATTGGCCGATGTCGGCATCCTGCTACAGCGTCGCAAAGTCGTCTACCCGAATGACCTGCCGGCGCGCCGCCTGCGCGGCACGCAGTACGTCGGCCTGCTCGGCACTGATGATCCGGTCGCGTAGCGCCGCCTCGAGCTGGCCCTCGAAATGCCCGTGTAGCAGCGGGTGGGCGGCGACGTACTTCCCGAGCGCACGCTCGAGCGGCTCGGCGGCGATGACCTTGGGCAGCGCGTCCTCGAGTATTCCGAGGATCTCCTGCGGATCGTCCGTGAGAAAAATGCCGCTGGATAACCGGTCGCGCGTCGGCGACGGCGCGACAAGCAACTCGGCGACGGCGCGGCCAAGACGGTCGGATGGCGGATGAAAGTGGCGGCCAGCCGGAAAACACAGGCCGCCGCACAGCCAATCGAGGGCGCGGCTCGGAAAATTCTTGAGGATCACGACCAGCGATTTCTCTGCCT
>LJVB01000106.1:8634-10170 GCA_001304215.1 Acidithiobacillales bacterium SM1_46 | reverse complement strand
GGTATCACGGCTGGGCTGAGCATGCCCCGTACGATGCCATTATCGTGACTGCGGCAACCAATCACATCCCGCCGCGACTGCTGGAGCAGCTGAAGCCCAATGGACGGATGGCGATTCCGGTGGGCAACCCGTTCGGCCAGCAACAACTGATTTTGGCGACCAAGGACGAAACCGGCCGAGTCACCACCCAAAAGATACTGGCGGTGCGCTTTGTGCCCCTCACTGGAGATGCGCAAAAGTAATCCAGCGACGGCAACCCGTTGATCGCAGCAGGCTGCTGTGCCCATTTATGCCCCCATGCCAACTTCCAAACTTGCCGCTGTTGAATTCGCGCTTCGTTGGACAAGCGCTGGTGCGCGCCATGCGGAGCGACGCTACTTCGAGAGACTGAACTTCTGGCGTGACTTCTTCCCGGGCTCGCTCGCTGACCGGCTCGCCGCAGCCGCGCCTGGCGTCGCCGTCAGTGAGTCATTCGCGCCCGGCGAACTGGTTGCGCCATGGAGTGCTGAACAGATTCAGCGCGTGCGGCCGCAACAGATCAAGTTGCAGCTGCGCACCGGCGAGAGCCTCACTCCGCGCGCGGGACGCTTCTATCCGCGCGGCATGATCGAACAACTATCCGATGTGTTTAGCGGCGATCGCCGCCCGTTCCGCTATCTCCGGGAGCGCGACGGTCGTGCCTACATCGATCTCAATCACCCGTTGGCGCGCTTCGCGTTGCTGGTCGAAGCGCAGATTGTGCAACCTCTTGGCACCACCGCCGACACCGGCGGTCGCAGCCAGGATGTTCCGCTAGAGCTCACCGGCAATGGCCCTGGCATGCAGGCGCCGCATCCGGACGTCGCAACTGATTTCGAGTCGGACGATCCATTCATGCGCATCGATGAGCGTGCCGACAAGCTGTTCTACTACCAGCCGCGACTGGTTCAGCACCTCGACAGCCTCGTACGCAGCCAGATCAGCGCACTCTATGGCCGCCACCTCAAGCCGGGCATGCGCGTACTGGACCTGATGTCGAGCTGGGTGTCGCACCTCCCCGAAGGGCTCGATGTGGAAGTCACTGGTCTTGGGCTGAATGCCGATGAGTTGAACAGGAATTCGCGACTCTCCGTGCGCACGGTACATGACTTGAACGAGAGCCCATCTCTGCCCTATGCCGATACGCAGTTCGATGCCGCGATCTGCACCGCCTCGGTAGAGTACCTGGTGAGACCACTTGAAGTACTGCAGGAAGTGCGACGTGTCCTAAGAGCCGGCGCGCCGTTCGTATTGACGTTTTCGGAACGCTGGTTCCCGCCCAAGGTGATCCAGCTCTGGCCCGCGTTACATCCGTTCGAGCGCATGGGTCTCGTGCTGGAATACTTTCGTCGTGCCGGCGGATTCGCCGAACTAGCGACCGAGTCGGCGCGCGGCTGGCCGCGTCCGGCTGACGACAAATATACTGGGCAGTTTCCGGACGCCGACCCGCTTTACGCGGTCTGGGGTTACGCCGCGTAAGGCAGGCGCCCAAGTATCACGCCAGTGGCGGCAAGGGCG
>LJVB01000106.1:0-8597 GCA_001304215.1 Acidithiobacillales bacterium SM1_46 | reverse complement strand
TTCGCGCGGGGAATGCGGTAAGTTTCGGGGTAATCGACCGCCGTGAGGTACAGGCCATCCGGTGGCGCCGTGATGCCGCCCAGCTTGCGGTCACGTGCCTCCAGCACCTCTCTTGCCCATTGCGGCTCTCGCTCTCCGGAGCCGATGTCCATCAAGACGCCAGCAAGATTGCGCACCATGTGATGCAAGAAGGCATTGGCACGCACCGTGATGGTCACGAAGTCGCCTGTGCGCGCTATTTGCAGCGCGCGCAGTTCGCGCACTGGGCTCTTGGCCTGACACTCGGCCGCGCGAAACGCCGAGAAGTCGTGCGCGCCGATAAGAAAGCCCGAGGCTGACTGCATGCGCTTCACGTCTAGCGGCCGATATTCATGCGTCACGCGTCGGGCCAGATAGGTCGGACGTACGGGACGATTTACGACGACATATCGGTACTCTCGCGCGGTAGCTGAGTAGCGGGCGTGAAAGCTGCTCTCGACCTCACCCGCCCACAGCAGCGCGACATCGGCCGGCAGATTGGAGTTGGTGCCGCGCACCCAGGCATAATTGCTGCGCAGTACGTCGGTATCGAAATGTACAACCTGTGCGCACGCGTGCACACCGGCGTCCGTGCGCCCGGCCACTGTCACCGCCACGGCATGATCGGCGATCCGCGACAGCGCCTCCTCCACGCATTGCTGCACGGAGCGCGCATCAGTTTGACGCTGCCAGCCCGAGAAACCCGAGCCGTCATACTCGATGATCGCAGCGATGCGCATGACACGTATTCTACACGTCGGTCCTGCTACCGCTGGGCGGCCATGCCCAGCCTAGCTCGGCTCGCGTTCCAGCGTGCGCAGTGCTGCGGAATGATACTCGCGCCAGTACAACACGCCGATTACAAGCGTCGTCGCGAACATAAAGGCCCACGCGCTGACGAACCAGCCAAGCGCTGCGAGGCTCAGGTAATACGCCCGCAAGCCCTGATTGAAGTCCTTGGAGGCGCGGGTGCTCACCTCTGCGGCCCGTACCGCGTAGGCGTCTGCGTTTTCCTCGTCCGGCGGCCGGGGCGCAGCACCAATCAGCACCGAACAGTAGTTGAACTGGCGCAGCGCCCAGGTGAACTTAAAGAACGCATGCACGAACATCACGACGAGCACGAGCAACTTCAGTTCCCAGAGCAAAAGGGTGGGCTGGCTCGCGAACGAGAGTTCATGAATGAGCACGATCGCCTTCTCGCTCGCCCCAAGCAGGGTCATGAGTCCGGCGAGGATCAGCAGGGTGGCCGAGGCGAAGAACGACACGCTCTGTTGCAGATTACCGACGATGCCGGCATCGACCATGCGGTTCTCGCGCGTCAGCATGCAGCGCATCCACTGCAGCCGATGGGCGTGCATGACGGCGCGCAGCGAGCGTTCACGCCTCGCATATCGATCGGCGTATTGGGTGTAGCCGATCCAGAGAATCAGAAACCAGATCAGGCCCGCGAGATCGGCGGTCGGAATTTGGGACATGGCGCCTCCCGCAGAGTTGAAAAATGCTGTTGAGCGCAGCCGATCGCTACTTGTCGATGGTTTCGATCTCTTTCACTTCCTGATGATCCTTTGGAAGCTTCGAACCACGCAAACCCTTCTCGGAAACATAGCGGTCGATCTCCTGCCCCGGCCTAAGCTTCAGTTCGCCCTTGCCAGTGCGCAGCAAGAGCCCCTGCCCCTCGCGGAAGACCGCGATACCGGCAAGATACTCCTCGCGCTTGGCGGCTCGCGCACCAGGAATGGAGAGAATCTTCTCTCCCTTGCCCTTGTCCATCGACGGAAGGTCACCGACCGCGCAGACCAGCACGTTTCCCTTGATGGTGACGGCCGCCAACCAGTCTTCCTTGATGTCAGAGATCCGCTGCGGCGGCAGCGCCTTCGCGCCCTTCGGCACCTTGAGCATGGCCTTGCCGGCGCGACGATCCGTAATGAGATCGCCAAGCTTGCACACAAAACCATAGCCGGCGTCCGAGGCAAGCAAGTACAGATCTTCCGGCGTCCCCATCATCACACCCGCCCAGCTGGCACCGGGTGGCGGATTGAGGCTCGACGCCAGCGGTTCACCATGGCCGCGTGCGGACGGCAGCTTGTGTGCCGGCAGTGTGTAGGAACGGCCGGTGGAATCGAGGAATACCGCGAACTGGTTGCTCTTGCCGCGCGCCGCCTGTAGAAACCGGTCACCGGTCTTGTACTCGAGCGCGCGGGCGTCGACCTCGTGACCCTTGGCGGCGCGCACCCAACCCTTCTCCGACAACACCACGGTGATCGGCTCGGTCGGCAGCAGCTGGGTAACGTCAATCGCCTTGGCAGCCTCGCGCTCCACCAGCGGCGAGCGACGGGCATCGCCGAACTCCTCGGCATCGGCGATGATCTCGTCGCGTACCTTTTGCTTCAGTTTGATCGCGCTTTTCAAAATACTCTCGAGTTCCGCGCGTTCCTTGGCAAGCTCCTTCTGCTCGCCCTTGATCTTCATTTCCTCGAGCTTGGCGAGATGCCGCAGCTTGGTCTCGAGAATGGCCTCGGCCTGAACCTCAGTAAGCTTGAAGCGCTTCATCAAGACCGGCTTCGGCTCATCCTCGCGGCGGATAATGCGAATCACTTCGTCGAGATTGAGATAGGCGATGAGCAGGCCGTCAAGGATATGCAAGCGCGCCAGCACCTTGTCCAGTCGATGCTGCAGGCGCCGGCGCACGGTGACCATGCGGAACTTGAGCCACTCGCCGAGCAGCTCCTTCAGACCAAATACACGCGGGCGCCCATCGAGCGCGATCACGTTCAGATTCACACGGTAGGAGCGCTCGAGATCGGTGGTTGCGAACAGGTGATCCATCAGCTCCTTCGGGTCGATACGCCCCGAACGCGGCACGATCACGAGCCGGATGGGGTTCTCGTGATCGGACTCATCGCGCAGGTCCTCGACCATCGGCAGCTTCTTCTGCTGCATCTGCTGGGCGATCTGCTCCAGCACCTTGGCCGGCGATACCTGGTGTGGCAGCGCAGTAATGACAATGTCGCCATCCTCGCGATTCCAGCGCGCCCGCGCGCGGATGCTTCCCGTGCCACTGTTGTACATGGACCGAATCTCGCCCTTCGGAGTGATGATCTCGGCCTCGGTCGGGTAGTCCGGCCCCCGGATGTGCTTCATCAGCTCGCCGGTGGTCGAGTCCGGCTTCTCCAGCAGCCGAACGCAGGCCGCCGCCACCTCGCGCACGTTGTGTGGCGGGATATCGGTGGCCATGCCAACCGCGATACCGGTCGTCCCATTCAACAACACATGCGGCAGGCGCGCCGGCATGATCTTCGGCTCCTCAAGGGTGCCGTCAAAGTTTGGAACCCATTGCACCGTACCCTGTTCGAGCTCCGACAACAGCACTTGTGCGAAGGGCGTGAGACGCGATTCGGTGTAGCGCATGGCCGCGAACGACTTCGGATCGTCCGGCGAGCCCCAGTTGCCCTGCCCGTCTACCAGCGGATAGCGATAGCTGAACGGCTGGGCCATCAGCACCATGGCCTCATAACAGGCGCTATCCCCGTGCGGATGGAACTTGCCGAGCACGTCGCCGACCGTTCGCGCCGATTTCTTGTACTTGGCGGCGGCCGAGAGCCCCAGCTCCGACATCGCGTAGATGATGCGTCGCTGCACGGGCTTAAGACCGTCAGCCACGTTCGGCAACGCCCGGTCCAGCACCACGTACATGGAGTAATCGAGGTATGCCTTCTCCGTGAAGGTTGCGAGCGGCAGGCGCTCGATACTGACGGCGCGTGGCCGCGCTTCGACTGCCTTGCCCTTGCCGCGCAAATGTTTCGCGCGTACCGAACGTTTGCCCTTGCTGCCTGATTTTCTCGCCATGGCTGCGGTGCTTTACGCGACTTCCGCCTTGTTGCCGTTCTTCTCGAGCCAGTCCTTGCGGTCGGCGGCGCGCTTCTTGGCGAGCATCATGTCCATCACGCGGTTGGTGTTGTCGCCGGTCCTCACCTCGAGCTGCACCAGCCGCCGGGTGTTGGGATCCATGACGGTCTCGCGAAGTTGAAGCGGATTCATTTCGCCGAGACCCTTGAAACGGGTGATTGTGGGCCTGGCACGCGGGTTCTCTTTCTGGATTCGCTCGAGCGTCGCCTTCTTTTCTTCCTCATCGAGCGCGTAATGAACCTGCTGCCCCACGTCAATGCGGAAGAGTGGTGGCATCGCGACATACACGTGGCCGGCCGCGACCAGTGTCTTGAAATGCTTCACAAACAACGCGCACAACAACGTCGCAATGTGCGCGCCGTCGGAGTCGGCGTCTGCCAGGATGCAAACCTTTCCATATCGCAGTCCATCGAGCTTCGCGGTACCCGGATCAACACCCAACGCCACCGCGATGTCGTGTACCTCCTGGGAGCCCAGCACATGGGCCGGATCGACTTCCCAAGTATTCAGAATCTTGCCGCGCAGAGGCATGATGGCCTGGAATTCCTTGTTGCGCGCCTGCTTGGCGGAACCGCCGGCAGAATCGCCTTCGACCAGGAACAATTCCGTCATGCCGAGATCGGTGGAGAGGCAGTCGGCGAGCTTGCCAGGTAGCGCCGGACCGGTGCCCACTTTCTTGCGCTCCACACGCTTTGCAACGCGCATCCGCTCCTGCGCGGATTCGATGGCGATGTTCGCGATACGCTCGGCGTCCACCACGTGCTGGGCCAGCCACACGGCAAAAGCGTCCTTCGTCACCCCGCCGACCAGCGTTGCCGCATCGCGTGAGGTGAGCCGCTCCTTGGTCTGCCCGGAGAACTGTGGATCACGCAGCTTCACCGACAAGACATAGCTTGTGCTACCCCAGACGTCCTCGGGCGCGAGCTTCACGCCGCGGGGCAAGAGATTGCGAAACTCGCAGAAATCCCGCAGCGCATCCGTCAGGCCCTGGCGAAAACCATTGACGTGCGTGCCGTCCTGCGAAGTTGGAATCAGGTTGACATAGCTCTCGAGAATTTGCGGGTCCGCGTCTGGCGCCCACACGATCGCCCAGTTGACCTCGCCCTCATCGCTCTTGAACTGCCCGACGAACGGCTCCTCCGGGATCAGCTCTATCTTGCCAAGTTCTGTAAGCAGATAGTCCTTGAGACCGTCCTCGTAATACCACTGTTCGTCATTTTTCTTGTCGGACTCGTCCTGGAAGTTGATCTTGAGTCCCGGACACAGCACCGCCTTGGCCCGCAAGACGTGCTTGAGTCTCGGAACGTTGAACTTTGGGGAGTCGAAGAATTTCTCGTCTGGCCAGAAATGAACCGTGGTCCCAGTGCCCTTGGCCGTGCCACGTGGCTTCAGCTCCGATGTCTTCTGCCCGTCGGCAAAGCTCATGCGGTACTCCTTGCCGCCGCGGCGCACATACACCTCAAGTTTGCGCGACAGGGCGTTCACCACGGACACCCCGACTCCGTGCAGACCGCCGGAGAAGCTGTAGTTCTTGTTGGAGAACTTTCCACCGGCATGCAGGCGCGTGAGGATCACCTCAACGCCCGACACACCCTCGCCCTTGTGCCTGTCCACTGGCATCCCACGACCGTTATCGGTCACGGACAATGACCCATCCTTGTACAGCACCACGTCGATACGGGTCGCGTGGCCCGCGATGGCCTCATCAACCGAGTTATCGACAACTTCCTGGGCCAGGTGGTTGGGCCGGTCGGTCGAGGTGTACATACCCGGGCGCTTGCGCACGGGCTCCAGACCGGTCAGAACTTCAATGGCAGAGGCGTCGTAGGTGTTGGCCATGGATCGATCCGCGTGCTCTTTACTCGTTTACCGTCTGAGGATATCGAATCTCGCGCACGATCTCTGCCGGTTTCCGCGTCACTCGACCAATGTCACAAAAATATTGGCGATACGCCTCATACCGGAACGCGCCAAGTCCGAAGTTGCGGATCTTTTCCCATTCGGGACTCTGAAACGGCGCAAACTTCTGCTCCGCGGTGCCATAGGCGAATCGCTTGAACTCAGCTGTGTCGCAACGAATGCCTTCGAAGAAGAAATTTCGCACGCCACCACTACCTTCGACGGCAACGGTGTATCGGACCACTCCATCCTTTCCGACGGAAATCGACTTGCCATCAATAAGGATTCTCGCAGGCACGGCCTTGGACAAGGTCATCGGGAGCAGATCGGCGTCCTGCGGGAAGGCGGGCAGGCTGAGCGCGTCCTCCTTCCACTCGTGCTCGGCAACGGTATCGGCCGGCGCGGGAGGCGGGGTCATGCCGGAGCAGGCACCGACTAGGAGGAGGAAAAACAGTACGAGAACAACGGTCGCGGCCGACCGCCGTTTTCCAGGATTCGTCATCTGTCAGCGCATCGCGGGTACATCACGCGCGCGGAGTATACCGGAGATCGCCGCGGCCGACGAGGCGCTGTGGCGATCAATCGAGATCGGCGGCGAGGGAATCGCGCACTGCTGGCGGCACCGGATCGATACTGTGCTGATAGGCGGGATGATCGGATCCCATTGCGATGGCGGCACCCTGCTTGACTGCCCTCACCATCCCGGGGCTCAGCTCGAAGCGTAAGAAGTGCACGGAAGAGGTCTTGGTATCATCCTGGCGCGCGAGATCCTCGTCGGCGACGGGATGCACTTTTTCGAAGCCGGCCACCCGGATCCACATGGCATTCTCGATGCCGCGCAGATTCTGCAGGGCCACGCGCCGCTCGTCGACGTCGGGAAACTCGAGCATGAAGGTCGCCTTCCAGTTGGCGCCGTCCGGAATCAGCGGATTGTAGGCATCGAGCTCATCCTGGATGCCGTCTTCCTCAAAGATTCGCTCGGCGCGCAGCATTTCCTGAATCTGATACTGCATGGTCAGGCGATCCTCGAAATAAAGAGTCGTATTCGGCCCGACATGCACCTTGCGGTGCTGCTTGTGCACCATCACCTTGGCGCGAAAATCGCTACGCGCCTTGGCATACTGCTCAAGAGACATGAGATCGTTGCGCGAAAGCTTCTGCATGGTTTCCATGGCCAGCAAGATTATGTTCCGTCAAATTCCGTAGGCCGTGCGCAGCAGCGTCATGGGATGCTCCGGCGCCTTGCCGTTTTTCAAGCCATTCTCGATCTGGTGACCCGCCATCGGGCAGTCGCTACTGTAGTGATCGCACTCGCTGGCCTTGACCCGATCGACCACTGGCCGGCAAATCTTCATTGAAGCCTCGTGGAATTCACTCTTCACCGCGTAAGTGCCATCATGCCCGGAGCAACGCTCGATGGTGTCCACCTTGGTGTCCGGCACAAGCTGCAGGAGATCCCGGGTCTTGAGACCGATGTTCTGGACCCGCAGGTGACAAGGCACGTGGTAGGCCACCTTGCCGAGTGATTGCTTGAAGTCGGTCCTGAGCTTCCCTTCCTTGTGCCGCAGGGCGAGGTACTCAAACGGATCGAACATGGCGTCCTTTACCTTTTGGACTTGCGGATCGTCCGGAAACATCAGCGGCAGTTCCTGCTTGAACATCAGGGCACAGGACGGAACCGGCGCGACAATATCCCAGCCATCGTCCACCAGCCGTGCCAGCAAGGGGATATTGGCATCCTTCGCTCGGGCCACCGCCTCAAGATCACCCAACTCGAGCTTGGGCATGCCGCAGCACTGTTCCTTTTCGGCAATCGTCACAGGAATTCCGTTGTGGCGGAAAACCGCAACCAGATCTTCATTGACGTGCGGTTCGTTATAGTTGCCGTAACAGGTGGCAAACACCGCTACCCGACCCTTGGTCGCGACCGTCGGCATGGCATCACCGGTCGCCGCTGCCGGATCATGGCGCTTACGATAGGTGCGACTGTGATACCTCGGCAACAAAGCATCGGGGTGAACGCCTAGCGTACTATCGAGCACCTTGCGGAATGCTCCAATCCGGTTCGCACCATTTACGGCCTGCACCACAACCGGAATACTCGCCAGCTTGCCGACGGTGTCTGTGCTGGTAAGGATCCTGTCGCGGGTCTTGATGTCGCCCTTGCGGAACTTAAGCGCTTTGGCGCGCAGCATGAGGTGCGGGAAATCGAGATTCCACTCATGTGGCGGCACGTAGGGGCACTTGGTCATGAAACACAGATCGCAGAGGTAGCAGTGATCTACGACCTGCCAATAGGCGATTCATCAACAAGGTCGAACAATGTCGGGAATGACTGACACAGGCTCACGCAGCGACGGCACCCATGGCAGATGTCGAAAACCCGTTCCAATTCCTTGAACAGCGCATCCTCGTCGTAGAAAGACGCGCCTTTCCAGTCGAGCGGATGACGGGTGGGCGCCTCGAGGCTGCCTTCACGCTTTCCTTCGGTAGGTGCTGCCATGTCGTTCTCCTGTCTCCACCACACGTTGCAGATCGCTTCTGCACCGACTTTCCAAGTTAGCGAAAAAAGTACGCGGATGCTGGGCAAGCGCTTCGGTCGGAGACAGAGGCGGGGCCGCATAACCGGCCCCGCTCACTGCAACCGGACCGAACAACCTACTTCCCGAGGGTGTCTAGTGCCTTCTGGAACCGATTGGCGTGCGAGCGCTCGGCTTTGGCCAGGGTCTCGAACCAGTCGGCGATCTCGTTGAAGCCCTCCTGGCGGGCGTCTT
>LJVB01000017.1 GCA_001304215.1 Acidithiobacillales bacterium SM1_46 | reverse complement strand
CAATGCGTTCACGGCGCAAGATGGCACGTGTTAGTTCGGCGTTTTCGCGGGTAGTGCGCGATTGCTCCTCAAGCCAACGTGGCTTGACGCCAAACTCCTGCTCTAGAACCCGCGCCATCAGCAGGGCCTCGGACAGCCCCTCGCCGAACGGTGCCCCACCACTCGTCAAAACCGGCAACTGGGTCTGCCTGGCCAAGTAGGCTGCATAGCGAATGCGTTCGAGCGAGTCACTGCTGACGGTATCGCCGCCATACTCGGTCGCATTGCCGTAGCGCCCACCGCCTAGCACCACAATTGCCTCGGGCTTGTTGGGGATATCCTTGGTCGTCAACACCGGCACTGGCGTATAGGCGCGCTCCAATGAGGCCAGGGAAGCGACGCCCATGCCCGGCAAGCTCAGCACAAAAAGTGCACCAATGGCCAAGGCCATTACGACAATGCCCGCGATGCGCCAGCGAATCTGTAGTAACAGACCCAGCAGAGCGAACAAGATAATCACGCCGGGTGGCGTGAGTAAAATCCCCGCGGCTTTCGTCCAGAGGTCCACCATCACGGATGCGGCTTGTTAGGTCCTGTTCCCGATAAGGCCGTGTGGCTGGCGTCTTCAGCCTCGTTTGCGGCAGCCTGCTGTTCTGCGTGATAGGAAGAGCGAACCATCGGACCGCTCGCGACGTTACGAAACCCGAGCTCCCCTCCGAGCCGCTCAAAGCCAAGAAATTCTTCGGGCGAAACAAAGCGCTCGACTGGCAGATGATGACGGCTCGGCTGCAGGTATTGTCCGATGGTGAGCATGTCGACATGGTGCGCTCGCAGATCGCGCATGACCTGTTCGATCTCCTGGTTGGTCTCGCCCAGACCTACCATCAAACCGGATTTGGTCGGTACGGCCGGATGGCGCGCCTTGAACTCGGCGAGCAGCGTGAGCGAATGCTGGTAGTCTGCCCCGGGGCGGGCGGCGCGATACAAGCGCGGGACCGTCTCAAGGTTGTGGTTGAAAACGTCCGGCAGTGCCCCGGCCAGTGTGTCAATCGCCCTGTCGAGTCGCCCACGGAAGTCCGGCACCAGAATCTCGATATGAATTCCTGGCGCACCAGTCCGCACGGCGCGAATGCAATCCACAAAGTGCGCTGCGCCCCCGTCGCGCAGGTCATCGCGATCGACCGAGGTGATCACGACGAATCGCAGGCCCATGGCTGCGACGGCCGCCGCAAGTTGCGCGGGCTCGTTTGCATCCAGTTCTACCGGCCTGCCGTGCGCGACGTCGCAGAACGGACAGCGGCGCGTGCATACGCGCCCCATGATCATGAAGGTGGCGGTGCCATGCGCGAAGCATTCGCCGAGATTCGGACAAGATGCCTCCTCGCAGACGGTATTCAACTCATGGGTACGCAGCAGCCGCTTCAGTCGGCCGACTTCCGGGCTGGTTGGCGCCTTGGCACGAATCCAGGAGGGCTTGCGGAGCGGTTCGCGCGGAACGATCTTGACCGGGATGCGCGCAGTCTTGGCCGCACCCTTGCCGGCCTTTACGGAGTCGTTATCCATGGGAAACCACGCTGTGCGGCTGGGGCGCCGCTTCTGCAATATATCCCAGCTCTACCATGAGCCTGTTCAGCAGCGCGCCGCCGACGGCAGATAGCTTGGTGGGCAGGGCGAGGTCGCGGAGCTGCGTGACCTCAAGGCCGGCGTAGCCACAAGGATTGATCGCGCGAAATGGAGCAAGGTCCATGTCCACATTGAGCGAAAGCCCATGATAGGTTCGCCCGTTGCGCACGCGCAGTCCAAGGGCTGCGAGCTTGCGTCCGGTCACATACACGCCGGGTGCGCCTGCGCGCCGCTCGGCATGGACGCCCCAGTCGCGGAGCAGACCGATTACTGAGGCCTCGATTCGGCGCACGAGCTCCTTCGGCCCGAGGCGCCGGCGGTTTATGTCGAGCAACAGGTAGGCGACTAACTGTCCGGGGCCGTGATAGGTAATGTCGCCGCCGCGATCCGTCTGCACCACCGGGATCCCGCCAATGGGTGCAAATGCCTGTCCGCGACCCTTGAGGCCCATGGTGTAGACCGGCGGATGCGTGAGCAGCCAGATCTCATCAGGCGTGTCGGCGTCGCGCGTCGCGCTAAAGGCCTGCATGTCAGCGAAGGCATGCGCATAGTCCACGCACCCGAGTTCGCGTACCACGGCTGTGTGCCGATCACTCAACGCGGCCTTCACAGAACGCCTGCTTGTATTCGCGGTACAAGGCAAACATCCGCGCGTGCACCGGTCCCGGGCGACCATCGCCAATCAGTTTCCCGTTGAGTCGTGTAACCGGAAGGATCTCGCGCGTCGAACTCGTAAGCCAGACTTCGTCAGCCCCGAACAAATCGCTCTCGTGGATAGTCGCCTCGGCACAGGGCACGCCATGTGAACGGGCGAGTTCCAGCAGGAGGTCACGTGTTACGCCCGGCAGGATATAGGGGCCCTTGGGGGGCGTAATGATGAGCCCTTCCTTGATGATAAAGATGTTGCTGGCGGCGCCTTCCGTGACGCAACCGTCTCGCAACAGGATCGCCTCCGCCGCGCCTTGGTCGATTGCCTCCTGGCGCAGCAAGGCGTTGGCGAGAAGAGCGATCGCCTTGATATCGCACCGCTGCCAGCGGATGTCCGAACAGGTTACCGCCGCAACACCGTCGGCCACCAGCTTGGGGGAGGGATAGGAGATTTGCTGCGCGTAGGCAAACACTGTAGGTGTCGCGTCCGGCGGGAATGCGTGGTCGCGTGGCGCAACGCCGCGGGTGATCTGCAGATAGATGGACTGATCAGTCGGGCCTAGGCTTTCCGCGAGTCGCGTGCAGATCGCCTGCCAGCCTCCCCCATCGTGCGGGTTGCGCAGCCGGATCGCCGCACAGGAAGCATCCAGGCGTGCCAGATGCTGTCCGATGCGAAATAGCCGGCCGCCAAAAACCGGAATAACCTCATAGACCCCATCACCGAACACAAAGCCGCGGTCAAATACCGAGACGTGGGCAGCATCGGGGGCAAGGTACTGCCCGTTCAGGTAGGCGAGACGGATGCCTTTCATTGAATCAATACAACCGGAGCCATTACTGGGCCCACAATTGTATCCGATCAAAGGCGCGTTGCAGGATATTACCGGTGTCAACCGCACTCAGCGCGATGAGCGGAACCTGCGCGATCGGCTTGTCACCGAGTGCAACACCGAGGAAACCGACCCGCTCGCCGGCCGCGATCGGGGCGGTCAGCAGTTGCCCGACATCGAAGCGTGTGTGTAACTGTGCGTGTTGTCCGCGCGGCAGGGTGACGAACAGCGGCCGTTCGAGCCCCAGCGGTAACTCACTTGCCTCGCCCATCCACACCCGCACGCGTGTCGCCGGTTCTCCCCCTTGCATCACCAGGCGCGTCTCAAAATGCCGGAAACCATAGTCCAGCAGTTGCTCGCTGGCACTGACGCGCCCCGCCTCATCCGCAGCGCCGAGCACAACGGCAATGAGGCGCATGCCATTGCGGCTCGCCGAGGCGATCAGGCAGAAGCCGGCCTGCTGGGTGCGACCCGTCTTGATGCCGTCCACGCTCGAATCTCGCCACAGCAGCGCGTTGCGGTTGTACTGCTTGAGTTCCTGATAGGCGAACTCGCGCACCGCAAAGCGGCGATATTGCTCGGGGAAGTCCCGTAGCAGACGACTCGCCAGAATCAGGAGATCGTCCGCGGTGGAGTAGTGTCCGGCCGCGTCGAGGCCGGTAGCGTTCACAAAATGCGTACCGTGCAAGCCGAATTCATCGGCCTTGTGATTCATCTCGAGGACAAACGCCCTTTCGTTCTCCGCGACGTGCTCGACCAGAGCCAGCGTGGCATCGTTGGCCGAGCGCACGATCATGCCTTGTAACAAGGTCTCCGCGGGAACGCTCTGGCCAGGCACTAGAAAGATTCGCGCGCCACGCTGTGCCGCGGCACGTGGACTCACGTTGATCTGCTCGCCAAGCATCCACTTGCCGCTCCTCAGCTTCTCAAACAACAGGTAGGCCGTCATGAGCTTGGTCAGGCTTGCCGGGGCCACGCGTCGGCCAGCATCGTGCGCGGCGAGGCGAGCGCCGCTATCGAAGTCGGCCAATAGCCAGGTCGAGGCCGATACGCGCGGTGCGGCGGGTACCGAAGAATCGGCTTGGGCGTTGGCCACGAACAGCGCCAATGCAATCGCCAACCAGCGGAGCGGGCGGTCCATGCGTCACTCCACGATCAGGTGGGCGTCAACAACGCCCTGCGCGGCGAGCTGTTCGCTCAGCCGGTCACCGGCCTCGACGCTTGCCACCGGTCCGATGCGCACGCGGTAAATGCGCGCGCCGCTCGCCTCATGGGTTGCCGACTCGATGAATACTGGGCCCAATCCGGCGGACTCCAGTCGCTGGCGCATTCCCATAGCGTTGTCCCACTGGCCGAAAGCGCCGGCCTGCACATACAACACCGGGTCGGGGCGGACCTGCTGCGGAGCGGCTTGCGCCGAGGAGATAATCTCCACGGTCGGCCGGTTTGCAACCTGTGTGACCGGTGCCCCCGGCGAAATCGCCTCTACCTCAACCACGCCGGTACCGGTAGCAACAATGCCGAGGCGGGTGGCGGCCGCGTAGGAAAGATCGATCAGGCGATTGTGCAGGAACGGGCCACGGTCATTCACCCGCACCACCACGCTACTGCCGTTGCGCAGGTTGCGTACCCGTACGTAGGACGGCAGGGGCAACGTTCGATGCGCAGCCGTCATGGCATACATGTCGTACGGTTCGCCGCTTGAGGTACGCCGGCCATGAAACTTCTTGCCGTACCAGGAGGCGACCCCGCGTTCGCGGTAACCGCGGGCGTCGTTCACCGGATGGTACGTCTTGCCCATTACCGTATACGGATTGTTGCCGCTCGCCGCGCGCGGCTCGATGCGCGGGACGGCATCGGGCACGGCGCTCACGTCGGGCGGATTGGCGTGCGGCCCGTCATCTTCGTAATACCCGCCGCGCGGGGTGCTGCCACACCCTGCCACGAACAGGACAATGCAAACCAGGGCCGGGCGCCACGTCACGGCGGGCTCTCGTAGCGTTGACGGATTTCCTCTCCCAACTCGGTCACCGCCATGGCGTAGCGCTTGCTGCGGTTGTAGCGCGTGATGACATAGAAATTATGATAGCCGATGCGGTAGATTGGGCCGTTCTCGCCCTCCAGCGAGATCAGTGCGGCGCGCCGTTCCCCGTCAACATGGTGAACCGGAAAGACACCATAACGAATGAGTTCCTCGAGGCTCAGCACCGGTTTGGCCCCGAGCTGCTCGATAAAACCAAAGCCCGTGCCTTCCAGCCGGGTCTCGTCCCAGAGTGGCTCTCCGGCGCGCCAGCCGTGCACCTTGAGGAAATTCGCTACACTGCCAATGGCATCGCTAGGATTCCCGATCAGGTCGCGTCGACCATCCCCATCAAAGTCGACGGCGTAGCGACGGTAGCTGGACGGAATGAACTGCGGTATGCCTATGGCCCCGGCATACGAGCCACGCAGCGAACGCGGGTCACGTTTGAGTTCGCGCGCGAGCAGCAAGAATTCCTCCAGCTCGCGGCGGAAGAATTCGGCGCGCGGAGGATAGTCGACCGTTAGCGTGGTCAGCGCATCGATCACGCGATAACTGCCGCGATTGCGGCCAAAATGGGTTTCCACACCGAGAATGCCGAGAACCACTTCCGGCGGAACCCCGTACTGTCCGTAGGCCCGCAGCAGCGCCGCGGCATGTTTTTTCCAGTAGCGCGCACCGTCGCGAATGTGGGGTTCGTCGAGAAAGCTCTGGCGGTATTCGTGCCAGGGAAGGCCTTCGCGCGGACGCTCCATGGCGTGCACGACGGCGGGCTTGAGCTCAACTTCCTCGAACAGACGATTCAGCATTCCACGCGCGAGGCCGTGACGCTCGACCATTTCATCGACGAAGCGTCGCAAGTCGGGATACTCGCCAAGCTCGAGTGCCTGCGCAGGGGCTGCTGCCAGTGCCAACAGCGCAACCAGCCAGTGGATGCGGCGCGTCACTTCTCGACGATCCGGCGGTGCGTATGAATGCTCATGAGCACGCCGAAGCCGGCCATCAGCGTGACGATGGACGTGCCGCCATAGCTCATCACCGGCAACGGGATGCCGACAACCGGCAGGATCCCGGTGACCATGCCGATATTGATGAAGAAGTGCAGAAAGAAGCTGACACTCAGGCTGCCGGCAAGCAACCGCGTATAGCTGTCCTGCGCGAGGTAGGCGATCCAGAATCCTCGCGCCACGATGAGTGCGTACACCACCAGCAGCAGGAGGCTCCCAATCAGTCCGAACTCTTCGGCAAACACGGCGAACACGAAATCGGTGTGCGATTCGGGCAGGTACTCGAGGTGGGCCTGGGTGCTGTTCAGCCAACCCTTTCCGTAGAACCCACCCGAGCCGACGGCGATCATAGACTGGATGGTGTGATAGCCCCGTCCGAGCGGATCGGACTGGGGATCGAGCAGCGTCAGAATACGATTGCGTTGGTAGTCGTGAAGGAAATGCCATGCGAACGGCGTTGCCGCTGCCAGCGCCACCGCCAAGAACACAATGATCCGCCACGACATGCCGGCCAGAAACAGAACTGTGACACCCCCTGCCAACACCAGTGCCGCGGTGCCAAGGTCGGGTTGTTTGGCAATGAGTCCCACCGGTACCAGCAGGATGAGGACCGCGACGCCCAGACGCCACTGTCGTGGCGGCAGACCCTGGCGCACAAAGAACCACGCCAGCATCATGGGGAGCGCGAGCTTCATGAGCTCCGAGGGCTGGAAGCGCAGTACCCCCAGGCTCAGCCAGCGCTGCGCGCCTTTGCCGATTACCCCGAGCGCAAGTACCGCGAGCGCCAACGCCATCGCTGCGGCGTAGATCCATGGTGACCAGCGCTCCAGGGTTTCCGGTCGCAGCTGGGCCATGAGAATCAGCACGCCAAACCCGAGCGCAAGGCGCATGGCATGCGCGGCAGTTGCACCGAGGCTCTTGCCGGTCGAGCTGTAGACAAGCAACAGGCTCACGCCGGCAAGTATCAGCAAGGCGTAGAGCAGGAACTTGTCGAGATGCAGACGCTGGAGGGTCATGACGGGTGCGGGCGGTAGCCGTTACTCGGGGTTTTCGGTTGTGACCGGGGCCGCGGGCGTGGTCAGGGTGCGGCCGAGTATCACGTGGTCCATCACCTTGCGTGCGACGGGGGCCGCGGCCGAGCTGCCATGGCCGCCGTTTTCGACGATTACTGCTACGGCTATCTTTGGGCTCTCGACCGGCGCAAACGATACGAATAGCGCGTGATCGCGCAGGCGCTCGGGGATCGCATGTTCGACGTAGCTCTCGCCTTGTTTAATGCCCTTTACCTGCGCGGTGCCGGTCTTGCCGGCGATTCGATAGGGGGCGTTGTAGCCGATGCCGTAGGCAGTGCCCTGTTTGGTATGAACCACATCGGCAAGATACGAGATCAGGGTATCCCAGTGCGCTTTGTCCTTCACCATCACTTCGCCGTTGCGCTCGGCGGAAATCTGCTCGCGTGCCCGGCTCTTGGCATCGACGAGCATGCCGGCAATCCGCGGCTGCAAGACAACACCATGGTTGGCAATGGCGGCCATACCGACAGCGAGTTGCAGGGGTGTCGCCAGCATCAGTCCCTGTCCGATTCCATACACCACCGTTTCGCCGGCATACCACTTCTGTCCACGCGCTTCCTTCCATTCAGGCGAAGGAAGGAGCCCCTCCGACTCATCCGGCAGGTCCACCCCGGTTTTCTTGCCGAAGCCGAACGGCGCCAGAAAATTCTTGATGCCATCCGGGCTGAGCGCGTAGGCAAGCTTATAGAAATACACGTCGCAGGATTGCACGATCGCTTCGCGCAAACCGACGACGCCGTGACCACCCTTCTTCCAGTCGCGAAACAGATGGCTGCTGCCCGGTAGGCTGAAATAACCGGGACAACCGACCGGTTTGTTGCCATCGAACTGGTCGCTCTCGAGTGCGGCAAGACCAAGGAAAGCCTTGATGGTGGAGCCGGGCGGATACTTGCCGTTCAGCGCGCGGTTGATCAACGGCTTGTCCGGGTCGTCCAGAAGATTCTTGTAGGACTCGCTGTCGATGCCATTCACGAACGGGTTCGGGTCGTAGGTCGGCGTGCTCACGAAGGCCAGCACCTTGCCGGTGGCCGGCTCGATAGCCACTACCGCACCGCGCCGCTTGCCGAGCGCCTGTTCGGCTATTGCCTGCAGCCTGGCGTCAATGTTGAGATACAAATTGCGACCGGCTACCGGCGCGACGCGCTCGAGCGTTCGTAGCTGGCGTCCGTGTGCGTTAGTTTCGATTTTCTCGAATCCGACACGCCCCAGCAGTTCTTCCTCGTACTCCGCCTCGAGACCGAGTTTGCCGATGTGTCGTGTGCCGCGATAGGCGCTTTTGTCGATACGTTCCACATCCTGCTCGCTGATGCGCGCCACGTAGCCGAGACTGTGCACGCCCGAGCCACCCAGCGGATAGTGGCGTTGCAGGCGAGCCTGCAATTCGACCCCGTTGAGGAATGGCCGGTGCAACGCGATGCGCGCCGCTTCCTCGTCGGTGAGGTGGGTGCGCAGGGTGAGCGCTTCGAAACGCGGGCGCTCACGCAACTGGCGTTGGAATTGCTTGAGGTCGCCATCCGTAAGTCGGATCAGCTCACCAAGAGTGTCAAGCGTCCGCCCCATGTCCTTGATCTGCTCCGGCACGAGTTCGAGCGTGTAGACGGGGTAGTTTTGCGCCAGGACGACCCCGTTGCGATCGAGAATCAGCCCGCGTGGCGGCGGGATGGGCACCGGCCGAACGCGGTTGGCCTGCGACAGCGTCTCGTAGTGGCGGTGCGCGAAGGTCTGCAAGTAAATCAGGCGCAGCGCGAGGAGTGTCACCAGCACCGCAACGCCAATCGCCACGATCATGAGACGCGTGCCGAAGACCCGCGTTTCGCGGAAGTAGTCCTTGAGCGGAATGTTCAGCATCTACGGCTCAGGCAATCTTGGCCCGCCGGCGCACGTCGCGCAGGATGACGAACAGCCAGGGCCAGATCACCATGCCGACGACGCTCGGAGTCCAGTAGAACAAGGTCTCGGGCGCGCGCCCGGCGGCGCCTCGTATCCAGAGCACCAGCAGCTGGTCGAGCGCAAGTAGCAGCATCACGGCGACCGCCTGCTGCCAGCGCGGGAACATGCGCATGCGCAGGTGCATCCGATTCGCCAGGAACGCGAGCAGACTCTTGACCAGCGCGTTGCTGCCAAGCAACGCCCCATAGAGCACGTCCATGGCAAGCCCGAGCACGAAGCCGGTGCCGACCCCAACGCGGCCCGGCGCGGCGATGCACCAGTAGACCAGCACCAGACCTACCCAATCAGGTCGAAACGGCTCCGCCCAGGTCGGCCCCGGCATAATGGAAAGCACGATCGCGACCAGAAAGGTACTGACCAGCGCGAGCCGTGCCTTGGTCTGCGGGGAAAGCGTCATCGGGCGGCACCCGCACGTGCCCGCGGTGCGGCGCGCTCCGGTTTCGCTGATGCCTCTGCCTTGGGTGCCTTGGCGCCGGGCCAGATCAGCAGCACCTGCTTGCTGTGGTTGATGTGGGCGGTCGGCTTGGCAGTGATTTCCAGAAACGATTCATTCGGGTCGTTCACAATCTTCGTCACCGAGGCGACCGGATAGCCTGGCGGGAATGTGCCGCCCATGCCGGAGGTCACCAGCAAGTCGCCTTCCTTGATGTCGGACAGCGCCGTGAGATAGGGAACTCGCACCGTGTCCTGGGCGCCGGTGCCAAACACCAAGGCGCGAAGTCCGTTGCGATTGACCAGCACCGGCACTGCGTGACCGGCATCGGTAATCAGCGTCGCCTGACTGGTGGCGAGCATGACGCGGGTGATCTGGCCCATCACGCCGTAGGCATCGATAACGGGTTGTCCGACGCTGACCGCGTCGCGCGAACCACGCGCGATCAGGATCTGGCGCGTGAAGGGTTCCGACGTCACCTCGATCAGCTCGGCGGCGAGCGCGCGATCCGAGACGCGTGTGGCACTGCCGAGCATCTCGCGCAGGCGGTTGTTCTCGGCCTCGAGCGCAGCCTGCTGTTGCAGGCGTGCCATGAGGATCTCGCGTTCCGCCTGCAACCGGTCGTTGTCGCTGCGTAGCGCATCGCGCGTGGTGAAGAACTCGGTCATGCTGCCGCCGGCGCGGGCCGGCAGGGCGGCGAGGAAGTGGATCGGTGCAGCCAAGAGGCTGAGCGCGCTGCGAATTTTGGCGAGCTGGTTGCTACGATGATCCAGCACCATCAGTGCAGCGGCGAGCACCCCGAGCAGGATCAGTCGCGTAAGCTGGGACGGCGGCCGCAGCGGCCGGCCGAAGACGTGAATCATGCGACTACCACGACAGACCTATTCGTAGACAAATACGTCGCCGAGCTTTTCGGCCTCCATCAGTGCACGGCCGCATCCGCGCACCACGCAGGTGAGCGGATCGTCTGCGATGATGACGGGCAAGCCAGTCTGTTCCATCAGCATGCGGTCGAGATCATGCAGCAGCGCGCCGCCACCCGACACCAACATGCCCTTTTCCGCGATGTCCGCGCCGAGCTCCGGTGGTGTTTGTTCGAGCGCGGTCTTGATGGCGGCGACAATTCCATTCAGGCTTTCTGACAGTGCCAGGTACACTTCCTGCGAGGAAAGGTTGACGGCACGCGGCACGCCGTCGGCGATGTGCCGGCCCTTGATCTCCATGTGACGCACGTCGCTGCTTTCCCAGGCTGTGCCAATGTCCTTTTTCACCTGTTCGGCGGTTGCCTCGCCAATCAGGATGCCGTACTTGCGGCGTACATAATTCACGATCGCCTCGTCCATCTTGTCGCCGGCAATTCGCAGCGAGTGGCCGTAGACGATGCCGCCGAGCGATATCACCCCCACCTCGCTTGTGCCGCCGCCGATGTCGAGCACCATCGAGCCGGTTGGATCGCTGATGGGGAGTTCGGCGCCGATTGCAGCCGCCATCGGCTCCTCGATGAGATGCACCTCGCGCGCTCCGGTGCTCATCGCCGATTCACGGATCGCGCGCCGCTCGACCTGTGTCGAGCCAAAGGGGACGCAGATCACGATGCGCGGGCTAGGCTGGAACATGCGGCTCTCGTGCACCTTGCGGATAAAGTACTTCAACATCTCGCCGGTGACGGTGAAGTCGGCGATCACGCCGTCTTTCATCGGCCGAATCGCCTGAATGGAGCCCGGTGTGCGCCCCAGCATCTTCTTGGCCTCGTGGCCGACCGCAAGGATTGAGCGTGAGCCGCGCCCCCCGAACTCCTGGCGAATTGCGACGACCGAAGGTTCGTTCAGTACGATTCCCCGGTCGCGCATGTAGATAAGGGTGTTGGCGGTACCGAGGTCGATAGCGATATCGCTGGAAATGATTCCAAGAAACTTTCTGAGCATCCGGGGTGTACCTGCTTGACGGCTTTTTGGGTGAACGTTGTGGGGGAACAGCTGACTTCGGTAACTGTAGCAACCGCCCCATGCGGGTTCAACGGCGGCAGTCATCTATGGTATGGTGTCGCGCCGCGCCGGCTGCCGTTGGCGCCTTGCCGACCGATACCCCATGTCCCTCGACCGCGACCAGGTACGCAAAATCGCCCATCTCGCTCGCTTGGAGATCAGTGAGGCGGAGAGCTCCGCCTACGCCGAGTCGCTCAGCCGGATTCTCGGCCTGATCGAGCAGATGAACGCGGTCGATACGACCGGCGTGGAGCCGATGGCGCACCCGAATGATGCCGGTCTGCGGCTGCGGGCCGACGCCGTCAGCGAAGCTGACCAGCGGGAGCGTTTCCAGGCCGTGGCCCCTGCCACCGAGGCTGGGCTCTACCTGGTGCCCAAGGTCATCGAATAGCCCGCGCGCCTGCCGCCCCATGTTCAAAAAAACCGTTGCGGAACTCTCCCGTGCGCTGGCCAGCAAGGCCGTTTCAAGCGTCGAGCTGACGCAGCTGTTCCTCGATCGTATTAGTAAGTATCGGGATCTCAACGCCTTCATCACGGTCGATCCCGAGAAGTCCCTGGCGCAGGCGCGCGCTGCTGATGCCCGTCGCGCCAAGGGCGAAGCCGCGGCACTCACCGGGATCCCGGTCGCGCAAAAAGACATTTTCTGTGCGGATGGCTGGCTTACCACCTGCGGCTCGAAGATGTTGTCGAGCTTCATCGCGCCTTACGATGCAACTGCCATCGCCCGATTCAGCGGTGCCGGGGCCGTGCTGCTTGGCAAGACCAACATGGATGAGTTCGCCATGGGCTCGTCGAACGAGACATCCCATTTTGGCCCGGTGAGAAACCCCTGGGATCCGACTACCGTCCCGGGCGGCAGCTCCGGCGGTTCGGCGGCGGCGGTGGCGGCACGCCTCGCGCCCGCGGCCACCGGCACCGATACGGGCGGCTCCATTCGCCAGCCGGCGGCGCTCACGAATCTCACCGGGCTCAAGCCGTCCTACGGGCGAGTATCGCGCTACGGCATGATCGCCTTCGCCTCGTCGCTTGACCAAGGCGGTCCCATGACCCAGAGCGCAGAGGACGCGGCACTCTTGCTCGGTGTCATGGCCGGCTTTGATCAACGCGACTCCACCTCCGTCGATGCGCCGGTGCCGGACTTCGTTGCCGCGCTGGATCATCCCCTCAAGGGTCTGCGCATCGGTCTTCCGAAGGAATACTTCGGCGACGGCTTGAGCGCGGATGTCGCCAAGGCAGTCGAGGCGGCGATCGCAGAGTACCGCAAGCTCGGCGCGCAAACGGTCGAGGTGTCGCTGCCCAACTCGAGCCTCGCCATTCCCTGCTACTACGTGCTGGCGCCGGCCGAGGCCTCGTCCAATCTGTCGCGCTACGACGGCGTGCGCTACGGCTTCCGCGCCGCGGAATACAAGGATCTCATCGACATGTACTGCAAGACCCGCGCGCAGGGGTTCGGCGCAGAGGTCAAGCGGCGCATCATGATTGGCACCTATGCCCTGTCGGCTGGCTACTACGACGCTTACTACCTCAAAGCGCAGCGCCTGCGGCGCCTGATTGCGCAGGACTTCGAGCAGGCGTTCGAAGTGTGCGACGTCATCATGGGTCCGACCAGCCCAACCACGGCCTTCAAACTCGGGGCTAAGAGCGATGATCCGGTATCGATGTATTTGTCGGACATTTACACGATCTCGGTGAATCTGGCCGGCCTTCCGGGCCTTTCGATTCCGGCCGGTTTCGACGGCAAGGGTCTGCCCGTCGGCCTGCAGATTATCGGCCGCTATTTCGGCGAGGAGCGATTGCTCAACGTCGCGCACCAGTATCAACAGGCGACCGACTGGCACCGTCGCCTGCCGAAGGGGTTCGACTGATGGAATGGGAGAGCGTCATCGGTCTTGAGATCCACGCCCAGCTTTCGACCCGGAGCAAGGCGTTCTCCGGTGCTGCCACTCGCTACGGGGCGGAGCCCAACACCCAGGCCTGCGCGGTCGATATCGCGCTGCCCGGTGTCCTGCCCGTATTCAACGAACAGGCCGCACGCATGGCGGTCAAGTTCGGGCTTGCCATCGGCGCGCAAATCAATCACCGCTCGGTGTTCGCGCGCAAGAACTATTTCTATCCGGACCTCCCCAAGGGTTACCAGATTTCCCAGTATGAGATCCCGGTGGTTGCGAAGGGAAGCCTCACGATTGAGCTCGACGGCCACGAAAGGCTGATCGGCATCACGCGTGCGCATCTTGAGGAGGACGCCGGCAAATCGCTGCATGAGGACTTTCACGGCATGACCGGCATCGATCTCAACCGCGCCGGCACGCCGTTGCTGGAGATCGTTTCGGAGCCGGATCTTCGCTCGGCGAAGGAAGCCGTGGCGTACATGAAGAAGCTTCACCAGCTGGTCGTGTACCTTGGCATTTGCGATGGCAACATGCAGGAAGGCTCGTTCCGTTGCGACGCCAACGTCTCGGTGCGGCGCAAGGGCGATCCGAAGTTCGGCACCCGTGCCGAGATCAAGAACGTCAACTCGTTCCGCTTCGTCGAGAAGGCGATCGAGTTCGAGATCGAGCGTCAGATCGATCTGATCGAGTCTGGCAAGAGCGTGGTGCAGGAGACGCGCCTGTATGACGCCGACAAGGACCAGACCCGCTCGATGCGCAGCAAGGAAGAGGCGATGGACTATCGTTATTTTCCGGACCCCGATCTACCGCCGCTCGTTGTGGATGAGGCCTTCGTGCGCGAGGTGCAGGCAACCTTGCCGGAGTTGCCGGATGCCAGGCGCGCCCGCTTCATGAGCCAGTACGGGCTGAATCGCTACGATGCTGGCGTGCTGACCAGCTCGCGCGAGATGGCCGAGTACTACGAAACGGCGGTACGCGAGTCCAAGGGTGATCCCAAGATCGTTGCAAACTGGATCGCGGTGGAGCTGTCCGGCTACCTGAATCTCGACAACAAGGACATCGCCGAGTCACCGGTATCCGCCAAGATGATTGCCGGGCTGGTGCAGCGTATCGCCGACAACACCATCTCAGGCAAGATTGCCAAGGAAGTCCTTGAGGCGATGTGGGCGGGCGAGGGCGATGCCGATGCGGTCATCGCCAAGAAGGGCCTCAAGCAGATCACCGATACCGGTGCCATCGAAAAGGCGATCGACGAGGTGATCGCCAAGAACACCGCGCAGCTCGAGCAGTACCGGGCCGGCAAGGAGGCGTTATTCGGGTTCTTCGTCGGTCAGGTGATGAAGGCTACCCGGGGCAAGGCCAATCCCCAGCAGGTCAACGAGCTGCTCAAGAAGAAACTCGCCGGCTGAAAGGCCTTTCGTTTTGCGCGCAGTGCGGCGGCAGAAAGGCGTGGATTCTCATAATTTCCAGCTGAATCCGGCCACGGCCGCCCAGTCAGCGGTTAGCTGCGTACCGTTGACGTACTGGTAAAGCGGGAGCTGCACGAACCCGTAGAGCTGAGTATTCGTGCCGAGCAAATAGCTGAGCCCGGGGCTGATGAAGAGGTAGCGGCCGCCCGTGTCGTCGGGTTCGGCGTTAATCCCCACGTCGCGACCCTTCCAGAGGAAATTGAGCTGCAGTTGCGCACTTGCAGTGTGCGTCATTGCATAGCGAAGCCCGAGATCAAATGACAGCCGTTGTCCGGGAGCATAGCCGTCTCGCTCGTCGAGCGGCCGCTGCCAAAGGGCCTGAGTAAACAGCGTGGTATCGCTGCCGGCCGGGCTGCGGTGGTAGTACAGGCCGAGCAAAGTGTCTGTCGTGCCAGTGCCGGGTTGCAATGTGCGTTCTGCGGCTTCACCGGCATCGTTGGTCTCATCGAACTTTCCGGTGGGAAGTTTGAGGCCAAACTGAACCCCTGCAGCGGCGTTTTCGAACGGAGCGCGATAGCGTCCCAGCACACGCAGATCGCCAACGGAGCGAAACTTCCATGATTCCTCTTCTGGTGCGACGTCATTGTAGATGTGATTGTGATCCCTCTGAATGAGTGGCACGAGAAGCGACATGCCCCACGACTTGTTGACGGTGTAGTCGACTCCCACCAGCAGATTGCGACTGAGTGTGCGAATCTCGTCGTGGGTGTCAGGGACGCCGGCGGGTTCCGTCTCGTTCCGGCCGCTGCGCAGCTGGTTCTGATCGATATATTCGTACCGCAGGTCGACCCGCCAACCCGAATCGGTCCAGACGCCCTGGGCATCCCATTGCGTGTTGAGGCTACAAAATGCCGCGCCGCAGCTGGCGCGTGCCGACGGTGATGCCCCGACGGCTCCAAGCGCCACTACCAGCATCAGCGCGCGTGGTGCAATGCGTCGCTTGCTCACGATCCCCCGGCGTTCTAACCGACGTGGCGCAGCAGTTCGTCAGCTTCGGCGGCGATGCGCTTGCGCAGGAACAGTAGCTGCCAACGCGAGCCGCCTTTCTGACGCCACAGTACCGCCGAGCGAATCCCGGCCAAGAGCGCAGCGCGTACCTTCGCGGCGATGGCCGGATTCTGAAGATAGCCGTGCTCGCCGTTCACCATGATGCGTGGCGCAAGCGTGCTGATGGTTTGCTGGTAGAGTTCCGCGAGCTTGTCGGTAAGCGTCGGGTGAATCGTGTCGGGGTCCGACTCCTCGGTGGCAAAAAACTTCATCTGCTGTTCGATCGCCTGGATGCCCTTGCCGATCGCCTCCAGCATGTCAGGCTGGCGACCAAGCACCGCCTCGAGCTGCATTAGCGCGATCACGTAGCGCGCCACCTCGATGTCAGCCTGGCTGGTGTCGCCGGTCAGCTTGTCGCGCAGCATGGTGAGGCCAAGTCCGAGGCCAGCGGTACCGCCATATACCGCGTCGGTGGTCGGCGCTTCGAGCGCGAGGATGCTGCGCACACTGGTGGCGAATGACCGCTTGTCGGCTTGGCCTTCGCGCGCAAGCTGCTGGGTCAGGCGGGCCGCCTGAAACACCCCGGCGAGTGCCAGGGTCCGGTCACGCAACGGATCACTCACGGCGTCTGGATAGAATTTCGATGTGGTGGCGACAATTCGCCCAAGCAGGTCAGGCGATATTATCGCGGGCGGCAAGTCAGGTGTCACCGCCTTCTGGTCGGAGGCGGAGAGCGGGTGTGGCTAGGCTTCCTTCAGACAGACGCGCTCAACTTCCACGCGGTTTACGCCCTGCAAGTCCTGCACGGCATCGCGAATACGCGTGACGATGGTGTCGGCAAATGGGCAATGGGGGGTGGTGAGCTGAATGTCGATATGTACGTAGTCATCGACGATATCGATTTCCTGGATGAAACCAAGCTCGACCACGTTGTGCCGCAACTCAGGATCGTCAACCGTGCGCAGCGCCTGATACACCATTTCTTCAGTTACTTGGGATGCCATAACGGTCTCCGTTGTCGTTTCTGGCACCGAGTCTAGCAGAACAGGCCTCCAGCCCGCGCGTTAACCGATTGGTTTCCTCAAGTTAGCCGGGTGCCGATCGTCACAGATGCAGCGGCTTTACCGGTGCCTCGAGCCAGGAGAGATCATTGGACCAGTCGATGCGCGGGTCGTCGACGTACAGTTCGAGCTCGTTGCCATCCGGATCACGTAGATAAAGAGACTGGCTGACGGTGTGGTCGGACTGACCCTCAATCGGGTGGCCGGCCGCGCGCACGCGCTCGCGGGCAGCACGCAACGCATCCAGGTCCTCGCCGACCTTCCAGCCGACGTGGTAGAGCCCGATCCGTGCCCCCTTCGGCGGACCCTCCAGATCGCCCACCTCAATCAGCAGCAGCTCGTGGTGGGTGCGCCCGCCGCTGAGCATCGCTGCCCTGCCGCGAAAGATCCTCCCCACCAGCGCAAGACCCACGACATCGCGGTAGAAGGCGACCGAACGTTCAAGGTTGCGCACGTAAAAGACCACGTGACCGAGATTTGCCATGCAGTGCTCCTGCGACGATGTAAGGTGTTTGGCGGCTAGCCCGACAGGGTAAAGAGACTTATATCTTTTACGCTATGCTTGAAACAGCGCGGCCGCTAACGAGCTTACCGCGGATCCACCGGTCAGAACATCGCAACGAGAAACAGCGGTGACGGAAGGCACCAGACCCAAGGTCGGTCTCGTCATGGCGGGGGGCGGCGCGCGCGCCGCCTACCAGGTGGGGGTGCTGAAGGCAGTTGCCGAGCTGCTGCCGCCCGGAGCGCCCAACCCGTTCCCCATTTTGAGCGGCACCTCGGCGGGAGCGATTAATGCGGCCGCGCTTGCCGCCTACGCGCTCAATTTTCACGACGCGGTGCGACGGCTTAACTACATCTGGCGCAACTTCCATGTCGAGCGCGTTTTTAGAGCCGACGCTACCGGTATCGCCGCGAGCGGGGCGCGCTGGCTTGCCGCCCTGATGCTCGGCGGTCTTGGCAAGCGCAATCCTCAGGCGTTGCTCGATCGATCACCACTCGCGGCGCTCCTCGAGCATTACCTGCCGATGGAGAAGATCCAGCAGGCAATCGATGCCGGCGCGCTCCATGCCGTGTCCGTCACAGCAGCGGGTTTTTCGTCCGGCCAGTCCGTCTCGTTTTATCAGGGTGCCGACAGCATTGCCCCATGGCAGCGTGCGCGCCGCGTGGGTAGCGCTACGCGCCTCTCCGTCGATCACTTACTCGCTTCTTCCGCGATTCCTCTTGTGTTCGCAGCGGTCAAGATCAATCGCGAATATTTTGGCGACGGATCTCTGCGGCAAATTGCACCCATCAGTCCGGCGCTGCATCTTGGCGCGGACCGCGTGCTGGTAATCGGTGTTCGCTATGACAGCCCCGCTAGAGCGCCGCGCGAGCACGATCCGCCTTATCCCACGCTCGCCCAGGTCGCGGGCCACGTTCTGAACAGTATTTTTCTTGACAGCCTCGAAGCCGATCTCGAACGTCTGCAACGCATCAATCGTACCGTCAGCCTCATTCCCCCCCAGCAGCGCGTCGAGGGAGGAGTGACGCTGCGGCAGGTCGATGCGCTGGTCATCTCGCCCTCGCAGGACATCGAGCGCATCGCCGCGCGCCATGCCCATCGGCTGCCCCGGCCAGTGCGCTTCCTGCTGCGCGGCATCGGGGCAGGGAATCGCGCTGGCGCGAATCTGGTGAGCTACCTGCTGTTTGAAAAACCCTATTGCCGCGAACTGATCTCGCTCGGCTATGCCGACGCCATGATAAGGCGAGATGAGTTGCTCGCTTTCCTGGCGGTAAGATCGCGGCCATGAGCCGTTTTCTCATCACGCTCGGTATCGCGATTGTGATCGCCGGTATCGCCTGGCCGTGGCTGGAAAAACTCGGACTGTTCCGCCTGCCCGGCGATATCGTGATCGAGCGCGAAAACTTCCGATTCTACTTTCCCATCACCAGCATGATTCTGATCAGCGCGATCCTCTCGCTGCTGTTCTGGTTGCTGCGAAAGTAGCCGTCCGGGCGCGGCTAAATGCGACTTACCTGACCGGTCTCGAGGAGGTGATCGAGCCAGAGATTGGTAAGGTGTTCCTGTACCTTGTTTTGCGCCAGGCGCTCGTCGAGATTGTCGAGATCGACGATGTCGAGCGGCTGATCCTGCCAAGAGCAGCTAAATACCGCCTTGGTGCGCTGGCCGGTATGCGGATCGATTTGCCACTGCAGGCACTGTGAGCATACGCCCTTCAGCATGCACTGCATCGGGGTTGAGATCGATGCCGTGGTCGTGGGTTGTTTTACCAAATAAGGAGCAAGCTCCTTGCCGCGCGCGTCGCGCAGTCGGCGCACCAGACAGCTTGAACCGCTGATCCAGAGGCGAGTGACGTCCTCAAGTCGGATCGTGGGCTCGCCAAGTTTGCCGGTGGCATATTGCGCGATGGCGTCGATGATGTCGGCAGTGACGGAGCGGTCTTGCGCTCGGCGCGGTGCGAGGGGTTCGCCCTCGCGCGTGATCCAGACAATCGCATCGGCGGCAGCTTCGAGCTCGTCTTGATGAAACACCTGCGCGGCGGAGTCGAAGGCTGCTGCGTAGAGTACCTTGTTGCCGCCGGCGCGCAGGGCCGCGCCGACGCTGCGAATTTGTGCCGCGCCGAGCACGCCGCCCACGAATAGATAGGTCTCGCCACTCTTTTCGGCGGCGAAGGCCCGTACACCGGTCGGACCCATGAACGCTATCGGATCGCCGGGTTGTAGTGTGGCGACGAGGCGCGAGCTCGCCCCGTTTTCCAGCACGATCGCCGACACCAGCCCCTTGTCCGCATCGACACGGCTTCCATACAGGGCAAGTGGCTCGGTCATCAGGCGCGTGCCATTGACCACCGGCGCGCGGGTTTCGAACGTCTGCACACGGAAGAACTGTCCGGCCCGGAATTTCCGCGCCGCTTGCGGCGCGCGCACCGTGAGCTCTACGACCCCTGGTGCCAGTCGCTCGACGCGCTCGACGCGGGCCGCGAGGGAATCCTGAATGCCGATACGGAAGCGCTGGTATTCTGCGGCATCGCCGCGTGCGTCGGCACGCTCTCCAAAGACGGCGACGATCTTGGGGTAGGTTTTCTGGGCGGATGCAACGGCTTTGACGACGCTGCCGTGAAATACGGGGTGAGTGTCGCCAAGAAAGCTGATGCGGTGGCCCTTCACACCATAGGAAGTAAACGGTCCAAAGTCCTGCTTGCAGTGCCCGAGGGTTGCGACGGGCTCGAGTCGGCCGGCGACGTCGCGGTTGGTCTGATACTGGCCCTTCGTCTTCTCGAAGTGGCCCTTGTGTTCGAACTCGTAGGCGATATTCGGGCGGGCGCCGGTAGCCACCAGAATGGCGCGGGCCGGCACCACGACTTCCTCCCCGCTGTCGGTCCACTTGCCGTCCTCGCCACGCCGGGCGCGCCGGCAGCGCAGTGCCTCGGCCTGGCCGTCGCGATCAGTCAGGACTTCCTTGGGCTCCAGGCCCTCAGCATAGAAGATCCCTTCCTCGAAGGCCTTGGTGATTTCCTCGTGATTGCGGATATAGGCCGGCGAGTCGTTCATGCCCTTGCGGTAGGCGATCGTGACGCCCCCCCATTGGCGAATCAGCTTGGTGAAATCCGGAGCCTCGTCGGCGCGTGCCGCGCGGGCACGCTCGGCCAGTACGGTTCGGCCATGTTCGAGGAATTCATCGAGGATGCGCAGTGAGGCTTCATCGAGTCCGGCACGCACCTTCGCCTCGCCGAGCTGTTCCGCGAGCGCCCGGTAGCGTGCAAGGGTCTTTTCCACTTGCACGATGTAATAGGCTTGGACCTCAGTAGCCGTGTCGACGCCGGTGAGCCCCCCGCCGATCACCACCGCCGGCAACCGTACCTGCAGGTTGGCAAGGCCGGTGCTGCGCGCCGCGCCGGAGAGCTGCAGCGCCATGAGGAAGTCATTTGCCTGGCGCATGCCTGGCGCGAGGCTCTTCGGCACCGGCAACGCCTGCGGCAATCCGGCCCCGATGCAGATGGCGATGTGCTGGAAGCCGAGATGCCAGGCATCTTCGACCGTGAGCGTGCCGCCGAAGCGCACTCCGCCAAACACCTGAAAGTGCTCTCGCCGGGCAAGCGAGAGATAGACAAGCTTGAGAAAATTCTTGTCCCAGCGATTCGTGATGCCGTATTCGGCCACGCCGCCGAATCCGGCCATGACCCGCGCATCGAGAGCTTCCTCGAGGGTGCCGTAGTCGCGTACCGGCTGCGCGACGATGTCGGCAGGCAGCGGCTCGATCTTGAGTCCCTCGACGCCAACCACCGCGAAGCCCTCCATCAGCAGGTGGTGCGAAAGCGTAAAGCCCGCCGGTCCCATGCCGAGCACCAGCGCCTTCAACCCGTTGTACGGCTTGGGCAGCCACTGGCGCGCGCGCAGCGGATTCCAGCGAATCAGCAGGTCGTAGATTTCCACGCCCCACGGCAGCGCCAGCACATCGGTCAGGATGCGGGTTTCGGTCTGCGGGATGTTGACCGGCTCCTGCTTCTGGTAAATGCAGCCCTTCATGCAATCGTTGCAGATGCGGTGCCCGGTTGCCGCGCACATCGGATTGTCGACCGTGATCATGGCAAGCGCCGCAATCGTGTATCCGGATTTTTTCAGGCTGTGCATCTCGGAGATCTTTTCGTCGAGCGGGCAGCCGGTGAGTGTCACGCCGAGCGGGTTGATCTTGAGACCCTTGTCGGGTTCACCCTTCTTTTCCGGGAACCCCTTCGAGCAGAAGTCGCCGTCGTGATCGTGACAGTAAATGCAGTAGTGAATTTCGCTTTGTACTTCGCGCGCGCCGTAGCGCCGATCGGTCAGCTTGAAGCCGTCGCGCAGGCGACGGGCATCCGCCAGTCCCTCGATGCGACCGAGCGAATCGCCCGGGAGCGCAACGATCGGGACGAGATTGTGATGATCGGTGCCTTCAGGGAGCTTGAAGCTCACCCAGCCGTGAACTGCCGCCTTGCCCTCGGCGGTGCTGAGTGCGCGAATGCACCAGCGCGTGAGTTTTTCGATTGCCTCGGCGCCTGCCTTTTCGTCTTTCAGAAGTCGCTCGCCGTAGCGCGCGACGGCTAATTCGCGGTCGCTGCCTTCCTGCGCCTGCTGCTTCAGTTCGCCCCCAAGCCACGCATCGAGTTCGGTAAAGCTCTCCAGTTCTTCCTTCTTCAGCAGGCGACGCCGTGCACGGCGCTGGACGAAAAGCTTCTTGAACGCGAAGACCGGATCATGTGCAACCGTGGCTGCCTGAGTGGTCTGCACTTCCTTCTGCACCCCGAACAGTTCGGCGATGAAATCCTCGAGCACCGGGCCACAGGCGAGCAAGAGCTCGCTCGCCTCAAGTGGCGTGAACGCCTTGCCGGTGCGCTGGACGAGCAGCTTTTCGTGCGCTGGTGCATCACGCGTGGCCAGGCGCTTGAGGAAGTCGGCATCCAGCCGGGCGAGTGATTCGGGTTTCTGGAGGTCGGCAAACGTGAAACCGTTGGCCAGTCTCAATTCGGCGCGGGACATGCGTTCTCTAAGTCGAATGAGGTTGGAGAAGTATCGGGGCGTCCGGGTACCCCGACCTTGATCCACGTCAGGCGGGGCGAAAGTCGGGCTATTGTAAGTGCTGTGCGCCTTGAATGCCTAACCTGACACATCAATAATCCCCGAAATGCCGGGACTTCTGCCAAACCGCCTCGTGCCGCCGGCAATGCTGCTCGGGCTTATTGCGCTTGCACTGTCGCTCGCCGCCTGCTCGCCATCGACGCCGCGCTTGCCGAAACTCGCGCCGGATGCCGTGGTCCTCGCGTTTGGCGACAGCCTCACGGCTGGCACCGGCGCCGAGGAGGCGGCCGCCTATCCGGCCATTCTTGCGCAACTCATTGGGCGACCGGTGGTGAATGCGGGGGTGCCGGGAGAGGTTAGCGCTGAGGGACGCGAGCGGCTGCCGGCACTACTCGCCGACGTGCGCCCGCAGCTGTTGGTGTTGTGCCACGGCGGCAACGACCTGCTGCGTGGGCGCGACGCGCGGACGATTGACGCCAATTTGCGCAGTATGGTACTCGCCGCGCGATCGCAAGGCGTCAGCGTGGTGCTGCTAGGCGTGCCGGCCCCGAATCTCGCGCGCGCCGTCCCGGATTTCTACCGTAAGCTCGCGCACGAACTGAAGTTGCCTTACGACGGGGACATCCTCTCGAGGATCGAGGGCAATCGTTCAATGAAGAGTGACCCCATCCATCCCAATGCCGCCGGCTATCGCCTGCTCGCACAGCGCGTCGCCGCGCTTCTCAAGGAAGCAGGCGCGCTCTAGGGCGCTAGTTCTTGCGGGTACTGATGCCAAAGGGGACATAGGCCGGGCACCAGCTGATCAGCGCCGTGCCAAGCGGAAGCAGGCCGATGAGACCCCACCATCGGGCGTTTCCTTCCAGGATAAAGATGAGACTCAGCAACGCGAGCCCCGCAACGATGCGAAAAACCTTATCGGCTCGGCCCACATTCTTGTTCATGATTGTTTCCTCGGTCAGACTGACAAGATGGGAATCAGCATATCGCAGACGGCGTGGTCCCGACAGACGACAGTCTGTCATGACCCGACGATGCGTGCGGTCATAGCTTCCACTCGCCTGACTTTCCGCCGCGCTTGGAGAGCAGGCGCACATCGGTGATGGTCATGCCTCGATCCAGCGCCTTGCACATGTCGTAGATGGTTAGCAGTGCAACCTGCACCGCGGTGAGCGCTTCCATCTCGACGCCGGTCTGGCCTGCGGTCCGGACGGTGGCGCGGCAATGCACAGCTGCGGAATGCTCCTCTGCGGAAAGATCAACTTCCACCGCTGTCAGGGCGATGGGATGACAGAGTGGTATCAAGTCGGCGGTACGTTTGGCGGCCATGATGGCGGCGATGCGCGCGACTGCAAATACGTCTCCCTTCTTGTGCCCGCCTTCGAGAATGAGGCGCAGTGTCGCTGGCTGCATCAAGATTCGGCCCTCGGCCACCGCCTCGCGCGTCGTGATGTTCTTCGCGCCGACGTCGACCATATGCGCTTCGCCGCGGTCATTGAGATGGGTAAGCTTGTCGCTCATCAGGGGTTGCGCCTTCGGTTCGCGTTAAAGCCCGCCTGATACCATATTAATGGTATAGCGTGCCCGTGCACCCTGGGCTCCATACACCGGCCGGACGGCCCAGACTGGTAGCGGTTTCGCGCGGTGGCATTCAATGCTCTCCCGGGGACATATGCACGAGGTTGCGCAGCGCCTGCACGTTGCGCACCAGGATGTGGTTGCCCTGCACCTCGATCAGTCCTCCCTGGCGCAATCGGCTCAGGATGCGCGAGAGGGTCTCGGGTTGGATCGCCAGCCGCGAGGCGATAACTGCTTTCGGTGTGGTGAGCTCGACATCGGTATGCTGGGTGCGATCACCCGGGATCTGCTCGAGCAGGTAGGCGACCAGCCGGTAGGTCGCGTTCTGGAGCGTGAGACTTTCGATCTGGTTCACCAACAGGTGCAGCCGTCGACTCATCGAGGCCAGCAGGCCAAAACAGGCGTCGCGCGAATCGTCGAGCAGCTTGAGAAAGGTCTTCTGATCGAACGCGACCACACGTGCCTCGCTCACCGCTTCGGCATTGACCGGATACCGACCGTGTGTACCCATGAACATCACCGCCTCGGCAAAGGTTTCGCCGGTGCGCATGAGCTCGATGATTTTCTCGTCGCCCTCCGGGGAGAGGCGAAACAGCTTAACCAATCCCTCGCGCATGAAATAGAAACGCTCGGCCGGTTCGCCTTGTCGAAATACCGGATCGCCCGGTTGCAGCCCAAGTTCCTGTGCGGTCGTGAGCAGCTTGGCGAGGTGCTCTTCGCTCATGTCGGCGAACAGGTAGTTGCGCCGTAACTCGGTACTGAGCTCGATGGTCTGGTTCATCGTGGTGAATAATAACCTCCCGCCGCGCGCGGCGTAACGCAATTGGCGCACGCTAGGAGCGGCACGGAAAATGCGCTACCGTTTCCGCGCATGCTG